>JADZDA010000116.1 GCA_020851255.1 Burkholderiales bacterium | reverse complement strand
CGAGCACCCGCTCGGGCCGGTCGACGATGGCCAGGAGCGCGAGCAGGCGCTGGATCAGGAGTTCGGTCTTCCCCGAGCCGGCGGGCGCCTGCACGATGAACGACCGCGCGACGTCGAGCGCGTCGCGGCGCGCCGCCTCGTCCTGGACGGGCAGCGACGGGCCGGAGCCGGCGCTCATGCGCCGCCCTCCTCGTCCGTCGCCGGCCGGGTGCCGATGCGACACAGCGACTCCCGCGAGCAGTGCCGGCACACGCCGCGCTCGCGCGGGACGACGGCCGCGTCGCCGCGCGCGAACGCCGCCCCGAGCCCCCCGATCAGCCCGTTCCAGCGCGCTTCGAGCTCCGGCCAGTCCACGACCACGGGCTCGCGCCCGCCCGGACGATCGTCGAAGCGCGCGCCCGCGTCCGCGTAGAGCCCGGTCGCTTGCACCTGGCCGCGCCTGACCTCTCCCATCACCGCCGCGCGCACCGGCTCCGCGGGATTCGCCGCCCGCCAGGCGAGCGTGTAGAGAGCCATCTGCACCGCCTCGGGCCGATCCGCCCGCCAGGCCGCGATGCCGGGGACACCGCCGGTCTTGTAGTCGAGGATCGCCACGCCGCCGTCGGCGAGCCGGTCGACGCGAGCGAGCCGCAGGTCGAGCGTGAACGGCGCGAGCGCGAGCGATGCCTGGTGCTCGACGCCGACCACCGCGAACGGCGGTCGCGCCGCCTCGACGGCGAGCCACTCGCCGACGACCTGCGCGAGGCGGTCCTCCTCGAGCGCGCGGACCGCCCCGGGGATGCGCCCCCAGCGCGCCGGGTCGAATCCGGTGATCGCCTCGGACGCGGCGGCACGCCTCGCCGCGGCGTAGCGCGCGGGGTCGGCGCGCAGCGCCACGAGCGTCGCGTGGTCGGCGGTGGCGCGCCAGAACGAAGCCAGCGCGGCGTGCACCAGGCTGCCGCGCTCCATCGACGTCAGGGTCGCCGCCGCCTCAGGCCAGGGATCGGCCCGCCAGCGCTTCGAGGCGAGCGCCTGGAACGGGCAGTCGCTCTGCGCCGCGACCAACCCGGACCCGGCCCGTACCCGCTCGCCCGGCGCACAGGCCGGGGCGACGTCGTCGGCGAGGCGTTCCAGCCGGGGCCGCGCATCGAACTGCGCGCGGGCCGGTGTCGCTGGCTCCGGCGCGGCCGTGACCGCGACCTCGGGGAAGACGGCGGAGCGAGACACCGGACGATCGTCGATCGCCGATGCGTGGCTCGCGACGACGTCGGGCGCCGCGCGCAGCAGCCAGGACGCGATGTCGCGTGCGTGAGCGAGCTCGCGCGCCGCGTCGCTGCGCGGCACGCCGTGCGCGCGCTGCCAGCCGGCCGGCAACAGAGGGTGCGGGCGCGGCGCGCGCGGCAGCATCTCGTCGCTCATGCCGGAGATCCACAGCGCGTCGAACGGCAGGCCGACCGCCTCGTAGAGCCCGAGGATCTGGATCGGCGCATCGGGGGACTCGGGCTGGAACGGCGACGACGCGAGGATTCCGGCGACCGCGCCGCAGGCCTCGCCGGCCGCGAACTCGCCGCGCCCGCGCAACTCCAGCCCGTCGAGCGCCGCGTAGGCCGCGAAGTGTCCGTCCAGCGCGCCACGCGCCTGGTGTTCGGCGCTCCCCGGCGGTCGATCGCCGGGCCAGCCGGCGATCGCGAGCGCCTCGCGCCAGGCGTCGATCCATCCGTGCCGCGTGGCGCGGCGCGTGCGCTTCGCGAGCGCGGCCATCGCCGCCAGCCGCGGTGCCAGCGCGTCGTCGCGCGCCTGCAGCGCTCCGATCGCATCACCGATCCGGACCGGATCGACACCTCGCTCGAGCCACTCGCGCTCGACACCGGCGCGCCGCAGGCGGGTGCCATCCGCAGCGCCGGCGACGTACGCCGAGCGCAGCAGCGCGGCGGCCCGGCCGACGGGAAGCGCACGCCAGGCCAGCGCGATCAGGTCGAGCGCGGCGGCGACGATCGGCACCGAGTCGAGCGGCGCCCCCAGCGACAGATTCCACGCCGGCGAGCGGTCCGCGTCCTCGCCGGGGAGCCCCAGGACGTCGATCGCGTCCAGGCGCACCGCCGCCAGGCGCTGTGCGAGATCGGGAACCACGATGCCGACGCGGGCCGACGGTCGGCGTTCGACCTCCGCGCGCGCCCAGGCGAGCGCCGCGACGAGTTCCCGGCGCGACGAGGCGAACTCGGCACGCCGCGGGCCGGCCGGCGTGTCCCCCAGCGTCGACACACGGTCGACGCGCGCGCCGGCGCGTTCGAGCGCGTCCACCACCCGGCGCTGCTGCGGATCGAAGTCGAGGAATCCGGCGAAGCCGATGCGGCAGTCTCGCCACGACGCCATCGCCCCGGCCGCGCGCGCGACGCGATCCGGCACCATCGCCAGGTCGATGGCACGCCGGGCGTCGAGCGCGGCCTGATAGCGTTCGGCCCACCGGGCGAACGCGGCCGGTTCGTCGTCGCGGCCGGCCCACGCGCGCCAGATCCCCGCGCCCGTGCCATGCGCGTGCACCAGCGCCCAGGCCTCGGCCGCGAGCTCGGCGAGGGCCCCGGCCTCGGGCACCGATTGCGCGTCTTCCTCGATCGCCGCGCGCCAGAGCAGGAGGACGGCGTGCGGCGAGAGGCGCATCCGTGCCGCCAGCGCGCCGGCCGCGACCGCCTCGTCGTCCAGCGCCGCGACGAACGCGGTCCAGGGCAGCGCCCGCGCCGACGGCCACGCACGGCGGCCCGCCGCGACCTGCGCGCGATCGTGCGCGTCGATCAGATGGCGCGAAAGCCGCCGGTTGGGCGTGACGACGGTTGCGCCCGCGGCCAGGCTCGCGAGGGCGTCGGACATCGCTGGTCGTACCGTGACGGCGCATGCCGCCACGGCGAAATGGGAACCGGGCCGACTCTACCAGCCCGGCGGCTCACCGGATGAGCCTCGCGCGACGCGCCGAACCGACCGCGCCGGCAAAGCCCGTGGCGACCGGTCAGTCGTCGCCGTGCCCCGCGCCGATCATCTTAGGCGACGTCGCGGCGCTCCCGGCGCGCGGCATCGGCGTCGCGACGGCCATGCCGGCTCCGATCAGCCCGTCGGCGACGCGGGTTTCGGCCCGGCGCGAACGCAGTTTCCACTCGCCGCACCAGTCGTCGTCGCGGATCGTCGGCCAGACGCCTTCGATCATGTACGACTTCGCGTTGAGCGGCGAGAGCGCCGGCGCCTGCCGACGGCATTGCCCGGCATGCGCCGACTTGTTCGCGGCCCCGTGGGGCTGGTGACGATCGTAGTAGTGGCAGTCGATGCAGCGTTCCACGTTCATTCCTCGTATCGCGTTACGGGGCGCCAGCGTCCCGATCGTGCCCTGCGATGCCCATGCGCGCCTTCGTCCGTACGGCCGACCCGCCGCGTCCGGCCCGCGGCTCAGTGCCGACGTGCCGGCAGGTAACCCGCCGGGATCGCGCGCACCGGCCGAGATCCCCTGGCGACCACCCGGTTGCGGGCCCTCGGCGCGCGCGTCACCCGGCGCTGCGCGGGTGCGCTCGTGCGCGCCCGCAACGCGCGCTGGCGGCGCGTGCACGGCCTCCTGCGCTGGGAAGAAAAGACGGTCGCCGACCGCATCGCTGTGTTGGCAGTCGAGGGAAGTTCTGAAAAGCGGCGACCGGAAAATCGACGCGCCCGGGTCAGGCGGCGAGCGGCGTGAACACCGCGCGCAGCGCCGCCGGGACATCCTGGGCGTAGCGCGCGCGCGCCGATTCCGCCGCATCGAGCGATTCCTTGAGCTCCGCGTCCGCGACCGCGGCTTCACGCGCGAGCTGGTCGTCGTAGGCGAGGCGCGCGACCGGGTCGGAGAGCACCTGATAGGCCGAGTGGATCATGCGCACCAGCCCCGACAGATCCTGACCGGCGTCCGTCCAGCCGAACTGGTAGCGCTGCAGGACCTGCGCGTAGGCCGCTTCCACGCGTGCCGGCGACGCGCCCGGCGCGAGATCCAGATAGTCGTAGTGGGTGTAGTTCACAACGGTCTCCTGTCGGGTTCCTGGGCTTGCGTCCTCGACCCCGTTGGAGCAGCAAGCGTGCCACCGCCTGCAGTCCCGTCGCCCACCGAATTCAACCGTTTGATTTCGCTTGCTAATTCACCGGAACTCCCGACGGACGGTCGACCGCCTGGCGTGCCGCAGGACGCCCGGCCGCCGCGCGCGCGTCAGAGCATGGCGAGCGGCGTCGGCCGCTGCGGGGGCGGAAAGGCCGCGTCGAGCTTCTCCAGGACTCGCGGGTCGAGATCGAAGTCGATCGCCGCGCGGATCGCGTCGACATGACCGATGCGCGCGGCCTTGGGCACCGCGATGACCTCGGGGCGGGTCAGCAGCCAGGCGATCGCCAGCGTCGGCGCCGTAGTGCCCGCGTCGCGAGCGATCGCGGCGAGCGGCTTCGATTCCAGCAGGCGCCCCTGGTCGAATGGCGAATACGCCATCGCCACGATCTGGTCGTGCGCCATGCCGCGGAGTACGCCCGCTTCCGGTCCCCGCTGCGCCAGGTGGTAGAGGATCTGGTTCGCGACACAGGATGCGTGACGCCCCGTACGGGCCAAATCATGCAGGTCCCCGACGTCGAAATTCGACACACCCCAGCGCCGGATCTTGCCGTCGCGGACCAGCCGTTCGAACGCCTCGACGGTTTCCACGAGCGGAATGCCACCGCGCCAGTGCAGCAGGTAGAGGTCGAGACGATCGGTGCGCAGGCGTGCGAGACTGCGTTCGCAGGCGGTGATCGTCGCCCGGCGCCCGGCGTTCTGCGGCAGCACCTTCGACACGACGAAGACGCGGTCGCGCCTGCCGGCGATGGCGTCGCCCACCACTTCCTCGGCGCCGCCGTCGCCATACATCTCGGCGGTGTCGACGAGCGCGAGCCCGAGCTCGATGCCGTGCACCAGCGCCCTGACTTCGGCCGCCCGCGTAGCGCGCGCCTCCCCCATGCGCCAGGTACCGAGGCCCAGGGCCGGCACGCCGGTGCCGTCCTTGAGCGTCACGCCGGGAATTCTCCGCATGTCGGCAGCGTACTCCTCGCGCGCCGCGCGGCGGCGGCGGTGGCATACAATCGTCCGGACCCACTCGCCGATGAAGCCCGACCACGACCCTGCGCCCGTCGCTGCGCGATCGCGCGGCGACGCCATCCATCCCGTCGGCGTGCGGTTTCGAATCGCGCCGGCGTCCGTCATTGCCGAACCAGGGAAGGCGGACCCGTGAGCGCCGCCGAGCCCGTGCCGTCGCCCGCCACGCGCGAGCACCAGCTCGCGTCGCTGCTGCGGGAGGCGGAGCGCGCGCTCGCGCACGACGCGCAGGTGGCGGCCCGCCTGGCGCGCGAAGGCTCCGCGCTGGCGCGCGAGCGCGATGATCGCAAGTCGCGCGCGCGGGCGCGCTATCTCGAGGGACGCGCCGCCGAGATCCTGCTGGACGAGACCGCCGCGCTCGAGGCCTACCGGGAAGCGCTCGCCGCGTTCGAAGCCGACCGCAACGACGCGGGGCGAGCCGACGCGCTGCGCGGGATCGGCAACGTCTACGACACGCTGGGCGACGCGCCGCAGGCGCTCTCCCACCACCTGCGCGCGCTGGCGGTCGCCGAGGCGCTGGGCGACGCCCGCTCGCAGGCGACGACCATGCGTACGATCGGCGTGGTCCACTCGCGCGCCGGCCGGCCCGAAATCGGCCTGCAGTGGTACCGGTCGAGCCTCGAACTCGCCGGCGACGATCCGGCCGAGCGCAGCCGCACGCTCAACAACATCGGCATCAATCTCAAGAACCTGGGACGCCTGGACGAGTCGCTCGACACGCTGACGACCGCCCACGAGGGCTTCCGCTCGTGCGCGCATGCGGTCGGTCAGGCGGCGTCGCTCAACAACATCGGCAAGACGCTCGAGCGCATGGGCCGGCTGGCCGACGCCGAGGTCCGGCTGAGCGAGGCGCTGCGCCTGTCCCGATCGACCGGCTACGTCGAGGGTACGGTCAACGCGTCGCTGACGCTGGGCCGCCTGTGCGATCGCACCGGCCGCGACGCCGAGGCTCTCGCCTTCCTCGACGCGGCCCTCGCGACGGCGCGACAGCACGGCCTGCGCACCGCGGAGGCCGAGGCGCACGACGCGCTCGCCGCGCTGCACGAGCGCACCGGCGCCGCGGGGCGCGCGCTCGAACACCTGCGCGCCAGCCATGCGATCGAACGGGCACTGCTCTCCGAGGCCTCGGACCGGCAGCTCAAGTCCCTGTCGATCCGCTACCAGCTTTCCGCGGCGCAACGGGAAGCCGAGCTGCTCCGCGCCAAGCAGCAGGAACTCGCGACCGCCAACGCCCGCCTGGGCGCGCTGAACCTCGAACTCGCCGCTGCCGATGCGCAGAAATCGCGCCTGCTGGTCGAACTCGAGCGCGAGACCCGCGAGGACAGCCTGACCGGGCTCGCGAACCGTCGCCGCCTCGACGAGCGCCTCACCGAGGAATTCGAGCGCGCGACCCGATACGGGCGGCCGCTGACCGTGGCGATCGCCGACCTCGACCATTTCAAGGACGTCAACGACCGCTACACCCACGTCGCGGGGGACGAGGTGCTGAAGGCGGTGGGCCGAGTGCTCGCCGCGTCGGTCCGGCACACCGATCTCGTGGCGCGATACGGCGGCGAGGAGTTCGTGCTGCTGCTCGTCGAGACCGGTGCGGACGCGGCCCAGGCCGCCTGCGAGAAGGTGCGGCTGGCGCTCGAACGCCACGACTGGGCGAGCCTCCGGCACGGCCTCGCGATCACCGTGAGCGTGGGCTGGTGCGCCGACACCGGCCTGGCGGACGGCCAGTCGATGCTCGCGGCGGCCGACGCAGCGCTCTACCGGGCCAAGGCCGCCGGACGCAATCGCGTCATGGCCGCCTGATCCCCGCGCCGGAGCCGGTGGTCCCGGCGGCGCGCGCGCAGCGGACTCGTTCCGCTCGCCAGGTCGCGCGTCAGGTCTTGCGGACGAGCCCGACCATCACGCCGAAGATCTCGAGCGCCCCCTCGGGCCGGATCGGCGCGTAGGCCTTGTTCTCGGCGCGAAGGATGAACTGTCCGCGCTCGACGTCGAGGCGCTTGAGCGTGAACTGACCGTCGACGATCGCCACGACGATCTCGCCCTTCTGGGCGGATGGCCGCTTCTCGACCACCACCAGGTCGCCATCGAGGATGCCGGCGTCGACCATCGAGTCACCCTTGACGCGGATCAGCACCGTCTGCGACGGTCGCTCGATCAGGTAGTCGTCGATCGTGAGCGCATCCGAGGCGGTGTCGTCGACACGCTCGGGCAGACCCGCGCGCACCGCCGAATCGGCGACCGGCCGCGCGAAGAACCTGCGCGTCGGCGCGAGCCGGCGGTCGGGCGTCGACTCGAGGACCCCGGCCAGCTTGAGGCGGGCAACCAGCGCGGCGACCGACGACTTGGACTTGAGCCCCAGCAGGCCGCCGATCGACGCGTAGGACGGCAACGCGCGGTGTCGCGCGTAGTAGTCCTGCAGCGTTTCCAGGTAGGAACGATCGTTCGACATGGTGGTACCATAACGAACGATCGTTCGTCGGTCAACCCCCCCCCGCCCTGCGGCACCGGATGCGCCTGTTCGCCCCCGCCATCGCGTTCGTCGACGTCGAGACCACCGGGACCCGCGCGTCCGCCGACCGGGTCACCGAGGTCGGGGTCGTCCGCGTCGACGCCGATCCGGCCGGCGGCGATCCCCGCGTGACCGAATGGTCGTCGCTCGTCGATCCGGGCGTCCCGATACCTCCGGCGATCCAGACGCTGACCGGCATCTCCGACGCGATGGTTCGAGGCGCCCCGCCGTTCGGCGCGATCGCCGCCCGGATCGACGAATTGCTGGCCGGGTCGCTGTTCGTCGCGCACAGCGCGCGTTTCGATTTCGGTTTCCTCAAGCACGAGTTCGCGCGGGTCGGCCGCGCGTTCTCGCCCAGGGCCCTGTGCACGGTCCGCCTGTCCCGCCGGCTCGACCCGGAGGCGGAGAGCCACGGCCTCGACGCGCTGATCGCGCGCCACGGTCTCGACCCGGGTGCACGTCATCGCGCGCTCGGCGACGCGCGCGCGCTGTGGCAATTCGTCCTGGCGCTGTACCGATCGCGGCCGCCCGAGGCGATCGAGGCGGCAGTGAAGCGGTTGCTCAGGATCCCCAGCCTGCCGCCACGGCTGCCGGCCGACGCGCTCGACGCGATTCCCGATCTCCCCGGCGTCTACCGGTTCTACGGCGAGAATCCGCTGCCGCTCTACATCGGCAAGAGCATCCACCTGCGCGAGCGCGTCGCCGCGCACTTCTGCACCGACTGGCAGCGCGAAACCGACGCGCGGCTCTCGGCCGAGATCCGCCGGATCGAGTTCGAGACGACGGCCGGCGAGCTCGGTGCGCTGTTGCGCGAATCCGCTCTCGTGAAATCGCTGATGCCGGCGCACAACCGGGCTTTGCGTCGCAAGAGCGACGCCGGAGTCATGATCGTCGTTGCCGACGGCCCGCCGCGCTTCGTCCCCGCGGCGTCGATCGACCCTGCGGCAGTCCCCGGCGCCTGGGGTCCGTACGCGTCACGACGTGCGATGCGATCGCGGCTCGCCGCCCTGGCCGACGAGCACGGCCTGTGCTGGTCACGCCTGGGCCTCGAACGGCGCGACGGCCCCTGTTTCGCCCGTCAGCTCAGGCGTTGTGCCGGAGCGTGCGTCGGCGACGAGCCGGCCCGGACCCACGACGAACGCCTGGTCGCCGCTCTCGCCGGCGAGCGCATCCCGGCGTGGCCGTGGCCGGGCCCGGCGCTGGTCCGCGAGGCGGCGCCCGACGGCGAGCGGGTCGACGTCCATGTCGTGCGCGACTGGCACTGGCTGGGCACCGCGCGCGACCAGGCCGACCTGGACGCGCTGCTCGCGACTCCGGCCGAGCCGGCGTTCGACCTCGATGTCTGCCGCCTGCTGCTGCGACTGCATGCGAAGTCGCCGGGACGATTCGAGCCGGTCCCCCGCTGCGCGTCGGCGGATCGCGCCGGAGCCTGCGACGACCCGGCCGTCGCCTGAGCCGGCGGCGCAGGGCCGGGCCGGCCGCGCGTTCGCCGTCGCGTCGCGGTCCGAAGCGCCTCCGTCGCCGGCGTCAGACCGATTCCCTCACCGCCTCGATCGCCTGGACCACGCGGGTGGATTGCCGGGCGAACGCCCCGGAGCCGGACAGCATGGCCTGTGCGCCCGCGCGGTCGCCGCGCCGGATGTGCTCGACGACGTCCGCCGCGCAGTGGTGGAACGCCGAGTGCTCGGTCTTGAGTTTCGCGTACTCCGGCGTCCCGGCGAAGGCGTCGCCCTCGTCGCACAGCCACTGCCCGAGCGCGCACGCGTCGTCGCGACGCACTTCCGACGGGTCCGGCGGCGGCTCGGCGCCCTTGAGGTAATGGTGCAGGCGCAGCTTCCATTTGGCGTGCGCCGCGACCGCGTCGTCGAGGAATCGCCGCACCTTGGGGTCGATGGCGGCGGCGGGACGCGTCGCCGGCGCCGGCGCCTGCGCAGGCAACCGATCGCCCAGGTCGAACACCTCGGTGGCCGACGTGAGCCACTCGAGCTCGCCGGCCACGCGCTCGGTGTCGGCGAGCGTCTGCTGGACCAGCGCGGCGTTCTGCTGGGTGATCTCGTCGATCTGCACGATCGCCTGGCCGACCTGCTCGATGCCCGACGATTGCTCGCGCGACGCCGAAGAGATCTCGCTCATCAGGTCGGACACGCGCTGGACCGCCGCCACCATCTCGTCCATCGTCGTGCCGGCCTCACGGACCTGGGCGGCGCCCCGGTCGACCTCGCCCACCGACGCAGTGATGAGGTCCTTGATCTCCCGCGCGGCGGACGCCGAGCGCTGCGCGAGCGCGCGGACCTCGCCGGCGACCACCGCGAATCCCCGGCCCTGCTCGCCGGCGCGCGCGGCTTCGACCGCGGCATTGAGCGCGAGGATGTTGGTCTGGAACGCGATGCCGTCGATCACGCCGATGATCTCGCGGATCTTCCGCGAACTCGCGTTGATCGAATCCATCGTGGCGACGACGTCGCGCACCGTCCCGCCCCCGCGGTCCGCGATCCGCGAGGCCTGCGTCGCGAGCTCGTAGGCCTGTGTCGCGTTGTCGGCGTTCTGCCGGACGGTGGCGGTCAGCTCCTCCATCGTCGCCGAGGTCTGCTGGACGCTGGCCGCCTGGCTCTCGGTGCGCGACGCGAGTCCGCGCATCCCCTGCGACAGCTTGGCGCTCGCCCCGCCGATCCGGAACATCGCGCCGCGGATGTCGGTCAGCACGCCCAGGATGTTGATGCTCGTCTGGGTGAGCGCGCGCAGCAGCAGGCCCAGGGCGTCGGCGCGCGGGCTCGATGCGCGGATGCTGACCGAGCCCGACGCGAGTGCGCGGGCCACTCCCAGCGCCTGGTGGACCGGATCGGCGACCGCGTGGTTGATATAGACACCCGTGGCGAGCGTCAGCACGACGGCGACGCCGGAAACCGCCGCCAGCCAGAGCGTCGGCGCGCCGGTGATCGCCAGCGCGGCGATCGTCGCCATGGACACCGCGTCGAGCAGGGAGACCAGCGCGAGCCGCCTGCGGAGCTTGAGGTCGGAGAAATGGGTGACCAGCCCCAGCGGACCGGTCCGCCGCAGGTACCCGTTGCGCAGCGCCACGCCGCGCAACCGCCCCTCGTTCATCCGGGCGTAGAGCGACTCGGCAGCGGCGATCTCCTCTCGCGACGGCGTCGTCCGGACCGACAGGTACCCGGTGACACGTCCCTGATCGAGCATCGGAGTGACATTCGCCACCACCCAGTAGTGGTCGCCGTTCTTGCGCCGGTTCTTGACCACCCCGGTCCATTGCAGCCCCTTGCCGACGGTCGCCCACAGGTCGGCGAACGCCGCCGCTGGCATGTCCGGGTGCCGGATCAGGTTGTGCGGCGCGCCCAGGAGCTCGTCCTTGTCGAAGCCGCTCACCTCGACGAAGGCCGGATTGCAGTAGGTGATCTTTCCTTTGAGGTCGGTCTTGGACACGAGCGTCGTCCCGACCGGCAGCGGGTATTCGACCTGGGTTACCGGGAGATTCCTGCGCATCGCCACCTCGCCTGCTCGCGAATGTCGGGGGACCGGACAGGCGTGGCCGTCCGGCCGGGACCGGACGAACCTGCCGGAACGTCTCCCACGCTATCGGCAGCCAGCGGAGGAAGTTGAGTCCTCCGGAGGGCGATTCAGGCGCGGCTCGCGCCGTGCGCGGCGATCACCTCGGCGACGCAGGCGGTGAGCCGCGCCGCGTAATCGACGTGCAGGAACTCGTTGGGACCGTGCGCGTTGGACTTCGGTCCCAGCACGCCGGTGATCAGGAACTGGGCCCGGGGGAACACGTCGCCCAGCATTCCCATGAAAGGGATCGTCCCTCCCTCCCCGAGGGCCCCGGCCGCTGCGCCGTAGTGCGTCCGCGACGCGTGGTCGAGCGCGGCGGCGAGCCAGGGTGCGGTCGCCGGCGCGTTCCAGCCGCTCGCGGCGTGGTCGAGTTCGAAGGTCACCTGGGCTCCGTGCGGCGGATCGGCTTCCAGCAGACGCCGCAGCTCCGCCGACGCGGCCTCACCGTCGACCGTCGGCGGCAGCCGCAGCGAGAGCTTGAGGCGCGTCGCCGGTCGCAGCACGTTGCCGGCGCTCGCGATCGGCGGCAACCCGTCGGCGCCGGTCACCGACAGCGCCGGTCGCCAGGTGCGGGCGAGCACCGCCTCGACACCGGGCTCCGCCATCGGCCGCGTGCCGCCGGCCCAGGGGAAGCGTCCCAGCATCCCTGCCCCGAGGATTTCGGCGGCCGCGTGCGCCTGCGCGATCCGTTCGCCGGGTATCGGCGCGTGGAAACCCGGCGGCAGCACCCGGCCGCTCGCCGCGTCCTCGATGCGGTCGAGCAGCAGGCGCGCGATCCGGAACGACGAAGGCACGACGCCGCTCGCGTCGCCCGAATGCACGCCTTCGGTCAGCACGCCGACCGACAGCGTGCCCGACGCCATGCCGCGCAGCGATGTCGTCGACCACGCGCGCTCGTAGTCGCCCGCGCCGGAGTCCAGACCGACGACGAAGTCCACCGGCCCCATCCGCGGCGCGAGCTGCGCGAGATACGCGGGCAGGTCGTAGCTCCCGGACTCCTCGCAGGTCTCGATCAGGCCGACGCAGCGCGGACGGGGCACACGCTGCGCGTCGAGCGCCTCGATCGCCGCGAGCGCGGCGTACATCGCGTACCCGTCGTCGGCGCCGCCGCGCCCGTAGAGCTTCCCGTCCTCGAGCACCGGCGTCCACGGGCCGAGTCCTTCGCGCCAGCCGGACATCTCCGGTTGCTTGTCGAGATGGCCGTACACCAGGACGGTCGCGTCGCCGGCGCCGGAGGTCGCCGGCGCGTCGAACCAGAGCACTGGCGTCCGTCCGGGCAGCCGCACGACGTCGACAGCGAGCCCGGGTATCGGCCGCTTCCTGGCCCACGCCAGCGCGTCCGCGACCACGCGGTCGAGTTGGCCGTGCGCCGCCCAGTCGGCGTCGAAGTGCGGCGATTTCGCCGGGATGCGGATGTAGTCGGCGAGCGCCGGGACGATCTCGGCGTCCCAGCAGCGCGAAACGGCGTGTCGCAGGCGTTCGGAGTCCATCGGTCGGTCTTTCGGTCAGGATTCGAGCAGCGCGCCCAGTGCGAACCGCTCGAGGATGTGGTCGACGAACTCCGTCGCGTCGGGTCGTCCCGGACCCACCGCGCGTACGAGCGCCGCGCGGTCCCGCGTTCCGTCGCAGGCGACGGCCAGCTCGCGTGCCGCGTCGTCGTCGAGCCTGGCGCCCTCGTGTCTCAGGTTGGTCACGAGTTCGGAGCGCTCGGCTTGCCAGCGCGCGACCGGCCACACCCGGGGCCGGACGGCCACGGTCGTGGCGACCGGCAACGGGGTGGCGTACAGATCGAGCGCTCCGCTGAAACACCCCCGCAGGATCACGCTCTCGGCGTCGGCCGCATCGTAGCCGCGGTCGATCAGCGCGCCCCGGTACTGCGCGAAACTCATCGAGGCCGGATAGCGATCGACCAGCACGTCGACCGGCACGCCGGTCACCGACGGCGGGGCGCCGGTCACGCGTTCCTGGACCAGCGGAGTGGCCGCCGAGAAGTGAAGTTCCGCCACGGCCTCCGGCGTGAGTCGCGCGCGGCGCACGTCGGCCGCCGGCGCGAGCAGCGACTGGCGAAACCGCCGCAGGCGGGCGAAGTCGAGGTACTGCTCGCGCGCGATCGGGTCGGCCTTCGAGACGATGTCCTGCATCCGCTGCGGCAGCCCGGTCGCCGACAGCGACCCGGTCTCGGCTTCGGAAACGAACCCGAGGCCGTAGGCGCCTGCGTGGGCGATGAACTGGGAGAAATAGACGGCGTGGTTCACGCCGGACAAGCTGTCGTGGTAGATCGCCGCGTCGGAACGTCCCGGCAGCGAGCTCATCTCCGATTCGAGCAGCTCGGGCGCGCCGGGCGTGCGCGCCCAGGCGCGTCCCAGGTCCTCCGCGATCCGCCGCGACGCGGCGAGCCGTTCCCGCGGCGCCTGCGTGTCCGCGGTCTCCAGCCGCATCGCGTCCCAGGTGATCCGGCGCACGTGACAGCCCGGCAGCAGGTTGTAGGTGACGAGCGCGAGCCCTCCGGGTGCGAGGTGGTCGCGCATGACCGCGAACATCGCCTCGCGCACGTCCGCGGGCACCCAGGAATAGAAACCGTGCGCGATGATGTAGTCGTAGGTCGCGAGGCGCGGCGCGATCTGGCGCAGGTCGCCCTCGATGAGCTCGACGTTGTCCAGGCCGAGTCCGTCGGCCATCGCGCGGGCGTGGCCCATGAGGAGCGCGGACAGGTCGCAGCCGGTGAAACGCGCCCCGGGGAGCGCCTGCGCCATCGGCAACAGGTTGGCGCCGTCACCGCAGCCGAGTTCGAGGACGCGTGCCGTCTCCACCGGCGGCGGCGCCAGCCCGAACAGCCGGCCGACCGCCGCGAGCCGGCGCGGATGGCTGTTCGGATTCGGGCGGCCGTCGTAGGCGACGTCCTCGTAGGCGGCCTTCAGGGAATCGTGCACGGCCATCGTGTCGGTCATCCAGGCGACTCGTGCGCGGCCCGCAGGCCCGGCGCGCGGTAGTTTCAGGGATCGATGACGCCCAGCTTGAGGAAGTGGGCGAGGTGGTCGTCGAGCGCATGCCGGGCCTCGCCCGGCGGAGTCCAGTCCTCGGCGCGCGCGGCGATCCCGGCCCGGTCGCGCGTGCCGTCGAGCAGCGGCAGCAGGCGGCGCTGCGCCTCCCCGTGCAGCGCCACCGCATCGTGGCGGCGATTGACCACGAAGTCGCGCCGCTGGGCCTGCCAGCGCGCCGGGGCGAAAGCGACCGGCCGCTCGCCGATCCGGGTGGCGACCGGGACGGGCTCGGCGTGCGGCAGCGCCATGCCGGCGAGCGCGGCCCTGAGGAGCAGGTGCAGCGCCTGCTCCGGTTGCGCGAGTGCGCTGCCCGGCGCGCTCGATCCGGCGATCCACGCGACCAGATCGCGGACCGGGATCGACGCGGGGTGCGCGGCGACCAGGCGGTCGAGCAGCCGGCGGCGCCTCGCCGCGGGCGACCGGTCGGACGCCGGGGGCGGCGGCGCCGCGCCCGGCTGCTCGACGAGGCTGTTGGCCGCCGACAGATGCATGGGCTCGAGCCGCGCCGCTGCGACCGGCGTGCCCGTGCCGCGCCCGGCGCGGACGACCAGCGATTCGCGAAACCGGCGCAGCCGGATGTGATCGACGAGGTGCTCGCGTTCGATGCGCCCGACGGTGTCGATCCACGCGTTCGCGCGCTCGCCGAACGCCGGCGCGATGTGCTTGAACAGGTCGGCGTCGGCGAGCCAGGTCAGGCCATGGCGGTCCGCCTGAGCGGCGAAATCGCGCAACAGGACCGGATCGTTGATCGGGGCGATATCGTCGTGCATCAGCATGAAGTCGGGACGCGACGCGATGTCGTCGAACTCGCCGGCGAGCGCCTGGGGCAAGCCCGGCTGCATGCGCATCGCCTCGGACATCAGCGCCGCCACGACACGGGCCCTCGCGAACTTCTCCGGCGGCGACTCGATGGCGTCGGTCTGGGAACGGAGCACGTCCCAGACGATCTTCCTGATCGAGCACCCGGGCAGCGTGTTGTGGCTGACGAACGCGATGCCGTCGTCTGCGAGCGTCTCGCGGATCGTCTCGAACAGCGCGTCGCGCACCGGCGGCGGCACCCACGAGTGGAATCCGTGGGCGATGATGTAATCGTACGTGTCCCCGGACGTCGGCAGTTCGCGCAGGTCGCCGTGGATGAACCGGACGTTGGCGAGCCCCAGCGCCCCGGCGAACGCCCGGGCCTCGCCGATGGCGCGCTGCGAAAGGTCGATGCCGACCAGGCGCGCTTCGGGAGAGGCCGCCGCGATCGGCACGAGATTGCCGCCGTCGCCGCAGCCGACTTCCAGCACGCGGGCGCGCCGCGGGTCCGGGACCTCGATCCCGACCAGACGCGCGATCGTCGCCATCCGCGCCGGATGGGTGTTGGGCCACGGACGACCGACGAACAGTACCGAGTCGTAGGCGCGCTCCAACGACGCCGTGGCGGCGTCACGCGCGGTCGGCGTCGCGTCGGACATGGCGTAGGGTTCTGCGTCGAAAGGATCCGCGGCGGCGCCGACCCGCCGCCCGCGCCGCCCGACCCGATGCCGGCCAGCGCGTGCGCTGGCGTCCCCACGGGGATTCGAACCCCGGTTACCGCCGTGAAAGGGCGATGTCCTAGGCCTCTAGACGATGGGGACCCGGATCGTGCGTACTGCCGTCTGCCGTCCATGCCCGCGCGCCGGATTCCCGGCGTCCGGCGAGCGTCGCCGGGTCCTGCGCTGTACTGCGACGACACGGACTCGAACGTTCGGTGGTGGAGGTAAGCGGGATCGAACCGCTGACCTCTTGCATGCCATGCAAGCGCTCTCCCAGCTGAGCTATACCCCCACGGCGAATTCGTAATTATACGCGATGGCGTACCGCTGCGCAATTCGCGGCGCGCCGCCGCGCTCACCCGCGGGACGTCTCGCGCTATCATCCGCGCGGCGCGCGCGGGCCGAACGCGACCGGGCGCCGACCGTGAACTTCCCCCGCCCCGTTCCCCGTCACCCGCATCCCATCGTGAACCTGCCCCCACCCGACATCGCGCCGACCATCGACCTGCGGGATCGGGTGATCGTCGTCACCGGCGCGACCGGGGGGCTGGGATCCGCGGTCGCGAAGGCGCTGGCCGCGCGCGGTGCGACGGTCGTACTCCACGGCCGCACGCTCGCGCGGATCGAATCCGTCTACGACCAGATCGTCGCGGCCGGCGGTCCGGAACCGGTGATCCTGCCGCTCGACTTCGCCAGGGCGGGAGGCGACGATTTCGCGAACGTCTCGGCCGCGCTCGAATCCCAGTTCCAGCGACTCGACGGACTCGTCCACACCGCGGCGATGCTGGGCTCGCTCGGTCCGATGGAGCACCAGTCGTTCGACGCCTGGCTCGCGCTGCTGCGGGTCAACGTCGCCGCGCCGATGGGGATGACGCGCGCGGTGATCCCGTTGCTCGCCCGCGCTCCCGACGCCGCGGTGGTCTTCACGCTCGACGACCGGGGCGTCGCGCCGCGGGCCTACTGGGGCGGCTACGGCGTCACCAAGGCCGCTGTCGCCGCGCTCGCGCGCGAGCTCGCCGACGAGTGGGAGAACCGGCCGAACCTGCGCGTGGACGCCGTCGTGCCCGGACCGATCCGCTCGCCGATGCGCGGCCGGACCCATCCGGGCGAGGACCGTTCGCGCCTGCCCGCGCCCGAGGCGCTCGCCCCGCTCTACGTGCACCTGCTCCGCGGCCGCGCCAAGGCGGACAGCGGTGCGCTGATCGACGCCGGAGCGTGGCTGTCGGGAAGTCCGGCCTCCTCCCCGCTGGTCGCGTAGCGCAACAGCACGCGAAGTTCGCGCAACGCGTCGGGCGCGAGTCGATCGGCCGGCACGCGGATGAGGCGCGCCCGTCGCTCGCCGTCGGCGCACCAGGCCACGGCGGCGTATCCGGCGAGCGCCACCGAGCCGGCGACCAGCCGGCCCGGACGCGCGCGGCCGTCGGTGCCCAGCGCGACGATCGTGCCGTCGCTGCGCACGATCAGCCCGGCGATCGTTCCGTCGATGTCGCGGGCCGCACGGGCTCCGCAGGCGAGCGCGAGCCAGGCGCCGAACAGCGCCTGCGCCGGATCGATCGGCAGGCACGCGACCAGAGCGGCCGTGGCGACATGCAGCGCCGCGATCGCCGCGCGCGCGCGTACGGATCGGGCGAAATCGAAACGGCGGGAGACGACACGGCGCATCCGCGCCATTGCATCGCGCCGGGTCGATCGGCCGCCATCGACCGTACGGACGAGCGCCCGCCGGCGGACCGCCCCCGAGTCAGCGCGCCGCCGCGCGCGCGAGATCGACCCAGGTCTCGACGACCGTGTCCGGATTGAGCGAGATGCTCTCGATGCCCTGCTCGACCAGCCAGCGGGCGAGGTCGGGATGGTCGGACGGACCCTGTCCGCAGATGCCGACGTAGCGGCCGCGCCGGCGGCACGCGGCGATCGCCATCGACAACATCGCCTTGACCGCGTCGTTGCGCTCGTCGAAGGTCGCGGCGATCGGGCCGCCCGAATCCCGATCGACGCCGAGCGTGAGCTGGGTCATGTCGTTGCTGCCGATCGAGAATCCGTCGAAGTGATCGAGGAAACGGTCCGCGAGCAGCGCGTTGGACGGCACTTCGCACATCATGATCACGCGCAGGCCGTGGTCGCCGCGCTTCAGGCCGTTCCGGGCGAGCAGCGCGATCACACCCTCCGCCTCGGCCAGCGTCCGGACGAACGGGATCATGACCTCGACGTTGGTGAGTCCCATGTCGTCGCGCACGCGCTTCAGCGCCGTGCACTCGAGCGCGAAGCAATCGTAGAACGACGGCGCGAGATAGCGGGACGCGCCCCGGAACCCGAGCATCGGGTTCTCCTCGTGCGGCTCGTAGCGGTCGCCGCCGAGCAGGTTGGCGTATTCGTTGGACTTGAAGTCCGACAGCCGCACGATCACCTTCTTGGGCCAGAACGCCGCCGCGATCGTGGCCACACCCTCGGCGACCTTCGACACGTAGTACTCGACCGGATCGCCGTAGGCGGCGATCTTCGCGCCGATCGCCGCGCGCAGTTCCGGCGGCTGGCGGTCGAACTCGATCAGCGCCTTCGGGTGGATGCCGACGTTGCGATTGATGATGAACTCGAGCCTCGCGAGGCCCACGCCCTCGTTGGGCAGGCGGCGGAAGGCGAAGGCGAGTTCCGGATTGCCGACGTTCATCATGATCTTCGTCGGCGCCGGAGGCATCCGGTCGAGCGCGAGTTCGACGCTCTCGATGGCGCGGCGGCCCTCGTACACGTGGCCGGTATCGCCGTCGGCGCAGGACACGGTGACCTCCGCCCCTTCCACGAGCACGCGGGTCGCGTCGCCGCAGCCGACGACCGCCGGGATGCCCAGCTCCCGCGCGATGATCGCCGCATGGCAGGTGCGTCCGCCGCGATTGGTGACGATCGCCGAGGCGCGCTTCATCACCGGCTCCCAGTCCGGGTCGGTCATGTCCGTGACGAGCACATCGCCGGGCCGCACCCGTTCCATCTCCGACGCGGCCTTGACCAGCCGCACCGGCCCCTGCCCGATCTTCTGGCCGATCGCGCGGCCGCTCGCGAGCACCGGCGACGTGGATGTCAGCCGGTAGCGCCGCAACTCGCCCGCCGCTTCCTGCGAGCGCACGGTCTCCGGCCTCGCCTGCAGCACGTAGAGCCTGCCATCGACGCCGTCGCGTCCCCACTCGACGTCCATCGGGCGCCCGTAGTGCTGCTCGATCGCCACCGCGCAGCGCGCGAGCTGCGCGACCTCGTCGTCGCTGATCGAGAACCGGGCCCGGTCCGCATCGGCGACCGGAACCGTCGCGGTCGACCGGCCGGCGGACCGCGCCTGCGCGAAGACCATCTTCAGCGCCTTCGCCCCCAGGGTCTTCGACAGGATCGCCGGACGCCCGGCCGCGAGCGCGGGCTTCCAGACGACGAACTCGTCGGGGTTGACGGCCCCCTGGACGACGGTCTCTCCCAGTCCGTACGACGACGTGATCAGGACGACCTGGTCGAACCCCGACTCGGTGTCCAGCGTGAAGAGCACGCCGGACGCCCCCAGGTCGCTGCGCACCATCCGCTGCACGCCGGCCGACAGCGCGATCCCGGACCGGTCGTACCCTTTGTGGACCCGGTAGGCGATCGCCCGGTCGTTGTAGAGGGACGCGAATACTTCCCTGACAGCATGAAGAATATTCTCCAAGCCGCTGATATTCAGGAATGTTTCCTGCTGCCCGGCGAACGAGGCATCCGGCAGGTCCTCCGCAGTCGCCGACGAACGGACGGCATAGGACGCGCCGGGCGAATCCGCGTCGAGCCGCGCGTACGCCGCCCGGATCTCGGCGTCGTGTGCGGCCGGCAGAGGTGCCTGCGCGATCCAGCCCCGGATCTGGGCGCCGGCGCGAGCGAGCGCCGCGGTGTCGTCGACGTCGAGGGACGCCAGCCGGTCCCGGATGCGCTCATCGAGTCGCTCGTGCGCGAGGAACTCGCGAAAGGCGGCGGCGGTCGTGGCGAACCCGCCGGGAACCCGGATGCCCGCGTGCGCGAGCCCTCCGATCATCTCGCCGAGCGACGCGTTCTTGCCGCCGACCGCGTCGACGTCGGTGATCCGCAACTGGTCGAACGGAACGACGCGCTTGCCTGACACCATCGAAGACTCCTGCCACGGGCGGATTCGCGGTCCGACCGCACACCGATGACCTCTGGCAGGGTGCAGCGACCGCGCCGGATTCTACCGCGCGGCGCATCCGCTGCTGCATCGCGCAACGCGCGATGGCGCGGGGATGGTGACTCGAATCGGGTCCGCGGGTCCGGCGCGAACGACGTTCAGATGCGATCGCCCGGCGCCGAGACCGGAGCGGATTCGTCCGCGTCGTCGTCGAGGTCGAACGGCAGCGCGCCGTCTTCGCCGGTGCTCTTGCGACGGCTGCGAGCGGCGCGGCGCAGGCTCCGGTAGAGATCCGGATGCGCTTCCTTGAGGTAGCTGATGATCTCGAAGTCGACGCGCTTGACCTTCGACAGGTCGATCTGCTCGACGTGCACCAGCCGCAGCAACTCGCGGACCGGTCGCGGCATCTCGCGACCGCTCTCGTAGCGCGACCCGCCGCTCTGGGTCACGCCGATCTGGGTCCAGAACTGCTCCTGGTTGAGACCCAGCCGGCGCCGGATCTCGCGGGGATTGAGGACTCGGTCGAGGAGTTTCACGTGAGCGACGCCCTTGGCGGAAAGATCCGTCCGGCCCCAAGTGTATCAGGGGGATGCCGTACAGACAGCTATCCCAATGGCATATTCTCGATCGAAATGCGGCCGGTGCGCAAGTGATGCCGACCGGCGGCCCTCGCCGTACGCCCCGGCGGATCGCGGTCGACCGGGCTGATAGAATGACCGATTCGCCGCGAATTCGCATGTTGCGCTACGACCTGCACTGCCACTCGACCAGATCGGACGGCCTCTGCGCCCCCGCCGAGGTCGTCCTGCGCGCGGCCCGGAGAGGTGTCGACGTGCTCGCCCTCACCGATCACGACGAGCTGGCCGGGCTGCCCGAGGCGATCGATGCCGCCCGCGATGCCGGGATCGCTCTCGTGCCGGGGAGCGAACTGTCGGTGAGCTGGGAGGACCTGACGCTGCACGTGGTCGCGTTAGCGTTCGATCCTGGCGACAGCGCGCTGGCCGGCGGCATCGACTCGATTCGCAGCGGCCGGTCGAGCCGTGCCCGGCGCATCGGCGATTCGCTGGCGGCCGCCGGCATTCCCGGGGCCTACGAAGGCGCGCTCGGCTACGTGACCAGCGAGCGGCTGGTCTCCCGCACCCATTTCGCGCGCTATCTCGTCGACGCCGGCTACGTCGGCGACGTCAAGGACGTGTTCAAACGCTACCTCGTCCCCGGCAAGCCCGGTTATGTCGAACACGAATGGGCCACGCTCGCGCAGGCGATCGCCTGGATCCATGGTGCCGGCGGCGTCGCCGTCCTGGCCCATCCGGGACGCTACAGGGTCGACGCCCGCGGCCTGCGGCGGCTGCTCGCGGACTTCCGCGACGCCGGCGGCGATGCGATCGAGGTGCTGTCGGCTTCGCACTCGCCGGCGCAGTCGGCCGAATTCGCCACGCTCGCGCGGCTGCACGGCCTCGCGGCATCCACCGGCTCCGACTGGCACGGACCCGGCGAGAGCTGGCTCGACCTGGGCGACCTGCCCCCGCTGCCGGCCGGCGTCGAGCCGGTCTGGTCGCGCTGGTCGTAGGACGCCCGAACGCCGGCGCGATGCCCAACCGCCGCACCGTCTTCTTCATCTCGGACCGGACCGGCATCACCGCCGAGATGCTGGGCAACAGCCTGCTCACGCAGTTCGAGGACTTCCAGTTCCGGCGCGTGACCGTGCCTTTCGTCGACTCCCCGGAGAAGGTGGAGGAGGCGATCCGCCAGGTCAACGACACCGCGTCCACCGAGGCGCGGCGGCCGATCGTCTTCAGCTCGGTCGTCGACGAAGCCGCGAGCGCGACCATCCGCGAGCGCGCGCACGCGCTGACACTCGACCTCTTCCAGATCTTCATCGCACCGCTGGAAGCGGAGCTGCGCGCCAAGAGCTCGCACGCCGCCGGCCGCTCGCACGGGCTCGCCGACAGCCACGAGTACTTCGTGCGCATGGAGGCGATCAACTTCGCCCAGACCCACGACGACGGAGCCACCACGCGCGACCTCGCGAAGGCGCAGGTGATCCTCGTCGGCGTATCGCGCTGCGGCAAGACGCCGACCACGCTCTACCTCGCGCTGCAGTTCGGCGTGCGCGCCGCGAACTTCCCGCTGACGCCCGACGATTTCGACAGCCGCCGCCTGCCCGGGTCGGTGGAACCGCACCGCGGCCGGCTCTTCGGGCTCACGATCCAGCCCGAGCGGCTGCGCGAGATCCGCGAGGAGCGCCGCCCGGGCAGCCGCTACGCGACGCTCGAGAATTGCCGCACCGAAGTGCGTGAGGCCGAGGCGATGATGACCCGCGAAGGCATCCCGATGATCGACACGACGTCGAAGTCGATCGAGGAGATCGCGACGCAGATCCTGCACCGCGCCAGGCTCGAGCGCCACGTCTACTGAGGGTTGGCGCCAACCGGAGGACACGATGCTCAAGGGAATACCCCCGATCGTCACGCCCGACCTCCTCCACGCGCTCGCGTCGATGGGGCACGGCGACTCGATCGCGATCGTCGACGCGAACTTCCCGTCGGCGTCCACGGCGCAACGGCTCGTGACGATCGCCGGCGCGAGTGCGCCCGAAACGCTGGCCGCGGTGCTAGCGCTGATGCCGCTGGACACCGCGGTCGCGCCAACGGTCCACACGATGGAAGTGATCGGCGAACCGGAGGCGATTCCCGAGCCGGTCGCCGACTTCGCCGCCGTGCTCGCCGACGCCGGCCTGGGTGACGTCGAGATCGGGCATCTGGAGCGCTACGCGTTCTACGAGCGCGCCGGCCGCGCGTACGCGGTCGTGCGCACCGGCGAGCTGCGGCCGTACGGCAACATCCTGCTGGTCAAGGGCACGGTCGACCGCATCGGCGTGCGCTGACGCGCGTCGGCGCGAACACGATGGTCGTCGTCTTCGGATCGGTCAACGCGGACCTGGTGGCCCGCGTCCGGACGCTGCCGCGCGAAGGCGAAACGCAACTGGCCGAAGGCTACGCGATCCACGCGGGCGGCAAGGGCGCGAACCAGGCGCTCGCCGCGTGCCGTGCCGGCGCCCGCGTCATCCTGGTCGGCGCGGTCGGTAACGACGGACACGCGGAGTTCGCGCTCGCCCCTCTGCGCGCGGCCGGGGCGGACCTCTCGCGGGTCCGGCGCGACCGGGGCCCGACCGGCATCGCGTTCATCCACGTCGACGCCGCGGGCCGCAACACCATCACGGTCGTGCCCGGCGCCAACGCGCAGGCGAGCGCGGACGACCTGCCGACCGGAGTCCTCGCGGACGGCGCGGTCGTGGTCGCGCAACTCGAGGTTCCGGTGCGCGAGGTCGCCGCGCTCTTCCGCCGTGCCCGCGCCGCCGGCGCGCGCACGCTGCTCAACTTCGCGCCGCCCGCGCCGCTCGCGCCGGGCCTGCTCGAGGCGACGGGCGTACTCGTCGTCAACGAGCACGAAGCGGCGGCGCTCGCCGGGCAAGTCGATCTGCCCGACGACGCGACCGCGTTCTGCGACGCGTACGCCGATCGTCACGGGGGTGCCGCCGTCGTGACACTGGGTGCCGGCGGCGCCGTCGGCGCGACTCCGACCCACCGGGTTCACGTGCCGGCCCCGACGGTCGACGTCCGCGACACGACCGCCGCCGGCGACGCCTTCGTCGGCGCGCTGGCCGCCGCGCTCGACCGTGTCGAGCCGTTCGAGCGCGCGCTGGTCGACGCCGTGGCCGCCGGCTCGCATGCCTGCACGATCGACGGCGCGCAACCGTCGATCGGGGCACGCGCCGCGTGGTCCGCCATCGCCGCGCGCCTGCTGCCCTGCGCGCGCATCGAGCCGCGCTAGAATCGGCGCAGCCGTGCCCCCCGGGATCGCACCGATGATCGAACGCCTCGCCCACCTCGCCTCCCGCATGATCGCAGGCGCGCTCCTGCTCGCCGCGCTGGCCGTGCCCGCCCGCGCCGCCGATCCCGATTACTCGGACATCTGGTGGGCCGCGGGCGGTGTCGAGGCGGGCTGGGGCGTCAATTTCGCGCAAGGTCCGGGGGTGATCTTCGTGACGTTCTTCATCTACGGGCAGGACAAGCAGCCGGTCTGGTACGTGTCGTCGATGGTGCAGACCGGCGCGGGCCGGTACTCCGGGGCGCTCTACCGGGTCACCGGGAGCTGGTTCGGCGGCGGTTGGATCCCGTCCGATGCGACCGAGACGCTGGTGGGAGAAGCCCAGTTCGTCGCCGAGAACGTCCAGAGGGGCGTCTTCACCTATCGCGTCGACACGACCCAGGTGATCAAGACGATCGAGCGGCTCGCGCTCACGCCGATCCCGCTCGCCGGCGTGTACATCGGGGGCATGCTGATCAAGAGTTCCTCGCAGTGCAGCGGCGGCGCCGCGTCGGTGCCCTACGCCTACCAGCTGCTCGTGACCGAGCCGTCGGACGGTGTCGTCAGGATCGAGCAGGTC
Source organism: Burkholderiales bacterium (assembly GCA_020851255.1). Taxonomy (GTDB): domain Bacteria; phylum Pseudomonadota; class Gammaproteobacteria; order Burkholderiales; family Casimicrobiaceae; genus VBCG01. Next base: position 10,730 of record JADZDA010000116.1, on the reverse strand, counting down.
AGCCTCGGCGGGACGACCGACTGCACGATGCAGGGCAACGCGACACAGCTCGGGCGTACGTTCCGCGCGCCGGCGATGTCGTACGTCTGCCAGTTCGGCGTCGACACGCAGGCGAACGTCTCGGACCTGCGCCGCACGTCGAACGGCGGGATCGAACTCGCCTGGACCGCGAACCTCGGCAACGGTTGCACCGAGACCGGGACGTTCAGCGGCGTCCCGCAGCAGTGACGCCCTGCCTTATCGCCTCGTAGAGGACGACCGCCGCCGCGGCGGCGGCGTTCAGCGACTCGGTGCGACCCGGCATCGGCACACACGCCAGCGCGTTCGCCTGCGCGCGCAGCGCGGCCGAAACCCCGGCGCCTTCGTTGCCGACGACGATCGCGACCGGCGCCGCCAGAGCCAGCGCCGCCGGCGCGACGCCGCCGGCCGCCACAGACGCGACGACGCTCCCGCCCGCAGCGCGGTAGGCCCGCGACCAGACGACCAAGTCGACGTTCTCGTGGATCTCGAGATGGAAATGCGCGCCCTGCCCGGCGCGCAGGACCTTGGGCGCCCAGGCGAACGCGCAGTGCTTCGACAGGTGGACCTGGTCGACGCCGAACGCCGCCGCCGTGCGCAGGATCGAGCCGAGATTGCCCGGATCCTGGAGATCCTCGAGCAGCACGCAGAAGCGGCCGGGACGCGCGTTCGATGGCGCCGGAGCGGGCGCCACCGCGACGAGCCCGACGTCCGGCGGCAGCGTGCCCAGGCCGTCGAACATCGACGCGGGTACGACGAGCACGCGATCGCCCGGCAGCCGGGCGAGCAACGCGGCGACGCCGGGTCGCTCGATCGTCTCCTCGTTGACGACGACCACCTCAGGCACGCCGATCCGTTCGAGGTGGGCGGCGACCAGGTGCTCGCCTTCCAGCACGCACCGACCCGCTTTGCGGCGGTCGCGCGACGAGGACACCAGCCGGGCGACCTCGCGGTAGCGCGGATTGTTGCGCGAGGCGACCCGGAGCATCGCGACCGCAGGCGCGTCAGCGCGGCGAGGCCGGAGGCGGCGTCTTCGCCGTCGGGCCGGTCTCGATCTGGAAGTAGACTTCGTCGTCCCGGATCATCCCGAGTTCGGCGCGGGCGCGTTCCTCGATCGCTTCCGTTCCCGACTTGAGGTCGCGCACATCGGCGTCGAGCGCGTCGTTGCGCGCCTTGAGCTTGTCGTTGACCGCGCGCTGCGCGGCGACCTGCCGGTCGAGCTCGCGCACGGCGAACCACCCGCCCTTGGCGAACCACATCGGATACTGGATCGCAACGATCGCCGCCACCAGGATCCCGGCCAGCCAGCGCATGGTCGCGCGCCCCGTCGCGTCCCGGTCAGGACAGGTTGAAGAACGCGTCGCGCCCCGGGTAGGTCGCGGCGTCGCCCAGGTCCTCCTCGATGCGGAGGAGCTGGTTGTACTTGGCGATCCGGTCGGAACGCGAGAGCGATCCGGTCTTGATCTGGCCCGCGTTCGTGCCCACGGCGATGTCGGCGATCAGGCTGTCCTCGGTCTCGCCGGAACGGTGCGACACCACCGCGGTGTAGCGCGCGCGATTCGCCATCGAGATCGCCGCGAACGTCTCGGAGAGCGTCCCGATCTGGTTGATCTTGATCAGGATCGAGTTCGCCACGCCCTGGGTGATCCCCTGCTTCAGGATCCGGGTGTTCGTGCAGAAGATGTCGTCGCCGACGAGCTGCACGTCGCGGCCCAGGCGCTCGGTCAGGAGCTTCCAGCCGTCCCAGTCGTGCTCGGACATGCCGTCCTCGATCGACACGATCGGGTAGCGCTCGCACCAGGCGGCGAGTACGTCGACCATCTGCGCGCTCGTGTAGACGCGGTTCTCCCCTTCGAGGCGATACGCGCCCTCGACGAAGTACTCGGACGCGGCGCAATCGAGTGCCAGCGCGATGTCGCGGCCGGGCTCGTAGCCGGCCTGGTCGATCGCCTCGACGAGGAGCTGCAACGCCGCCTCGTTCGAAGGCAGGTCGGGCGCGAAGCCGCCCTCGTCGCCGACCGTCGTCGGCATGCCGCGCGCGTCGATGATCTTCTTGAGCGTGTGGAAGACTTCGGCGCCGTGCCGCAGCGCCTCGCGGAACGTCGGTGCGCCCAGCGGCACCAGCATGAACTCCTGCAGATCGATCCGGTTGTTCGCGTGCGCGCCGCCGTTGATGACGTTCATCAGCGGCACCGGAAGCTGCATCTGTCCGGCGCCGCCGAGGTAACGGTAGAGCGGCAGCGACGATTCGTCGGCGGCTGCCTTCGCCACCGCGCAGGACACCGCGAGGATCGCGTTCGCCCCCAGTCGCGCCTTGTTCTCCGTTCCGTCGAGCTCGGTCAGCGTCTTGTCGATCAGGCCCTGTTCCGAGGCGTCGAGGCCCAGGATCGCCTCGCAGATCTCGGTGTTGACGTTCTCGACCGCCTTCTGGACACCCTTGCCGTGGTAGCGCGCCTTGTCGCCGTCGCGCAGTTCCACCGCTTCCTTCGAGCCGGTGGACGCGCCCGACGGCACGGCGGCGCGCCCGGAGACGCCGGATTCGAGGACCACGTCGGCCTCGACCGTGGGGTTGCCGCGGGAATCGAGGATCTCGCGGGCGATGACATCGACGATGGCGCTCATGGGGGGCCCTGGAATCGGGAGTTGGGATCGGAGTCGGAGGTCAGGTGCCGGCCATCAGCGCGCGCTCGGGAAATCCGCGGCGCTTGGCGACCGCGTCGAGCTCGACCAGGGTCTCGAGCAACTCGCGCATCCGGGCGAGCGGCCAGGCGTTGGGACCGTCGGAGAGCGCCTTCGCCGGATCCGGGTGGGTTTCCATGAACACACCCGCGACGCCGGCGGCGACCGCCGCGCGCGCGAGCACCGGCACGAACTCGCGCTGGCCGCCCGACGACGTCCCCTGCCCGCCGGGCAGCTGCACCGAATGGGTCGCGTCGAACACGACCGGGCACCCGGTGTCGCGCAGGATCGCGAGCGAGCGCATGTCGGAGACGAGGTTGTGGTAACCGAACGAGACACCGCGCTCGCAGACCATGACGTTGTCCGCGCGACTCGCCGCCTTCGCCTTGGCGACGACCTGCGTCATGTCGTCGGGTGCGAGGAACTGGCCCTTCTTGATGTTGACCGGCTTGCCCGCCGCGGCGGCCGCCTGGATGAAGTCGGTCTGGCGGCAGAGAAACGCCGGTGTCTGGAGCACGTCGACGACCGAGGCGGCCGTGGCGATCTCGTCGATCGTATGCACGTCCGTCAGGACCGGTACGCCGATCTGGCGCCTGACTTCGGCGAGTATGCGCAGCCCCTCGTCCATGCCCGGTCCGCGAAAGCTCGCGTACGAACTGCGGTTCGCCTTGTCGTAGCTCGACTTGAACACGAACGGAACGCCGACCGCGCCGGCGATCTCCTTCAGGCGACCGGCGACGTCGACCTGCAGCGACTCCGACTCCACGACGCAGGGCCCGGCGATCAGGAACATCGGGCGGTCGAGGCCGACCTCGAAGCCGCAGAGCTTCAACCCACACCTCCGCCTGCGCCGGCCGCATCCCGCCCGGCTGGTCGCGACCTGCGGTCCGTACCGCGGCCCGACCGCCTCGCGGCGAGCGACATCGGAGGGTCGCAGCCGGCGCCGTTGCCCATCCGATCCATCAGACGGACGCGACCAGCTCGGCCAGCGAGCCCGCCGCCGTGTCCGCGCGCTGGCGGTCGAGCGCGGCCCGCACGAAGCTGACGAACAACGGATGCCCGCGGCGCGGATTCGACGTGAACTCCGGGTGGAACTGGCAACCGAAGAACCACGGATGGTCGGCGAGCTCCACCATCTCGCACAGGTCGCCGGCGGACGCGCTTTTCGCCCGCGCGCTCACCACCAGCCCGGACGACTCGAGCCTCGGCAGGTAGTGGTTGTTGACCTCGTAGCGGTGCCGGTGACGCTCGGCCACCGTCGTCGCGCCGTAGACCCGGTGGGCGAGCGTGCCGGGGACGACCTCGCAAGGCTGAGCGCCCAGCCGCATCGTGCCGCCCAGGTCCGACGTCGCCGAGCGCTTCTCGACGCTGCCGTCGCGGTTCTGCCACTCGGTGATCAGCGCGACCACCGGGTGCGGCGTGTCCGCGTCGAACTCGGTGGAATTGGCATCGGCGAGGCCGGCCCGGTGGCGGGCGTGCTCGATGACCGCGAGCTGCATGCCCAGGCAGATCCCGAGATACGGAACCCGGTTCTCGCGCGCATAGCGGATCGCGCGAATCTTGCCCTCGACACCCCGCTTGCCGAAGCCGCCGGGCACGAGGATCGCGTCCATGCCGGCCAGCGCGTCGACGCCTTCGCGCTCGATCGCCTCCGAATCGACGTAGTGGATGTGCACCTTGCTCCGCGTGTGCATGCCCGCGTGCACGAGCGCCTCGGACAGCGACTTGTACGACTCGGTCAGGTCGACGTACTTGCCGACCATCGCGATGTGCACCGTGTGCTCCGGATGCCCGAGCGCGTGCACCAGCCGGTCCCAGACCGCGAGGTCGGCCGGCGGCGGCGCGATGCCGAGCTTGCGGCAGACGATCTCGTCGAGCCCTTCCGCATGCAGCGCCTGCGGGATCTTGTAGATCGAGTCGGCGTCGAGCGCGGGGATCACCGCCTCGAACGGTACATTGGTGAACAGTGCGATCTTGCGGCGGTCGCCGTCGGGAACCGGCCGGTCGGCCCGGCACAGGACGACGTCGGGCTGGATGCCGATCTCGCGCAGCTCCTTGACCGAATGCTGCGTCGGCTTGGTCTTCATCTCGCCGGCCGCCGGGATGTAGGGGACGAGCGTCAGGTGGATGTAGCAGACGTTGTCGCGCCCGACCTGGATGCCCATCTGCCGGATCGCCTCGAGGAACGGCAGGCTCTCGATGTCGCCGACCGTGCCGCCGACCTCGACCACCGCGACCTCGGCATCGCCGGCGCCCGCCGCGATCCAGGCCTTGATCTCGTCGGTGATGTGCGGGATCACCTGGACGGTGCCGCCCAGGTAGTCGCCGCGGCGCTCCTTGCGGATGACGCTCTCGTAGATCTGGCCGGTCGTGAAGTTGTTGCGCTTGCCCATCCTCACGTCGGTGAAGCGCTCGTAGTGCCCGAGATCGAGGTCGGTCTCGGCGCCGTCCTCGGTCACGAACACCTCGCCGTGCTGGAACGGCGACATCGTGCCGGGATCGACGTTGATGTAGGGGTCGAGCTTGAGGTTGGTGACGCGGACGCCGCGGGAGGTGAGGATCGCGGCCAGCGACGCGGCGGCGATGCCCTTCCCCAGCGAGGAGACGACGCCACCGGTCACGAAGACGTACTTGGGCATGGAATGCCTAAGGGGCCGGAAATTGTCATTCTACCGGAGCGTCCATCGGTCGCCAAGGCGAAGCCTCCGATCCCCCGGACGTCCCGCGGACGGCGTTCACCTCGGATCCCACGGACGTTCCACGGACCGAACTGCCGTCGGCGGAATCGGGGGGTGGTCAGTTCGCGAGGCCGGCGGCGATGCGCGCGCGTACCGCGTCCCGGCCGATCAGCACGAGGACCGCGTCGAGCGAAGGCGTCTGCGGGGTCCCGGCCACCAGCACGCGCAGCGGCATGAAGAGCTGCGGCGGCTTGAGGCCGTGCTTCTTCGCTTCGGATTTCAGGCGCTCGCCGATCGCCTCGCGCGTCCACGGCAGGTCGGCGAACGCGTCGGCGATCCCCTTCACCGCAGGCCGGCTCGCCTCGGTCAGGTGTTCGGCGATCCTCTCGCGGGACGGATGCGGCGCCGTGTAGAAGTAGTGCGCGGCATCGGCCATCTCCACCAGCGTGCGCACGCGGTCGCGAAGCAGCAGCGCGACCTCGCCCGGATCGGGTCCCGCAGCCGGGTCGAGACCCGCGCGTTCGAGATAGGGCACGAGACGCGCGCCGAGCTCCGACGCCCCCATCCGCTTCATGTGCTCCTGGTTCACCCAGTGGAGCTTGTCGGTGTTGAATCGCGACGGCGACGGGCTGATCGCATCCAGGTCGAACCACGCGGCGAACTCGCGCGAGCCGAAGACCTCGTCGTCGCCGTGCGCCCAGCCCAGCCGCGCGAGGAAATTGACCATCGCCTCGGGGAGGTAACCCGCCGCCTCGTATTCCATCACCGACACCGCGCCGTGGCGCTTGGAGAGCTTCTGGCCGTCCTCGCCCAGCACGGTCGGGACGTGCGCGAACACCGGCGGCTCGTGGCCCAGCGCGCGGAAGATGTTGATCTGGCGCGGCGTGTTGTTGACGTGGTCGTCGCCGCGAATCACGTGGGTGATGCGCATGTCGAGGTCGTCGACTACGACGCAGAAGTTGTAGGTGGGCGTGCCGTCGGGTCGCGCGATGACGAGGTCGTCGAGTTCGGCGTTGGCGAACTCGATCGGCCCCTTCACCCGGTCGTCCCACGCGACGACCCCGCCGTCGGGATTGCGGAAGCGCACCACCGGCGCGACGCCTTCGGGCGGCACGAGTCCCCGGGCCGCGACGTTCTCGGGTCGCCAGCGGCCGTCGTAGCGCGGCTTCTCGCCAGCCGCCATCTGCCGCGAGCGGAGTTCGTCGAGTTCCGCGGTCGACATCCAGCAGTGGTAGGCGAGCCCGCGCGCGAGCATGTCGGCGATGACCGCACGGTAGCGGTCCATCCGCCGCATCTGGTAGTGCGGCCCTTCGTCGTAACCGAGGCCGAGCCACGCCATCGCGTCGAGGATCGCCCTGACCGCTTCCGGCGTCGAGCGCGCGACGTCGGTGTCCTCGATGCGCAGCACGAAGGTTCCGCCGTGCCGTCGCGCATAGGCCCACGAGAACAGCGCGGTGCGCGCGCCGCCGAGGTGCAGGAAACCGGTGGGGCTGGGGGCGAAGCGGGTGCGGACGACGGACATCGGAATCCCGGTCGCCGGAACGCGACCGCTTGCTGACGGAAGCCGCGAATTCTACGCGGCCCCCCGCCGCGCATTCCACATCCGGCCGATGTGCTACCTTGGCGTACCGCATCCTACGCGGGCATCCGGCCAGGCGTCCTCGCGGACCCGCCAGGCGCCGGTTTCGCCGTCGAGGAGAGGTCTCTTGCGAACCGAGGTGACTCCGGAGCAGGCCCGCAACGCGCGTGTCGTCGGCGCGATCGTGGCGGCGATCCTCGCCCTCAATGCGATCGAGGGCATGTTCGCGCCGCTGGCCGGCGGGCCGGCGGCCGCATGGAACACGTTGCCTCTTGTGCTCGCCCTCGGCTCGCTCGTACTCGTGCGGCGCAAGCCTTCGCCGCGGGCGCAGGGTTTCGCGCTGCTGATGCTTCTGCTGTCGGTCGCATCGCTTTCGTTCGCGCGCTGGGGCTTCAGCCCGTTCACCACGGGGCTCACGCTGGTGGTCGCCGGCCTCTTCGCCGCACTGCTCGTCGCCATCATCGTCGGGGTCCCGGTCGCCATCTACCGCGCCTTGAGGTGGCCGACCGAAGACTCCGAGCCGATGGAGCTCCCCGGCGACGACGCCTCCCTTTCCGCGGAGCTCGCGAACCGCATCACGGCGCTGGAAGCCATCGGATTCGTCCCGCGCACAGCGCGGCGGCGCAGTGACCCGATGGGCACCGAGACCTCCGCGATCCTGATCCACGCAAACGACCGCCTGTTGGCGGTGGCGTGGGACCTGCAGACGACCGCCGCCCGATCGGGAGGCACGATCCTGGGAGCGTTGTCGGGCGCGGGTTCCGGTGAGCAGGTGATCGTCACCGACCAGCCGGGTCCCGATCCGTTCCCTTCCATGCCCGGCCACCGCACGCTGCGTTTTCCCGGGCGCACCGCCGCCGCGCTGCAGGACGTCGTTCGCCGCTTGTTCCCCCCGGTCGGGCTTGGCGCCAGCATGCCACCCCCGGGTGTCGAGGACCTGCTGGCCAACCTGAGCCGCGGCTCGCGCGAGTACCGGCGCTGGCTGATCGGACAGGGCTATCTCCGCGCGCAGTCGAGCAACGGCCTGCACACCCCCACGCTCAAGGGCACGGTCGTCGCGCTTTCGCGGCTCTTGTGGCCCGGACGAGCGCTGCTGCGGCGGCGAGCCCGGCGCGACGCCGAAGCGGCGCTCGAAGGACGCTGAACCGCCGTTCGCCGGACTTCCGGACCTGAGCCGGCCGCATCCGGAACCGCTCGCGTCCCGGGTCCGGGTCGTTGCCCCCGGAGGTCCCGGCCTCGAAGACCAGGCCGGGGTCGGTGGGAGAAAAGACCGGCTGATCCGGCAGTTAGCGCGATGCGCGGCCTTGGTGATCTATTGTGGTGCGTGGGCAGGCTCCGATTTGGTGCAAGTGCGGCCGGGCCGACCGGGTGCATGCGTTTCCCGACGTTTACTCCCCTGCCCCCTTGTGATCTAATCAAGGCTCCTGTCTGGGTTCGCGGGGCGTTTAGCTCAGTGGTAGAGCACTGCCTTCACACGGCAGGGGTCGCTGGTTCGAACCCAGCAATGCCCACCACATCGAACCGAGGGGTTATGCGCAAAGCGTAACCCCTTTTTTTTGCCTGCGACTCGGAGCGATCCGCGCTCGCATCCCGCTTCCGCCGCGCGCTGCAGCTGTCGCCAACCTCTTGAACCGATCCGGGAACACCGTGTCGCCCACCAAGCTCACAGCCTGCGTCTTCGACGCCTACGGCACGTTGTTCGACGTCGCGAGCGTCGCCGCACTCGCCGAATCGCTGGCGCCGGGACACGGCGCGGACCTCGCGCGACTGTGGCGAGGCAAGCAGCTCGAATACACCTGGCTCGCGAGTCTCATGGCCTCGCCCGGCTACCAGCGCCCCGACTTCGCCGCCGTCACGGCGATGGCGCTCGACTGGGCGATCGCCGCACTCGTGCTTCCGCTGGACGCGACAGCCCGGACCGCGCTCGTCGACGAGTATCGGCGCCTTGCGCCGTACCCCGACGCCCGCGCGGCGCTGGAGTCGCTTTCGCGGCACCCGCGTTGGATCCGGTCGAACGGCACGCGCGCCATGCTCGATCCGCTGCTGGCGGCAACCGGGCTTCGCGACGTGATCGACGGCGTGATCTCGGTGGACGAGGCCGGCATCTACAAGCCGGCGCCCTCCGTCTACGCGCTCGCAGCGCGCAGGCTTCACGCGCCGCCTTCGGGCATCGCGTTCGTGTCCGCCAACGCCTGGGACGCCGCCGGCGCCCAGGCGTTCGGATTCACGGCGTTCTGGATCAACCGCGCCGGCATCCCTGCCGACCGGCACGCGCCGTCCCCCGCGTACATCGTGGGATCGCTCGCGGAAGTCGCGACCATCCTGACCGGTCTCGAATCTCCGGCTCGTGCCGCGCGCCCCGCCGTCAGGACGGCGAAGCGTCGCGCGCCGCCGCGGGCGAGCGGACCTTCGCGACGGCGCGCCTGACCGCCTCGATCGCCCTGGGCCGCGGGAAGGTCTTGCGGTAGGCGATCGCCACGCGGCGCGACGGAACCGGCTTCGCGAACGGCACCGGCACCACCAGCCGGCTGTGGTACTTGGGCGTCAGCGCGTCGCGCGGCAGGACCGACACGCCCAGTCCCGACGCCACCATGTTGCGGACGGTCTCGAGCGAATTGGTGCGGGCGGTCGGCACGTCCTGGCGGTTGAGTTCCGGGCAGGCGTCGAGCACCTGGTCGCGGAAACAGTGGCCGACGTTCAGCAGGATCGCGTGCTCGCCGGCGAGTTCGTCCGGACGGATCGACTTGCGCTTCGCCCACCGATGCGCGGCCGGGACGACGACCCGGAACGGCTCCTCGTAGAGGACGTCGGTCTGCACGCCGGGGAGCGCGAACGGCAGCGCGATGATCGCGGCATCGAGTCGCCCGCTCTTCAGTTCCGTCTCGAGCGCCTCGGTGAGGTTCTCCTCGAGTTCGAGCGCCATGCCCGGCGCGATCGCGTGGAGCGCAGGCACGAGGTCCGGCAGCAGATACGGGGCGACCGTGTAGATCACGCCGAGCTTCAACGGATCCGAGAGCTGGTCGCGGCCGGCCCGTGCGAGTTCGCGAATGCGGGCAACCTCCTCGAGCACGCGCTGCGCCTGCTCGACCACTCGTGCCCCGACGGTGGTGGCCGTCACCTCGTTCTTGCCGCGCTCGAACAGGAGCGTTCCGAGCTCGTCCTCGAGCTTCTGGATCGCGACCGACAACGCCGGCTGGCTCACGAAGCACTTCGCCGCGGCGCGCCCGAAGCTCCGCTCCTGCGCGACCGCGACGACGTAGCGGAGCTCGTTGAGCGTCATGGGCGCTTCGAGGCGACGTAGCGGGTGAACGCCGCCCCGGTCTCCGGGTGCTTCATGCCGTAGTCCAGCGTCGCCTCGAGGTAGCCCAGGCGGCTGCCGCAGTCGTAGCGGCGCCCGTCGAACGCGTAGGCCAGCACCTTCTCGTCGGCGCACAGGCGCGCGATCGCGTCGGTCAGCTGGATCTCGCCGCCGGCGCCGGGCTCCATCGCCCGCAGGTGATGGAAGATGCGCGGCGACAGTACGTAGCGCCCGACCACCCCGAGGCGCGAGGCGGTGGCGCCCGGCTTCGGCTTCTCGACGATCCGGTCGACCGGGGCGAATCCGCCCGACAGCGCCCCGGCCTCGACGATGCCGTAGCTCTCAACCTCGTCCTCCGCGACGGTCATCACGCCGACCACCGAGGCCAGCTCCCTCGCGGCCACTTCGGCCATCTGCTTCATCACCGGCACCCGCGCGTCGATCAGGTCGTCGGCGAGGAACACCGCGAACGGCTCGT
>JADZDA010000115.1 GCA_020851255.1 Burkholderiales bacterium | reverse complement strand
TGAGCTTCACGCTGATCAACCTCGCCGAGAGCGAGACCACGAAGCGCCTGGCCGCCTGGGGCGCGCTCATCACCATCCCGACGCTGATCGCCGGCGTCTACGGGATGAACTTCGAGCACATGCCGGAGCTGAAGCAGGTCTGGGGCTATCCGGCCGCGCTCGCCGCGATGGTGGGCGTCGACGCCTACCTGATCTACCGGTTCCGCAAGGCCGGCTGGCTCTGAGCCGGTGCGGCCGCGCGAGACCTGCCACCGCTACATCTGCCGGAAGCGGTGCGCGTAGGCGCGCGACACCGCGACCTTCTCCGGCCGGGATCTCAGGACCAGCGACGTCCGGCCCGCCAGGTCACGCGTCGTCGACGCGACGTGCGCGACATTGACGATGGTGCCGCGGTGCACCTGCCAGAACAGGCTGGCGTCGAGAGCGCGCGCGAGTTCCTTGAGCGGCGTGCGGATCAGCGCCTCGCCTTCCGCCGTGTAGACGCTCGTGTACTTGTCGTTCGCCTGGAAGTAGCAGACCTCGTCGACGGCGAGCATGCGCACCTGCGCCCCGACCGACGCCCGGATCCACGTGAGCCGCTCGCCGCCGTCGACCGGGCGGCCGACCGGCAGATGGCGCGCGATCGTCGCGATCGCCTGCGCGAGCTCCGGCGCGGGCGCGCCGGCGGCCAGACGGGACTCCAGCCGCTCGACGGTCGCGGCCAGTCGCTCGCCGGAGACCGGCTTCAGCAGATAGTCGACCGCGTCCCGCTCGAAGGCGTCGACCGCGTACTGGTCGTAGGCGGTGACGAAGACGACGTGGACACGCCGGCCCGCGCAGCGCGCGACGTCGATCCCGGTCATTCCCGGCATCCGGATGTCGAGGAACGCGACGTCGGGCGCCTCGGCGTCGATCAGCGCGAGCGCTTCCGGGCCGTTCGCGGCGATGCCAGCGACGACCAGTTCGGGCCACGCTGTCGCGAGCCGATCGACCAACGCCGCGGCGAGGCGCGGCTCGTCGTCAGCGACGATCGCCACCGGCTTCGCGTCAGTCATCGGTGCCCTCGACCGGAATGCGGACCGTCGCGCGCACACCGGCCGGCGCGTTCTGGGCCAGCGTCAGTTGCGCGCGGCCGCGATACAACGCATCGAGCCGCGCGCGGAGGTTCGCGAGACCGACGCCGGTCGAACCGCCGATCGGATTGCCGAAGCCGAACCCGGCGCCGGTGTCGGCGACCGTGAGGACGAGCGATCCGCGTTCCTCGTGCGCGTCGATCGCGACCATTCCACCCGCGAGTTCGGGTTCGACGCCGTGCTTGACCGCGTTCTCGACCAGCGGCTGCAGGATCGCCGGCGGCACCGGCCTCGTCGCGAGCGCGTCGGACACATTGATCGTCCAGGCGAGGCGCGACCCCATCCGCAACGAGACGATCTCGAGGTAGGCGCGCGCGTGCGCGACCTGGTCGCCCAGCGTCGACCCGCCGCTCGTTCCCGCCACCGCCGAGGCGCGCAGCAACTCGATCAGCCGGTCGAGCATCCGACGGGCGACACCGGGTTCCCTGTCGATCGACGCGGCCACGTGGGCGAGGGTGTTGTACAGGAAATGTGGTTCGACCTGCGCTTCGAGCGCCTTGAGCCGGGCGAGCGCCGCGCTCCGCTCGGCGATCGCCACGCGCTCTCGCTCGGCGGCGAACGCGGCTTCGGACCGGGCGGCCCGCTCGCGCGCGGAGAGGATCAGCGCGACGACGCCGGAGATGACGAGGGACAACATGACGACGGCGGTGATGCCGGCCGGTGAGTAGAGGCTGCGCTTTCCACCGTCCCAGTCGAGGAGGCTGTAGGCGATCGCGGAGCCGGCGATCACGCCGAGGATCGGCACCGTCCCGAAGAAGGCCGCCCGCGGCGCGAAGCTCCACTGCCGGTAGCGGTCGCCGATCAGACGTTCGGCGAGAGCGAACTCGATGTGGATCGTGTAGCCGATGCAGTGGCAGATGACCAGGTTCGACCAGGCGATCGCGGTCCACGAGCGCGACGGCGTGAACAGCATGGCGTAGACGGTGAACCCGATCGCCAGCGCGGTGTTGAACAGAAAGGTGTACACGACATCGCGCTGCCACGACCGGGGTATCCGGCGCGCCCAGGCGAAGACCTCGAGCGCGTGTTCATCGAAGGCCGACGGCGGCGACACCCGCCTCGCGCCGGGAACGCCACGCCCGGGCGACCCCGGGGCGTCCGCGCCGTCCGCGCACGACGATGCGGTCCCGACACGGGATGCCGGGACTACCGGGAGGGGCTGGGGCGGGGGCACGGTGTGGGGACGTGGGGGCGAGGTCGGTCCGCGCCGGGCGGATCCTCGACTCGCGACCATGCCGATCCTCCTCCTGACCGATGCCGGCTGGCGATGACCGGACGACGAATAGGCGGAAACCGGCGGTCAAACGTCCATCGGATTCGCGGACCGCCAGCGCCAGGCGGGAACTTCCGGACCGGGCCGGGCGAATATACGCCGAACGCCCCGACGGAATTCCCTTGCCGCACCCGGCCGCCCATTTGACCGACCGCACCCAAGCGACCGACGCCTCGCTCGCCGCGCGCCTCGCACTGGGTGACGCCGCGGCGCTCGACCCGCTGTACCGGCGCCACAAGGGCCAGGTCTATCGTTTCGCCCTCCTGTGGTCGGGGTCGCCGTCGACGGCCGCCGACGTCACCCAGGACGTCTTCGTCCACCTGCTCACCCGGGCCGGCGACTACGACCCGGCGCGCGGTTCGCTCTCACCGTGGCTCGTCGGCATCGCGCGCAACTTCGTCCGCCGCCGCGCGGGCTGCGTCGAGTCGCCGGCCGGCGACGACCGGGACGACGAGAGCACACCTCCGTCGGCGATCGACCGGCGGACCCCCGAGACCGTGTTGCTCGGCAACGCCGAACTCGAGACGCTGCGCAAGGCGATCGCGTCCCTGCCGCCGCACTACCGCGACGTGCTCGTGCTCGTCGAACTCACGGAACGCTCCTACGCCGAAGCGGCGACGATCTGCGGAATCGAACTCAACACCGTGCGCTCGCGGCTCTTCCGCGCACGCGCGCTGCTCGCCCGGCGACTCGACCTCGACTCCTCCGTCCGATCGGCCGGATCGGGCGCCGCCTGACCGGACCCCGCGCCATGCGACCCTCTACCGATACCCTCGACGAACGACTGGCGGCGCTCTCCCGCGCACTCGCCGATCGCACCCCTCCCGCGACGGTCGACCGTGCGATCGCCGCGGCGATCGCGAGATCGGGGCGCGGCACCGCGGTTGCCGCGGCACGCCCGTTCGAACGCTGGCTCGCGTGGCCGATCGCGCTCGCCGCGTCGATCGCGCTCATCGGCGTCCTCCTGCGCGAGTCACCACCGGAACTCCCGGCGCCTGACGGGCGACTCGCGGCGGCGTCCACCAAATTCCTCCCGGTGGTTCCGCAAGCGGAGATCGCACGCTCGACCGACGCCTGGGTCGTCCCGGCACGGATGCCGAGGATGGCGCTCGCCGGACTGGGACTGCCGGTCGATCCGGCGCTCGCGAGCGAGACCATCGACGCTGAACTGCTCGTGCGTTCGGACGGCGCGGTCCTCGCGCTGCGCTTCGTGCGCTGAGCACCGGCCGCCGAACGCGAACACCACCGAAACCCATCCGAGCCCCCAGGAGCAACCGATGCCCGCGAAAACCCGCCTCCCGCTGCGTCCGATCCCGGTCCTCGTCGCCGCCTGCCTCGCGACCACGTCGATTCCGGCCCCCGGCCAGGCCATCGCTCCGCTGCCGCCGCAGGCTGCCGGTGGACGACCCGCCTACGTCGAAGTCGAGCGATCGGGCCGGGATATCGAGCGCTCGCTCGCCGATGTCGAAGCGTTGCGCTGGAGTGCGCTGGCACAGGCCGGCGAATTCGACGTCGACTTCGATTTCGACCCCGACGGCCCGTCTTTCGCGTTCATCGCCCACGAATTCGGCGCCGGCGGCGAGATCGTGAAGAACGCGCCCTATCAGGCCGAAGCCGTTAGCGAAACGGTGCAGGCACTCGCCGACGGCAACCGGATCGTGCGGCGCAGTTCGACGCTGGTCGCGCGCGACGGCCTCGGGCGCACCCGCCAGGAGCGCAAGGGCGGCACGGCCTACCTCGTCGACCCGATCGAGCGGCGCAGCTACGCGCTCAACACCGAGCGCAGGACGGCGACGCGCATCCCGCGCGCACCGGCACTTGCGGCACCGCCGGCGCCACCCGCGCCGCCGTCGCCGCCGTCGCCGCCCGTCGGTGCGGCACCGCCCGGTCCAGCGGGGCAGCCGGCGCCACCGCCCGGACCGGGAGCCGGTCTGTCGCGCGACGCCCAGCGCGTGATCGTCCGGCGCGAGCCCGACGGCCGCGAGATCGAAGTCGCGCCCGGACGCGTCGTCGTGAAGCGGACGAGCGAACGCGAAGGCCAGCGGCACGACGAAGTCCACGTCGAGGTCTTCCGCATCGGCCGCGACGGACCGCCGGCCCGCGGCGCGATCGCGCCGCTGCCCCCGCTCGCCCTGCCGATCGTTCCTCGTGGCAAAGGCGAGACCCGGGGTCTCGGCACGCGCGACTTCGACGGCGTCAAGGCCGACGGCACGATGACCACGCACACGATTCCGGCCGGCGAGATCGGCAACGAGAAGCCGATCATCGTGACCAGCGAGCGCTGGTTCTCGCCGGAGCTCCACGTCGTCGTCTACGCGAAGCACGCCGACCCTCGCATCGGCGACACGATCTACCGGCTGTCCGGCATCAGGCGCGGCGAGCCGCCCGCCGAGCTCTTCAAGGTGCCGGCCGATTACCGCCTGCAGGGAGACACTCGCCGGCGCTAGCGCGGCAGCCGAGGGTCGTCGGGCCGGAACCGGATCGGTCCGGCGAGCGCCGGGCGGGCGGCGACCCGACCGTCGTAGAACGCCGCGATGCGCGCGAGATCGCCCGCCGCGTCGTCGGTGGCGTCGATCCACGCGCCGATGCCGACCTCGCGTTTCGCGTAGTCGATGAATCCCAGTCCGATCGGAACGCCGGCCGACCGGGCGAGGTGCCAGAATCCGCTCTTCCAGTGATCGGTGCGCGCGCGCGTTCCTTCCGGCGCGATCACGAGGCGGAAATCCTCGTGCGCGGCCAGCGCGTCGCGCATCTGTCCGACGAAACCGGTGCTCGCCCGGCGGTTCACCGGGATGCCGCCCCACCGCCGGAACAGGCGGCCCAGAGGCGACGCGAACAGCGAGTCCTTGGCGACGAACCGGAAGTGGATACCGACCGAGAACTTGGCCGCGAGTCCGATCGGGAAATCCCAATTCGATGTGTGCGGGTAGAACACGATCACGCACTTCATCGGCACCGGCTGCGCGAGCACGACCGACCAGCGCACGAGGCGGAGCAACGCCCAGGCGACGCGGGCGCGCGGTCCGCGCGCGAGGGGCGCGCACAGTCGTGGCGAATCGTCGGTCGGGCGCGGTGGGGACGACAACGGGACTGATCGGACGCGGGAGTCCGCGAAGGGACGGGGATCGACGGCGCGTGGCCAGTCTAGCAGAGCGGTCGCGCTAGAATGGCCGCATGGGTGCCCGTGCGAGCATCGGTGCGGTCGATCGTGCACTGCCGCAGACGCAGTGCACGCGCTGCGGCTACGCCGACTGCGCGGCCTACGCGGCGGCGATCGTCCGCGAACGGGCGCCGATCGACCGGTGCCCGCCCGGCGGCGCATCGACGCTCTCGGCGCTCGCCGCGCTGACCGGGCGCCGCGCCGCGCGCGTGGACCCGGAGTGCGGCGAGCCGGGCGCGCTCGCGGTCGCGGTGATCGACGAGGCGCTCTGCATAGGTTGCACGATCTGTATCCAGGTCTGCCCGGTCGACGCGATCGCGGGCGCTCCCCGGCGGCTCCACGCGGTGATCGATCCGCTGTGCTCGGGGTGCGAGCTGTGCGTCGCGCCCTGCCCGGCCGACTGCATAGCGATGGCGCCGGCCGGCCGCGTGTGGTCGCCCGTCGACGCGGCGCTCGCGCGCGAACGACATCAGGCGCGCGCCGCGCGAGTCCTGCGGGGCGAGCGCATTGCGGATCGCGGTCCGGGCCGCGCCTGCGCCGCCTCGTCCGCTGCGGGCACCGATGCGGTCGCGCGCCGGCTCGCGACGGTGACCGCCGCCGTCGAACGCGCGCGCGCGCGCCGCGCGAACGCGCCTCGGACGTCGCCCTGAGCGGACCGGATGGTCCGCGGGAGCCCCCGATGAACGAAGCGAAGCGACGCGCCCTCTTCGAGCGACTGCGCGAGCTCGAACCCGAACCCGCCTCCGAGCTCGCGTACCGGACGCCGTTCGAACTGCTGGTCGCCGTCGTCCTGTCGGCGCAGTCCACCGACCGCGGCGTCAACCAGTGCACGGCGAAGCTCTATCCGGTCGCCAACACGCCGGAGGCGATCGCCGCGCTCGGCGTCGACGGCCTCGTTCCCTACATCTCGTCGATCGGCCTGTACCGGAACAAGGCGAAGCACGTGGTCGCGCTTTCGCGCATACTCGTCGACGAGCACGGTGGCGAGGTTCCGCACGACCGCGAGTCGCTCGAGCGACTGCCGGGCGTCGGGCGCAAGACCGCCAGCGTCGTCCTCAACGTCGCGTTCGGCGAGCCGACGATCGCCGTCGACACCCACATCTTCCGCGTCGCCAACCGCACCGGCCTCGCGCCCGGCAAGGATCCGCTCGCCGTCGAGCAGGGCCTCGAACGCGCGACACCCGCGGAGTTCAAGCGGCACGCGCACCACTGGCTGATCCTGCTCGGACGCTTCGTCTGCGTCGCCCGGAAGCCCAGGTGCCCCGACTGCCCGATCGCCGACCTGTGCGAGTTCCGCGACAAGACCGGCACGCAGGCCGACCGGCCGCGCGCGCGCGCGCCGACGCGCGGTGAATCTGCCCGCGCGCCGAAGGCGACCGCGCCCCGTCCGGCCGCGCGGGGCGCCCAGCCGATGGCCACGACCGCGCGCGCCGGCGTCCGGCGCGGCCGATCCCGCTGATGTTCTCGCCGACCCGCGACGAATCGCGCCGGTTCATGATCGGCGCGTGGCGCAAGTTCCGCGAAGGCGCGCCGCTCACCGACATGGAGCGCCGGATCGCGGAGATCATCGCGATGCACCCTGAGCACCACGGGGTCGTCGAGGACGGCGATCGCAGTGTCGAGCGCGACTGGACACCCGACGGCGGCGCGATGAATCCGTTCCTGCACCTGTCGATGCACCTCGCGGTCGCCGAGCAGATCGGCATCGACCAGCCGCCCGGCATCCGCGCGCACTACCAACGGCTCGTGCACGCGCGCGGCGACGAGCACGACGCGCTGCACGCGCTGGTCGAATGCCTGGGCGAGACGCTATGGCAGGCGCAGCGGCTCGGGTCCGGTCCCGACGCCACCCTCTACCTGGGGTGCCTCGAGCGGCAGCGCTGACGCCTTGGGGTCAATTGGGGTTAATTGGGGTCAGACTCGAATTCCGGATGCAGTAAATGGGGTCAGACTCGAATTTCGGATGCGGCAATTGGGGTCAGACTCGAAATTCGCCCGCAGGCGAATTTCGA
>JADZDA010000114.1 GCA_020851255.1 Burkholderiales bacterium | reverse complement strand
TCCCCGGAAATTCGAGTCTGACCCCAATTACCCCAACTAGCCGGTCGGCGGCTTGCCGAACACCTTCGCGACCCGCTGGATCGGCAGCGCATCCGCGCCGGCGAACACGGCCGACGACCCCAGCGCCTCCTCGATGCGCAGCACCTCGTTCCACTTGGCCATCCGCTCGCTGCGCGCGAACGAGCCGACCTTGAGCTGGCCCGCGTCCCAGCCGACGGCGAGGTGGGCGATGGTCACGTCCTCGGTCTCGCCGGAGCGCGCCGAAACGATCGTGCCGAAACGGTGCCGCCGGCCGGCGGCGAGCGCCGCGTGGGCTTCGGTGAGCGTGCCCGCCTGGTTGGGCTTGATCAGCACCGCGTTGCACGAGTGTTCGATCGCCGCGCGGTCGACGTGCGGCGCGCTGGTCGTGAGGTAGTCGTCGCCGATGATCTGCACCCGGCGGCCGTGCGCCTCGCCGAAGCGGATCCAGCCGACGCGGTCGTCCTCGGCGAACGGATCCTCGATCGAGGCGATCGGATAGCGCGCGAGCCAGTCGGTGAGCAGACCGGCCATCTCGTCGCGGTCGAGTTCGCGGTCGTCGAGCGCGAGCTTGTAGACGCCGTTGCGGCCGAACTCGGAGGCGGCGATGTCGAGCGAGATCGCGACGTCGTTGCCCGGCGAGAGGCCGGCGCGCTCGATCGCGCGCATCAGCATGTCGAGCGCTTCCTCGTTGGAGCCGAACATCGGCCAGTAGCCGCCCTCGTCGGCGACGCCGGCGAGCTTGCCCGCCTCGGCCATGAGCTCGCCCGCCGCACGGTAGACCTCGGCGACGATCGCGATCGCGTCGCCGAACGTCCAAGCGCCGATCGGCATCACCATGAAGTCCTGCACGTCGACGCGGCGGCTCGCGTGCGCACCGCCGCCGAAGATCTGCACCTCCGGCAGTGGCAGGCGCACCGCGTGGTCGCCGGCGAGATGTTTCCACAACGGCACTCCGCGCGCCGCCGCCGCCGCGTGCGCGATCGCCATCGACACCGCGACCGTCGCGTTGCCGCCGATGCGCGACTTGTTCGGCGTGCCGTCGACGGCGACGATACGCGCGTCCGAGGTCGACTGGTCGATCGCATCCTGGCCGCGCAGCGCGTTGGCGAGGTCGTTGCGCACGAATTCGCAGGCGGCGAGCACGTCGTAGCCGCCGAAGCGCGTGCCGCCGTCGCGCAGGTCGACCGCTTCGCGCGAGCCCCGGGACGCGCCGGCCGGCGCGATCGCTCGGCCGATCGCTCCGCCGTCGAGTTCGACCTGGGCTTCGACGGTCGGGCGGCCGCGCGAGTCCCAGACGCGGCGCGCGCGGATCGCGCGGATCGAGGTGGCGCTCATCGGATCGGGTCTCCGGGGTGTGCGAACGGTTTCATCGATCCGTCCAGTCGCCCGCGATCCGCGCGAGCGAATCGGGCGGTGCCGCGACGCGGGTTCTCGCGAACGCGCGTACGTCGTCGCGCATGCGCTCGTCGGTGAGGTACTCGGCCGGCGACTTGCCGTCGACGCGCGCGAGCAGGAGCCCGGGCAGCAGCGCCGCGGTCCGCCGTTCGAGATCGGGCCACGGCTCCCAGCCGACGTGCGACCGGTAGGCGTCGACGAGCGCGGCGTAGCACTCGACATAGCGCGCGCGCCACCGGGGCTTCCACGCCCCCTTGAGCAGCAGGTGGTTGAGCACGAACGCAACGTCGAACGCGGGATCGCCGTACCACGCGCATTCGGCGTCGAGGAACACCGGCCCCTGCGGCCCGATGAGCAGGTTCTTGGGGCTCATGTCGCCGTGGACCAGCACGCGCCGGGTCGATGCGGTGGTCGCGACCAGTGTGGCGAACCGGTCGGCCAGGTCCGGATGCGCGCGCCCGGTCGCGACCAGATAGGGCTCCAGCCGGATCGCATGGAAGATCGCGTCGGTCGGGAACGCGGCCGCGAACTCGGCCCGACCCGCGGTCCCGGCATGGACGCGCCCCAGCCGCTCGCCGACCGCGCGGGCGGTTCCGACGTCGATCGCGCCGTCCCGCAGCAGGGCCTTCCAGACCGGGAAGCGCTCCGGCGGCAGCCATTCCATCGCGAAGGCCCCGGCGATCGGGTCCTCGCCCAGGAGCTTCGGAACCGCTTCCGGGACGATGCCCGCGGCCGTCCGGAGCCAGGCCACCTCGTAGCGATTGCGGCCGACCGGGGCGCGCCAGTCGGCGGCGACCTTGAGCCTGGCGAGCGCGCGCTTGACGCAGAACGTCGTTTCCGGCGTTTCCGCGCGGTAGATGTCGGACGACACGCCGCCGGCCAGGGGGATCAGCCGCAATTCAGAGTGGGCGCTCACTAGCGCCATGCGCACCAATGCGGCGCGAATTCCGGAGTAGACTTCCGAAGTCGGGGCGATCGGGGGGATGGCGGGATCCGCCGGCGTCATGTGAAAATCCGTGCGCGGAATGATCCTTGCATCCGAAACATGATCCGCAACGAAAACGGTGAACGCCAAGTGCTTGATCGAAGAGCGCTGGCGGATGGTGGGGACCGGGAGGCACGATGATTCGGTACGGATTCGCGATCAAAACCCGACACGGGCAAAAGGTCGAGAACATCCAGATCATGGCGGGGTCGCAGATCGACGCCGAGCGCCGTCTGCGCCAGATGTATCACCATTGCGAGATCCTCGAGTGCCGGGAGCAGGCGGTGCCCCGACGCGTCGACACGCTCGATGTCGAAGGCGTGATCGGACTCATCAGCGCGGCCGCCGCCGAGCCACACAAGGCCGGCACGCACTGAGCGCTTCCGTGTTCCGGGCGCGGACCGTGTCCCGCGCGCCACTCCTGCGCCGCTGACATCCGCGCAAGCGCTGCGCGATCTCGCGGTGTGCGCGCAACCCGTTGCGCGGGACTTCCACGACGATCGAACCGGGCCGCGCATCAGGCCGCACGCGCGCGTTTGCGCGATTCGGGCGCGGCGGTGCTTCCGCGCTCGACCAGATACGGCGCGAAAGTCGCCGCGACCTGCGCGCCGGCCTGCGTCTCGCCCGCCGGGGCGCCGGGTGACGAGGCGCGCAGCGCCGCGAGCAGTCCCGACGCGCAGGCGAGCGCGATGTCGCCGACCGGCAGTCCCACCGACGTCACGCCCGAGCCCCACCAGCCGAGCGCGCCCGCGTCGTTGAATCCGACGACCGAGAGCTCGCGCGGCACGCCGATCTCCAGTTCCCGGATCGCCGCCAGCGCACCCGCGGTGAGCCGGGAGCCGGCGAGCACGAGGGCGGTCGGTCGTCGCGCGCCGCCGAGCACGCGATGCGTCGCCACGCGCCCGGAGGCCTCGTCGCCGGAACCGTGCTCGCACCAGCGTGCGGTCGACGCGAGTCCGGCGGCCGCCATCGCCTCGCGGAAACCGCGGAATCGTTCCGCTCCGGTCGACAGTTCGAGATCCCCGCCGACGTAGCCCAGGTCCCGGTGCCCCAGCGCGACCAGATGCTCGACCGCGAGGCGCGTCGACGCCGCGTCGTCGATGCCGAACCAGGGCGCGTGCAGCCCGCGTGCCCGCCGGATCAACTGCACGTGCGGCACCTGGTCGAGCAGCGCGACGGTCTCGCGATGCATCCGCCCGGTGCCCACGACGATCACGCCCGCGCAGCGCGCGGCGACCAGGCCGCGCAACTGGTCGCGCTCGCGGTCGGGCGCATCGCCGGTGAGGCACAGGACCACCTGGTAGCCGTCGCGCGCGCAGGCTTCGGAGATCGCCTGCGCCGCGGTCGAATAGAAATCGTTGCGGACGTCGGGGATCGTTAGGCCGATGAGCGCGCTGCGCCCGCCGCGCATCACCCGCGCCGGCAGGTGGCCGACGTAGCCCATCTCGGCGGCGGCGGCGCGCACCCGTGCCTTGGTGCGCTCGTGGACATGCGGATGGTCGGCGAGCGCGAGCCAGACCTTCGACGGGGCGACGCCGAGGGCGCGGGCGACATCCTTGAGGGTGATCATGGCGGCTCCGACTGCAAACGTTAGCAGATATCTCGTCCGATCGCCATGCCATGGACGCGGCCGGATCGCCGGACATCGCTGGCAGCGGTCGTTGGCGTCGGTTGACGCGGAGCGGCGCGGTCTGCTAACGTTTGCAGCCAGTGCCGCGATTGCCGGCCCCGACCCGTCCTGCCACAGCGCGGACGGCCCCGCCCGTCCCGACTCGCCAAGGAGTGCCCGTGAGACCAGTCCTCCGTTCCATCGCCCGCCGCCGTCTCGTCGCCGCCGCCGGCGCCGCCGTCGCGCTTCCGCTGGCCGGCGTCGCGCGAGCACAGGCGAAATTCCCCTGCAAGATCGCGCACTCCGAGGCGATCGGCTCGCCGCTGACGCTCGCGTTCGAGAAGTACACGACGCTGCTGCGCGACAGGAGCGGCGGACGCATCGAAGCGCAGCATTTCCCCGCGAGCCAGCTCGGCAGCTACACGCAATTGATCGAGCAGTCGCGGATCGGCACGATCCAGGTGACGACCGGCGGTCCGGACACCGAGGAAGCGGTCGCACCCGAGATCGCGGTCACCGGCGGAGCCCCGGGATTCATCTACCGCGACGAAGCGCACGTCGACCGCATCCTGGGCGGTGCGATCGCGAACGACGTCTCGGCGATCGCGCGCGCGAAGACCGGCGTCGAGTTCGTCGCGTTCGGCGAGGTCGGCTTCCGCCACCTGCTGTCCAAGCGTCCGGTCGCGAAACTCGAAGACCTGAAGGGCCTGAAGATCCGTACGCCCGAGCTCAAGGTCTGGGTCGACTTCTGGCGCAAGCTCGGCGCGAACCCGACGCCGCTCGCCTACGCCGAGCAGTACTCGGCGCTGTCGACCGGTGTCATCGACGGCCTGGAGGCCGACTTCTTCTCGATCTCGGGCTTCAAGTGGTACGAACAGGCGAAGAACCTGACGCTCTCGTACCACTGGTTCCTGCCCAAGGCGGTGCGCGTCAACGGCAAGTGGCTCGACGGTCTGCCGCCGGACCTGCAGAAGGTCGTGCGCGACACCGCGAAGGAGGTCTTCGCCGAGCAGCGCGCGCAGAACCGCGCGAAGGCGAACGACGCGCTCGCCGCGCTCGAAAAGGCCGGCGTCAACGTGATCCGCCTGTCGGACGCCGAGAAGCAGCGCTGGGTCACGGCGACGCAGTCGCTGTTCGACGAGTTCGGGGCCAAGAGCGCCGACACCAAGGCGATGATCGGCAAGATCCAGGCGGCGCGGGGCTAGCGCCGGGCCCCGGCGCGAGCGCGCCGATGGCGATCGAAACGCCCCCGGTGCCCGACGCGGCGCCGGGCACGGGCGGCGTGACCGCGCCGTCGTTGGCGACTCGCGCCATCGAGTCGACCGCCATGCTGCTGCTGGTCGGCGCGGCGGCGGTCGCGCTGCTGCAGGTGTTCTTCCGCTACGGGCTCGACAACGCGCTCCCCTGGCCCGAGGAGCTGGCGCAGTGGATGTTCGTCTGGGCGATCTTCGTCGGAGCGGGGATCGCCGCCGGTCGCCGCGGACACATCGCGATCGAGACGTTCTCGCCCAGGCTCTCGCCCGCCGCGCGGGAGCGGCACCGGGACCTGGTCGACGCGCTGGTGCTCTTCGCCGGCGCGATCCTCGTCGGCGAAGGCCTGTCGTTCGTCGCCAAGACGAGCTACGTCACGCCGGGTCTGGGCTGGTCGACCAAGTACCTGTACGCCGCGGTTCCGGTCGGGGGTCTGCTGACCCTCATCGGGCTCACGGCGACACGACTGCGCGCCAGCACGGCGCGCGCCCGCGCGTTCGCGCCGCTCGCCCTCGCCGTGGTGTTCTACGCCGTCCTGCTCGTGGCCGGCGAGCGCCTGCCGGCGGGCGCCGCGGCGCCGGTGCTGATGGTCGTCGCGCTCGGCCTGATCGCGCTGGAAACGCCGATCGCCCATTCGTTCGTCATCGGCACGTTCTGCGCGTTCGTGCCGCAGGGCGACCTGATGCTGGTGACCATTCCGCAGAACATGGGGTCGTCGCTCAACTCGTTCACGCTGCTCGCGATCCCGTTCTTCATCCTCGCGGCGTCGTTGATGAACCACGCGGGGATCACCAGACGCCTGGTCGATCTGGCGAGCGTGTTCTTCGGACACCTGCGCGGCGGCCTGGGCCACGTCAACGTCGCGACCAACACGATGATGGGCGGCATCTCGGGCTCGTCGATGGCCGACGCCGCGGCGATCGGCAAGATCCTGATCCCCGAGATGACGCGCCGGGGCTACACCGCCGCCTACGGCTGCGCGCTCACCGCCGCGTCGGGGACGCTCGCCAACCTGATCCCGCCGTCGCTGGGACTCATCATCTACGGCGCGCTCGCTTCCGCCTCGGTCGGCGCGCTGTTCGTCGCGACCATCGTGCCGGGCCTGCTCACGGCCGCGGCGCTCGCGATCGTCGTGCACCTGACCGCGGGCCGGAGCACGACCGCCCTCGAACGCGCCAGCGTGGCGCAGCGTGGGCGGGCACTGGGCAGCGCGGTTCCGGCGCTGCTGCTGCCGGTGGTGATCGTCGGTGGCGTGCGCTTCGGAGTGTTCACCGCGACCGAGTCCGGCGCGGTGGCCGCCGCCTACGCGCTCGCCTGCGGCGTGTTCCTGTACCGCGCGTTGACCCTCCGTGGCGGCCTGGCCGCGGCCCGCGAAGCGCTGGGCGACACGGTCGCGGTCTCGTTCATCATCGCCGCGGCCGCGCCGTTCGCCTGGACGCTGACCGCCGAGCAGGCTCCGCAGAAGGTCGCCGCGGCGCTTTCCGGGCTGATCGCGAGCCCGTGGCTGCTGCTCGCGGTCATCAACGGCTTCCTGCTCGCGGTCGGACTGTTCATGGAGATGATCGCGGCGATGGTGATCCTGGTGCCGATCCTCGTGCCGATCATCAAGTCCGCTGGCGTCGATGTCGTCCATTTCGGCATCGTGCTGGTGCTGAACCTCGTCATCGGGGCGCTCACGCCGCCGCTCGGCATGCTCGTGTTCACGACCTCGCGTGTCGGACAGGTGCCGGTCGCTCAGGTGTTCCGGCAGATCGGGCCGTTCCTCGCCGCGCTGGTCGTCGTGCTCCTCGCCGTGAGCTACCTGCCGGTGCTGACCGTCGGCGTCGCCGCCCGCATCGGGCCCTGACGATGGCGCTCGCGTTCGACGCCGAGGCGATCGCGCTGCCGCAGGGCGCCTGGGCGCGAACCCACCGGCGCTATGTCACGCGCGACGGCCGGCCGCTCATCGCGCTCACCTCCGGCGAATACCGGCCCTACGTCTATCCGCTGGCGACGCCGTCGGGCGTCGCGGTCACCTCCGAGGCGCCGGCCGACCACCCGCACCACCATTCGCTGTGGATCGGCGCCGATCATGTCCACGCGCAGGTGCCGGCGAGCGAGGGCCGCGTCGAGGAGTACACGTACAACTTCTACCTGGACGAGGTGTTCCAGGGGCGCGCGCCCGGACGCATCGTCGAGACCGGCGTGCGGTTCGCCGCGCGCGGAGACGACGGCGCGACGATCGTCCAGTCGCTCGAATGGCGGGGACCGGTCGAGTGGGCTGCGCCGCAGGGCCGGTCGATCCTCGCCGAGGTACGCACGACCACGATCGCGGTCGAGCGCGACGCGACGCTCGTCCACCAGCGCTCGCGGCTCGCGCCGGTCACCTGGCCGGTCCGGCTGGGCCCGACGCGGCACGCGTACTTCAACGTGCGCGTCGCCGAGACGATGCAGGCGGTCTTCGGCGGCCGGATCCTCGACGATCGCGGCGCGACGATCGGCGCGACGCAGACGCCGTCGGCGCGGTGGATCGATTACGTGGGACCGGTCGGCGGCGGCCGCGAGGCCGGGGTCGCGCTGGTGCCGCTGACCGACGTCGACGACGGCTGGTGGTTCGTCGCGGACTGGGGTGTCGTGACCTGGGGGCCGTTCCGCCGCACCGCTCGCGCGCTGGCGCTCGGCGAATCGCTCTCGCTCGAGTCCTGCGTGATCGCGC
This sequence comes from Burkholderiales bacterium, assembly GCA_020851255.1. Taxonomy (GTDB): domain Bacteria; phylum Pseudomonadota; class Gammaproteobacteria; order Burkholderiales; family Casimicrobiaceae; genus VBCG01. Next base: position 3,749 of record JADZDA010000114.1, on the reverse strand, counting down.
ACGACGGCGACATCGGTCCGGCGCGCCTGGCGGAGCTGCGCGACCGGATCGTCGAACGCGCGAGGAGATCGCGATGAAATGGTTGCGCTACGACGCGGGCTCGGGTCCGCGCCACGGACGGCTCGCCGACACGGCGACCATCGAGACGATGGACGGCTCGCCGTTCGGCCCGTTGCGCCCGACCGGCGAGCGCGTGGCGCTCGCCTCGGTCCGGCTGCTCGCTCCGGTCGAACCCCGGCGTGTCTTCGGCATCGGATTGAACTACGTCGACCACATCCGCGAGGTCGGCGCGAAGACGCCGTCGATCCCGCTGGTGTTCATGAAGCCGGACAGCGCGGTCGTCGGCCACGAAGCGCCGGTCGTCTACCCGCGCGTAGGCGCGAACGTCCATTACGAGGCGGAGCTCGCGGTCGTGATCGGCCGGAAGGCGCGCCGGATCACGGCCGATCGGGCTCGCGAGGTCGTCTTCGGCTACACCTGCGCGAACGACGTGTCCGAACGCGTGATCCAGGGGCAGGAGATGGCGATGGGGTCGCTGGTCGTCGGCAAGGGCTTCGACACCTTCTGCCCGCTGGGGCCGTGGATCGAGACCGGCGTCGATCCCTCCGACCTGCGGATCCGCGCGCGGGTGAACGGCGCGACCAGGCAGGACAGCCGCACGTCCGACCTGCTGTTCGGCGTCGAGGCGCTCGTCTGCTACCTGTCGCAGGCGATCACGCTCGAGCCGGGCGATGTCATCCTCACCGGCACGCCCGCCGGCGTGGGACCGGTCGTGCCCGGCGACACGATGGAGATCGACATCGAAGGCATCGGCGTGCTCCGCAATCCGGTGGTCGCGGAAACCGCCCCGCCCCGCTGACGCGATGCGGGTCCTCTTCCACTTCAACGCCGACGGCGCGCTGGCCGCGCGGCTGGCCGCGCTCTCCGGATCGGGGCTCGACGTCGTCGCGGTCCCCGAAGCCGACGTCGCCGGGTTCGACGCCGCGTTGCCCGCGGCCGACGCGCTCTGGCACGTGCTGCGGCCGGTGACCGCCGCCGATTTCGCGGGCGCGCAGCGTTTGAAGCTCGTCCAGAAATTCGGCGTCGGCGTCAACACGATCGACCTCGGCGCGGCGAAGCGGCACGGGGTCGCCGTGTGCAACCTGCCGGGATCGAATTCGCGCGCGGTCGCCGAGATGACGCTGATGCTGATGCTCGGCTGCCTGCGGCAATGGCCTGCGCTCGCCCGCGTCGCCGCCGAACACCGCGACTGGACGCTGCCCGGGCCGCTGCAGGCGCGGCTGGGCGAGATCGGCGGGCGCACCGTCGGATTCGTCGGGGCCGGTGCGATTCCCTCGACGCTCGCGCCGTGGCTGGCGGCGATGGGCGCGCGCGTGGTCTACGCGGCGCGCGGCGACCGGACGGGACCGTGGACCAGGCTCGACCTCGATGCCCTGATCGAGCGGGCGGACATCGTGTCGCTGCACGTGCCGGCGACGGCGCAGACGCAGGGCCTGCTGTCGGCCGCGCGGATCGCGCGGATGAAGCCGGGGGCGATCCTGGTCAACACGGCGCGCGGCGCGCTGGTCGACGAGACGGCTCTGGCGCGCGCGCTCGCGGACGGCAGGATCGCGGCGGCCGGCCTCGACGTGACCGCGGTAGAGCCGCTGCCGGCCGACCATCCGCTGCGCCGGCTGCCCAACGTGGTGCTGACGCCGCACGCCGCGTGGCTGACGCGCGAGACCTTCGAGCGGTCGATCGATGTGGCGGCCGACAACGTCCGGCGGCTCGCGCGCGGCGAGCCTCTGCTCCACCGCGTCGCCTGAGGTCCGCGGGCGCGCGCCCGCGCGGCGTCCGGTCAGCGGATGAAGCCCGCGCCGACGAGCTCGTCGATCAGCGTCGCGTAGTCGTGCGCGCCGCGGCTGTCCGGGGCGTGGCGGAAGACGTCGAGGCCCTCGGCGGGACTCTCGGCGAGCTTCACGTTCTCGCGGATGCGGGTCACCAGCACCTCGTCGGGCCGGAACACCTCGTTGACCTCGGCCATCACCTCGGCGCTCATCTTGCGCCGCATGTCGAAGCGCGTGATCAGGTAGCGTCGCGGCAGCCGCTGCTTGAATACCGGTTCGAGCGCGTTCAACGCCCGCTCGACCTCCTTCGCGCCCTGCAGCGCGAGGTAGTCGGCCGACACCGGGACCAGCACGACATCGCAGGCGAAGATCGCGTTGAGCGACAGCACGTTCAGCAGCGGGCAGCAGTCGATGACGACCGGCCCGGGCATCGCGTCGGGTGCGCGCAGCGCGTGACGAAGGCGGGTGACCACGTTGACGCCCTTGCCTAGCATCGCGTCGAGCTTCGCGAGCTCCATGTGCGCCGGGCAGATCGCGACGCCGCTCTGGCTGATCGTGGCGATCTCGGCGAGCGGCCGCTGGCGCGCGAAAAAACCGAAGACCGTGTCGTCGGCGAGCCGCGGCTGGACGCCGAAGACGTGCGACAGGTGCGCCTGCGGATCGAGGTCGATGCCCAGAGGGCGCCGGCCGCGCTTCGCGATGCCGGCGAGCAGGTTGAGCGCGGTCGTGGTCTTGCCGACTCCGCCCTTCTGGTTGAACACGGCGACGATGGTCATCGGATGCGAGGATACCTTGAACCGGCGGACGCGACTCGCGCGAGCCGCACCCGGATACGCGGAACCGCCGTCCTGCGCCGGCGGACCGGGGGTCAGATCACGCGCTTGCGCACCTGGGTGACGATCACCTCGGCCGCGACGACGACCGCGAGGATCGCGATCAGGATCACCGCGACGCGGTCCCATTGGAACAGGTTGAGCGCGGAATCGAGCGCCATGCCGATGCCGCCCGCGCCGACCAGCCCCAGCACCGCGGATTCGCGCACGTTGATGTCCCAGCGGAACAGCGCGATCGACCAGAACGCGGGACGCACCTGCGGCCAGTAGCCGAAGGTCATCCGCGAACTCCACGGTGCGCCGGCGGCGACCAGCGCCTCGATCGGGCCGGTTCGGGACTCCTCGAGCGCCTCGCCGAACAATTTGCCGACGAAGCCGATCGAGCGGAACGCGATCGCGAGCGTGCCGGCGAGCGTGCCGGGGCCGAAGATGCCGACGAAGAGCAGCGCCCAGACCAGCGAGTTCACGCTGCGCGACGAGACCAGCACGAGCTTGGCGAGCAGGTTGACCGGCGTCGACGGCACGAGGTTGTGCGCCGCCAGCACGCCGACCGGCAGCGCCATCGCCAGCGCGAGCAGCGTCCCCAGCGTCGCGATATGGATCGTGTCCATCAGCGCGTCGTGGACGGTATCCGGGTAGTGCGACCAGTCCGGCGGCCACATGCGCGTGAACAGGTCGACCATCTGCTCGGGCGCGTCGGCCAGGAACTCGGGGATGACTTCGACGCTGCGGATCGCGGCGACGATCGCGGCGACGATCGCCAGGTGGACGACGAAGCGCGCGAGCCGCTGCGCACGGCTGAAGCGGTGCCAGATCGGTGCGGGGGTCGGCTTCGTGCCGGGCGGGGGCGCGCTCAATCGTCCTCCAGCCGCCGCTCGCGCGCGCCGCCGCCGCGCCGGACCAGATCGGAGAGCGTCGCGTTGTCGAGGAAGATCCGGCGCACGCCGCCGGCGATGATCTCGCCGGCCATGATCAGCGAGATCAGCGCGATCAGGATCGCGCAGACGAAATCGTAGTCGAAGCGCCCGAATGCGGCCTGCAGGGAGCCGCCAATCCCGCCGCCGCCGACGATGCCGACCATGGTGGAGTT
>JADZDA010000113.1 GCA_020851255.1 Burkholderiales bacterium | reverse complement strand
GCTGTTCACCGACGCGCTGCGCGACGCGCTCGACCCGAAGTTGAAGGGCCTCGGCTGAGGCCGGTTGCGGACGATCACGACGATGAGCCCGACGACACCCCGCACCCCGACGCCCGCCGAAGGCGAACCGCTGGTCCGCGTGCGCGACCTGCGCGTGTCCTTCCGCCTCGACCGCCAGACGGTGTTCGAGGCGGTGAAGGGCATCAGCTTCGACATCCCGGCCAACAGCACCGTCGCGCTGGTCGGCGAGTCCGGCTCCGGCAAGAGCGTCACCGCGCTCGCGATGCTGGGCCTGCTGCCGCCGGAGAACGCGCTCGTCGATCCGGCGAGCCGCATCGAGTACGGCGGCACCAACCTCCTGAAGCTGCGCGGCCGCGCGCTGCGGCGCCTGCGCGGCGCCGACATCTCGATGATCTTCCAGGAGCCGATGACCTCGCTCAACCCGGTCTACACCGTCGGTTGGCAGCTCGCCGAGACGCTGCGGCTGCACCGGGGGCTCGGGCCGCGGGCGGCGAGGGCGCGCGCGATCGAGCTGCTCGACGAGGTCGGCATCCCGGAGCCGCAGCGGCGCATCGACACGTTCCCGTCGCAGATGTCCGGCGGCCAGCAGCAGCGCGTGATGATCGCGATGGCGATCGCCTGCGAGCCCAGGCTGCTGATCGCCGACGAGCCGACCACCGCGCTCGACGTCACGATCCAGAAGCAGATCCTCGACCTGATCGCCGCGCTCCGGCAGCGGCACCCGATGTCGGTGCTGTTCATCACCCACGACCTCGCGGTCGTCGGCGAGATCGCCGACCGCGTCGTCGTCATGCGCAACGGCGAGATCCGCGAGCAGGGCGAGGCGCGCCAGGTCTTCGAGTCGCCGCAGGACCCGTACACGCAGGCGCTGCTGCAGTGCCGCCCGTCGCTCGACCGCCGGCCGGTGCGGCTGCCGGTCATCGACGACTACCTCGGCGGACGCGGCCCGCAGCACCTCGAGGACCGCGACCGCGGCGTGAGCGCCGACGATCCGGTGATCCTCGACGTGCGCGGACTGGGCAAGAGCTTCCATGCGCGCGAGGGCCTGTTCGGGCGGCGGGAGTTCAAGGCGGTCGCCGACGTCTCGTTCCGCCTGCGGCGCGGCCGGACGCTCGGCGTCGTCGGCGAGTCGGGCTCCGGCAAGACGACGGTGGGCCTCACGCTGATGCGGCTGCACGAGGCGACGGCCGGCGAGGCGCTGTTCGAGGGCCGCGACATCCTGGCGATGTCCGAGCGCGATTTCATGCCCTACAAGCGCCGGATCCAGATCATCTTCCAGAACCCGTACGCGTCGCTCAACCCGCGCTTCACCGTCGGGCAGATCCTGACCGAGCCGCTCGCCATCCACGGCATCGGCGCGAACGCGCAGGAGCGCACCGACACGGTGTTCGATCTGCTCGCCAGAGTCGGGCTGCCGGAGGTCTCGTTCTACAAGTACCCGCACGAGTTCTCCGGCGGCCAGCGGCAGCGGATCGCGATCGCGCGCTGCCTGACGCTCAGGCCCGACATCCTCATCTGCGACGAATCGGTCTCGGCGCTCGACGTCTCGGTGCAGGCGCAGGTGCTGAACCTCCTCGCCGACCTGCAGGACGAGTTCGGACTCACCTACATCTTCATCTCGCACGACCTGGCGGTGGTCAAGTACATCTCCGACGAGGTGATGGTGATGAACGAGGGGCGGGTCGTCGAGATCGCCGACGCCGACGAGATCTACCGGCATCCGCGCGAGCCGTACACGCAGCGGCTCCTGTCGGCGATCCCCAAGGGCTGGCAGCCTTCGCGCGCCGCGGCGTGAACGCGGGCGCGCCGGGATCGGGCGGGGACGGCGGGGCGAGGCCCGACGCCGGGCGCGCGCGCCGGGAGTACGCGCTGCACGCGGCCGGCTACGACCGGTCGGCCGCGCGCACGATGCCACTGCGCCGGCGCACGATCGAACGGCTGCGGCTCGGCCCCGGCGACGCGGTGCTCGACGTCGCCTGCGGCACCGGGCTCTCGTTCCCGATGCTGCGCCAGGCGGTCGGCGCGAGCGGCCGCGTGCACGGCGTCGAGCTCTCGCCGGAGATGGCCGCGCTCGCCCGCGCGCGCGTCGCCGGCCACGGCTGGCGCAACGCGACGCTGGACGTCGGCGACATGGCGTCGTCGCCGCTGCCCGGCCCGTTCGACGCCGTGCTGTTCCACTTCACGCACGACGTGCTGCGCACGCCCGGCGCGCTCGACCACATCTTCGGCGCGTGCCGTCCGGGCGCGCGGGTCGCCGTCGCCGGCAGCAAGCTCCTGCCGTGGTGGCTCGCGCCGCTCAACGTCTGGGTGCGCCGGAACAACGCGCCGTACATGACGACCTTCGACGGACTCGAGGCGCCCTGGCGGCCGCTCGAGCGGTTCGTCCCGCGCCTCGCGCGCGAGTCCGCGCTGTGGGGCGCCGCCTACGTCGGCTGGGGCCGCTACGAGCGCTGAGGCGCGCGCGCCGGCGGGGACGCGCTCCGCTACAGTGTGAAACGGAGCTCGCGCAGCAGCGCGCCGGGCAGCCGCGGGCCGGCGAGTTGGCGCGAGCCGTAGCTCTCGGCCGACAGCAGGAGCTCGGTCTCGCGCGTCAGCGCCTCGAGGTTCGATCCGAGCATCCGGTAGATCGTGTCGTCGAAGCGCAGCGGGTCGACCGGCGCGACGATGCGGCCGCGCTCGACCCAGAACGTCGCGAAACGCGTCATGCCGGTGATCCGGCAGGCCGGGCGGTCCGAGTAGTTCGTGTACCAGAGGTTGCCGATCGCAAGACCGGTGTCCAGCGCCTCGATCGCCCGGTCGGCGGCGAGCGCACCGCCGGCCATCGCGAGCGATTCCGGCGATTCCCCGCCGTTCGCCCCGTTCGCGACGAGCGAGAATTCGCGCGCGGTGCGCGGCGACACCAGCGATCCGGCGAGCGCGCCGGCGCGGACCAGCGCGACGCGGTCGGGCCGGGTGAAACCGTCGGACTGGAACGCCGGCGCGACACCCGCCGACATGTCCTCGTCGATCGTGACCTCCGCCGACAGGCGCTCGCCGTCCTGCATGCGGGTGAGGGGGCTCTGCCGCGTGGCGAGCGCGCGGCCGGAGAAGCCGCCCCAGCCGAGCAATCCGACGATCTCCTCGAGCGCGGCGGGCGCGAGATAGGCCCGGTAGGCACCGGGGACGAGGGCGCGCGACGGCCGGGCGACGAGCGCGAGGCGCTCGCGCGCCGTCGCCATGCGCCGCATCCACTCCGCCGGGTCCCACGCGAAGCCGGCGTACGACGACTTGACCGCCTTGTCGCCGCGGTCGTAGAGGCTCCACTGCAGGTTGAACGTCGTCGCCGCGTGCCAGTTGCGCTGCCCGTCGGAGTTCGCGTGCGCGCGCCACACCGGACCGGCCGCGTAGAACCCGACCAGGTCGAGCCCGTGCGCGGCGGTGAGGATCTCGTCGACGACGCGCTCGGACGGCGGCAGGCCGGTCCCGGATTCGTGCGCGGTGTCGGCGACGCGGTCGGGCAGGAGCAGGTGCGGATCGTCGTCGATGTCCGGCAGCAGCGCGCGCAGCCCGGCGACCGCGGCGGCGATCGCCCGGCGGTCGTCGTCGGCCATCCCGGTGAGCTCCACCGCGTGCTCGGCGTGCCGGGCGCCCCGGACGAGCCGGATCGCGAGCGCGTGCTGCTCGACGCTGCCGGCCTGCCGGATCCGGCCGCGGTTCATCCGGACGAAGTCGGTCGCCTCCCCGGCGTAATTGGCGGCGTAGCGTTCACCGGGCTCCAGGGCCCGACCGATCTGCGCCGCCCACTCCTCGAAGCGCGCGCGCGCGCGCGCGCCGACGGCGGCGACCGGCGAGTCGGGCGCGTTCACGATCCGTCTCCGCCGAAAACGTCGACGCCGGTGAACAGGCATGCGGGCGAGGCGTGCCCGACCCAGATGATCTGCGCCGGCTCGCCCTTGCCGCAGTAGGGCGTGCCCAGCACCTGCATCGTCGACGCGTCGCCGACGCCGGCGAGGCTGCGCCAGAACGACGCCGAGACGCCGCGGTAGTTCGGATTCTTGACGACGCCGGCGAGCTTCCCGTCCTCGATCAGCACGCCGCGCTCGCAGCCGAACTGGAACTTGTTGCGCGAGTCGTCGATCGACCAGGACGCGTTCGTCTGCATGTAGACGCCGCGCCCCACGCGGGCCACGAGTTCGTCGAACGAGGAACCGCCCGGCTCGAGATTGAGGTTCGCCATCCGATCGATCGCCGGGCGGTTCCAGTGGTCCGCGCGGGCGTTGGCGACGCCGGCGAGCCCGGAGCGCGCCTGCGAGGTCGCCCCTCCCAGCGGACGTTCGAGGATGCCGCGGCGGATGAGCCAGGTCTTCTCGGCCGGCGTGCCCTCGTCGTCGTAGCCGTAGCTCGCGAGTTCCTCGGCCCGCGTCGGGTCGAACGTGACGTTCAGCAACTCGGAACCGTAACGGTAATGGCCGAAGAGGTCGGGCGTGACGAAGCTCGTGCCGGCGAAGTTGCGCTCGTCGCCCAGGATCCGGTCGAGCTCGAGCGGATGTCCGATCGACTCGTGGATCTGCAGGATCATCTGGTCGGGCGCGGCCAGCAGGTCCATCGTGCCGGACGGGCAGTTGGGCGCGAGGACGAGCTCGAGCGCCTCGTCGGCGACGCGCCGGCCGGCGCCGGCGAAGCCGAACCGGGCGAGCACCTCGGCACCGCCCTGCTGGCAGATGCCGCGATAGCCGTGCAGCGTGCGGGTCTGCGTGTCGCCGTTGGCGTGCGCGGTCACCGCCAGCCCGGGCAGCATCATCCGCGACCGCTGGACCACGTCGCCGCCCGCGCTCGTCACCAGGCGAACCGTCGACTCGCGGATCTCGACGCCGACCGTCCAGTCGACGATCCTCGGATCGATCGCCGCCGCAGTCGACTCGGCCATCAGCAGGTCGGTCCATTCGCGGGTCGCGCCCCAGGAAGCACCGACACCCGGGGACGCCCACTGGCCGCGCGGCGAGGGCCGGGGCAGCGTCCGCGCGTCGAGGAGCGAGCGGGCCGCGGTTGCGTGCGCCCACTCCCGGGCGCAGACGAGCGCCGCCCGCAGCCCCGCGGCCGACAGATCGGACGTCGCCGCGTAACCCAGGCCGCCGCGGTCATGGACGGTCGCCATGACCCCGCGTTCCCGGGCCGAGGCCGGCGGCAGCGCGACGTTCTTGCGGACCGTCCAGGTCCGGGTCTGACGGTCGACGAAGCGCAGCGACCAGTAGTCGGCTTCGAAGGCGAGGTCGGGGATCGGGGCGTCGAAGGGCATCGGATCGGCACACGCGGATGAGGGCGCGAGCGTAGCAGGGCGGAGCGGGCCGGTGCCCGGCGGTGCGACAGGAATCGTCGCCCCGGAAATTAAGTGAGCGCTAACTTTTATCGCGGCCCAGCCGGTCGAGAGCCTCGCCGGTGACCCTGGCGATGCGCCAGTCGGGCAGGACGGTCGCCCCCATCCGCTCGTAGAACCCGATCGCCGGCGTGTTCCAGTCCAGGACCGCCCACTCGAACCGGCCGCAGCCACGCTCGACCGCGAGCGCCGCGAGCGCCTTCAACAGGGCGGTGCCGATCCCCGAACCGCGCCTTTCCGGCCGGACGTAGAGATCCTCCAGCCACAGGCCCCGGCGGCCGAGGAAAGTCGAGAAAGTATGAAAAAATAGGGCGAAACCGTCTATTTTTCCTAGTTCTTCGGCTACGAGCACTTCGACGACCGGGCGCGACCCGAACGCCGCCTGTTCCAGGTCGTCCGCCGTTCCGGTACAGACGTGGGTGAGCCGCTCGAAGTCCGCCAGCTCGCGGATCAGCGCGTGGATCGCCGGGACGTCGGCACGGCGCGCGGGCCGGACGCGGGACACGGGCGCGGTCATCCAACCCGCCTGCCGAGGATCACGAGATCGCGCTCGACGCCGTCCAGTTCCGCCACCAGCGGCAGCCTGCCCCAGGCCGAGAACCCGCGACCGGTGAACAGGGAAATGCTGGGGGCGTTGTGCGCGAATACGAATGCGAGCAGCGTGGCGATTCCCATTCGCGGCGCCTGCTGCACCGCATGATCGAGGAGCCACCGGGCGTGGCCGCGCCGCTGCGAGTCGGGCGCGGTGTAGACGCCGAGTTCGACGGTCCGGTGGTAGGCCGGCCGGCCGTAGAACGAACGTACGGAAAGCCACGCGTTTATGCGCTGCGCGTCGTCCTCGACGACCCACAGCGGCCGGCGCGCGGGGTCGAATTCCCGGAACCAGGCCGAGCGGGATTGCACCGATACCGGCTCGGTGTCGGCGGTGGCGAGGCCTCCGGGAATCGACGCGTTGTAAATCGCCACGATCTCCGGCAAATCAGCGGGTTGCGCGTCACGTAGTCGCACGATTGGCAGAATTGCAACAATTCCGGGGCCAAAGTGTACCAGTCACCGCCATTTCGTTGCCCCGCGGAGAGCCCGGCGAGTACAGTCATGGGCACGTGGCCCGCCGCCGGTAATTTGGCGGTGCGGACACTCACACAACTCTGGGGGTTTTCCATGGCTTTTCAGCGCAGGAAGGTTGCGGCCGCGCTCGCCTATGCGGTGGGCGTAGGGACGGCTGCCACGCTGCTGATCGCAGCGCCGGCACACGCGCAGGACCTGAAGGTCAACGTCACCGGTTCGAACGTCAAGCGGGTCGATAACGAGACCGCTTCGCCGATCGACGTCATCACGCGCCAGGACATCGAGCGCACCGGCGCGATCTCGGTGAACGAGGTCCTGCAGTTCATCCCGTCGGCCGGTTTCGCGATCGACGACCGCGTCACCAACGGCTTCACCAACGGCGCGGGCGCGCTCAACGTCCGCAACCTGGGCTTCAGCAGCACGCTGATCCTGCTCAACGGCCGGCGGCTGCCGACCTATCCGTTCGCCCAGCGCACGACGCTCGGCTCCCAGGGCTTCCAGGACCTGAACTCGATCCCGATCGCCGCGGTCGAGCGCATCGAGATCCTGAAGGACGGCGCGTCCGCGATCTACGGCGCCGACGCGGTCGGCGGCGTCATCAACATCATCCTGCGCAACAACTACCAGGGCGCGGAAGCGGGCGCGACCTACGGCCAGACACAGCATCGCGACGGCGACCTCTACCAGGCGAACGCGTCGATCGGCTTCGGCGATCCGTCCAAGGATCGCTACAACGTGTTCCTCAACTTCTCGTACATGAAGCGCGAGAAGATGCTGTCGGCCGAACGCGATTTCGCCAACACCGAGGATCTGCGCGGCCGCGGCGGTTCGGACTTCCGCTCCGGCTTCGGCTACCCGGGCACGTACATCAACCTCGACACCGGCGAGGTCGCCTACCACGCGGACTGCACGACCCAGCGCGCGAACCGCTGCCGCTACAACCGCGCGGCGTTCGGCGGCGTCTATCCCGAGGTCGAACGCCTGGCGGTCAACGCCAAGGGCGAGTACTGGATCAACAAGGACCTGTCGGTGTTCTTCGAGGCGCTGTACGGCCGCAACGACGCCTACAACATCGGCTTCCCGTCGCCGTCGACCGACGACGCCGGGATCGGGTCGAACATCCTGCCGATCGGCCACCCGAACAACCCGTTCCCGGCCGATACGCTGGTCGCGCACCGCTACGCGGGCGTCGGCAACCGCGACAACGACGCGACCGGCGACATGTGGCGCGGCGTCGTCGGTCTCAAGGGCACGTTCAAGACCTGGGACTGGGAGGCGTACGGCAGCTGGAACAAGATCGAGCTCGAGGAGAAGCAGCTCAACAACGTGCTGTCGTCGACCGCGCTCGAGACCATTCTCGACGGTACCTACAACTTCAACAACCCGTTCGCGAGCCCGTCGGTCAACGACCGGCTCCGCTACAACGGCTTCCACACCGGCGAGTCGCGCTTCGACGACTACGGCGTCAAGGCGAGCGGCGAGGTGTTCAACCTGCCGGCCGGCCCGATCCTCGCGGCCGTCGGCGCGCAGTACACCAAGCTCGACGTCAAGGACATCCCGGATCCGGAGATCGCCGCGGGCAACGCGCTCGGCATCTCGGCCTCGGCGGCGTTCGGCCGTCAGGACCTGACCGCGGTGTTCGGCGAAGTGATCGTCCCGGTGATCAAGGGCCTCGAGATCTCCGGCGCGCTGCGCTACGACAAGTACAGCAAGTCCGGCGACTTCTCCAAGACCTCGCCCAAGGTCGGCGTGCGCTGGACGCCGATGAAGAACCTGCTGCTCCGCGCGACCTACTCGGAGGCGTTCCGCGCACCGTCGATCTTCGAGACGTCGTCGGCGACGCAGTCGAGCTTCGAGTTCGGCCTGGTCGATCCGACGCGCTGCATCACCGGCGACGAGCCGGATTGCAACCTCGACGTCAAGCTGATCCAGACCGGCAACCCGAACCTCAAGCCGGAGAAGTCGAAGATCTGGAACGTGGGCGTGGTGTTCGAGCCGACGAACAACTCGTCGATCTCGGTCGACTACTACCAGATCAAGCGCAAGGACGAGATCAGCCTGTTCGGTACCCAGACGCTCATCAACCTGTTCGCGAACGACCCGTCGATCGTCGTGCGCGATGCGACCGGCGCGATCGATCAGGTCAACAACGTGCCGGTGCAGCTCGCCAAGACCACGACCTCGGGCGTGGACATCGAGGGCCGGGTACGCATCCCGATGGGCAGCATGGGTACGCTCGGTCTGCGCGGCGCGATCGCCTACATCGACGACTACACGTTCGCGACCATCGGTGAGAGCGGCGGCATCGAGGACTTCCAGTACAACGGAACCTACAACCAGCCGCGCGTGCGCGGGTCGTGGGACCTCTCGTGGGCTTACGGCGCGCACGAGGTCTCGCTCAACGGCTACTACGTCCACAGCTACGACCAGCTGAACCCGACCCCCAGCGGCAACGACGTCAGCGCCGTCGGGATCTGGAACCTCTTCTGGAAGTGGCAGTACAACAAGAACCTGGCGATCAACGCGTCGGTCCAGAACCTGTTCAACACCGACCCGCCGTTCAGCAACGAGTCGTCGGCGTCGAACGCTGGCTACAACCCGTCGCAGAGCGATCCGCGCGGTCGCGTCTACCAGGTCGGCGTCAACTACAAGTTCTGGTAAGCGAAGTCGCAGGACCGGGCGCCGGGGACGGCGCCCGCGACCGACAGCCGGGGGGGCGGAAACGCCCCCCCCTTTTTTTCGCCCCGCCTCCCGGGCCGCTCGCGCCCTATCGCACGAGCGACAGGCCGAGCGCGACGTCGGCGCGACGGACCGCCTGCAGCCTGTTCTCGATCTGCATGTAGCGCAGCGCGACGCGCGGCGCGACCGTCTTCATCATCGCGTTGTGCATCGCGCGCATCGCGCGGGCGTCCGCTTCCTGGACGGCGACCAGTTCGGCGGCGACCTGCTTCGCGTAGGCGTCGGTGACCGGCTTGTCGGTTCCGACCGCGATCATGTCCTCGATCGCGCGGTTGTATCGGCGGTTGTTCGCGTCGAGCTTGCGCTGGTGCGCGTCGTAGACCGGCCAGAACTTCCTGCGTTCCGCGGCCGAGAGGTCGAGCGCGGATTCGACATGGGCCTTCTTCGCCGCGGCGGACTTGTTCGCCTCGCGCAGCGCGGCGAGATCGGAGCCCGCGCCGGCGGGCTGCGCGGAGGCGAACGGCGCCGCGACGGCGGCGATGGCGAACAGGCAAACGGCGGTCAGTGTTTTCATCGGGCTGCCTGCGTGGAGGTCGGCGGCTCGCGACGTGGTGCCGGTGTCCGACCGCGTCGCGGACGGGGCGGCGCACGGCGCCTGCTGGGCGCGCGTTGTAACACAGAACCGCCGCCGCCGGGCGGGTCGCATTAGAGGGAATCGTCTAACGCGAGGCTGGACAAGCGCGCCGGCAGAGGGCAATATTGCGCGCCTTTTTGCCGGACGACGGGTCCGGCGCTCCGGCCCCGCCCCCGCAGCGGGGCCGCTGCTTTGTGGGGCCGCGGGCATGTTGCGCCGCACTCGCCGATCGCACGCGAATCGGTGCCGCGGCCAGGCGATCGGCGACACGCGCGTCGGCTGCGCGCCCGCCCGCGAAACCTGCCGGCGCGTTTTGACTGGGAATCGTCGACGACATTAGCATTCTGGCTTTCCGGGAACGCGATCGCCTCCCACCGCCCCACCCGGCGGAGGGTAACGCCCGAGAACCGCGGCCGACCAAGCCGCGGCGCCCTTCCCGGTTCCATCGAACCGATCGGAACCTACCTCGTCTGGAGAAAACATGCAGAAGATGACCCGATGGGCCGCGGCGGTCGCCGTCGCGTTCGCCGCGTTCGCCGCGGTGCTGCCGTTCGCCACGCACGCGCAGGGCCAGGGTGCCGCGCCGGCGGCGACCGCCGCCACGGCGGCTCCCGCGCCGGCCGCCGCACCGGCCGCGCCGGCCACGGCCACCGCGGTCAAGGGCAGCGCGCGCGCGCAGGAGGTCGTCGAGAACCCCTACGGCCTCGAGGCGCTCTGGCGCGGCTCGGACATGGTCGCGAAGTCGGTGCTGATCATCCTGGTCATCATGTAGATGGGAAGCTGGTACATCATCATCACCAAGGTGTACGAGCAGTCGAAGATGAACAAGCAGGCGAAGAAGGCGGACAAGGAGTTCTGGAACGCCCCGAGCGTCAAGGAAGGCGCCGAGCGCCTGAAGGCGACGAGTCCGTTCCGGTTCATCGCCGAGTCCGGCCTCGAGGCCACGCAGAAGCACACCGGGCTCCTCGGCAACGTCGACCTGAACGACTGGATCTCGATGTCGATCCAGCGCGCGATCGACAACGTCTCGTCGCGGATGCAGGACGGCCTCGCGTTCCTCGCCACCGTGGGCTCGACCGCGCCGTTCATCGGCCTGTTCGGCACCGTCTGGGGCATCTACCACGCGCTGACCGCGATCGGCATCGCCGGACAGGCGTCGATCGACAAGGTCGCCGGCCCGGTCGGCGAGGCGCTGATCATGACCGCGATCGGCCTGGCCGTCGCCGTACCGGCCGTGCTCGGCTACAACTGGCTCATCCGCCGCAACAAGGCCGCGATGGACAACGTGCGCGCCTTCGGCGCCGACCTGCACGCGGTCCTGCTCTCGAATCCCGCCAAGGCTTGACGCCATGGCGATGAACGTCGGTCCCGCCGAAGGCGAGGACGAGGTCGTCTCGACCATCAACACCACGCCGCTGGTCGACGTGATGCTGGTGCTCCTGATCATCTTCCTGATCACGATCCCGGTGGTCACGACCTCGGTTCCGGTCACGCTGCCGCGCGAGCGCAACGAGATCCGCGAGACCAAGCCCGAGAACATCACGCTGTCGGTCGACCTCGCCGGCAAGATCTACTGGAACGACCTGTACATCCCGACGACGAACGCGCTGATCGATCGCCTGAAGAAGGTCGCGGTCCTGAACCCGCAGCCGGAGGTGCACATCCGCGGGGACGGCAGCGCCGCGTACGACGGCGTCGGGCGGATCATCTACGCCTGCCAGCGCGCCGGGATCGCCAAGGTCGGATTCATCACCGAACCGCCCGCGCGCGGCGGTTGACGCGCGGCGCGACGGAGACACGGACATGGCCATGAACGTGGGTACGGGCGGAGCGTCTTCCGACCCGGACGTCATGATCGACATCAACACGACGCCGCTGATCGACGTGATGCTCGTGCTGCTGGTGATGCTCATCATCACGCTGCCGATCCAGCTGCACTCGGTGAACCTCAACATGCCGGTCGGCAATCCCCCGCCGCCGCTGGTGAAGCCCGAGGTCGTGAAGATCGACGTCGACGGCGTCTCGCGCATCTACTGGAACGCGGAGCCGCTCGCCGACCGCGGCGAACTCGCCGCGAAACTCGGCGAGATCGCGCTGCGCGAGCCGCAACCCGAGCTCCACATCCGGCCGGACAAGTTCGCGAAGTACGACGTGGTCGCGAACGTGCTCGCCAACGCCCAGCGTCTCGGACTGACGAAGGTGGGCATCGTCGGCAGCGAGCAGTTCGTCGAGTAGCCCCGGAGGAGACGCGCCATGAGGGACTACGCCCGCCAGCAGCGAGACCCGACGCGACACCTCGTCGGGCTGTCGTTCGTCGTGCTCCTGCACGTGCTCGTCGTCTACGCGCTCGTGACCGGGCTCGCGCGCAAGGCCGTCGAGGTGATCAAGAAACCGCTGACCGCGACGATCATCGAGGAGATCAAGCTCCCGCCGCCGCCGCCGCCGCCGCCGCCGCCGCCGAAGAAGATCATCGAGCAGCCGAAGGTCGAGGTGCCGGTGCAGCCGTACGTGCCGCCGCCGGACATTCCGCCGCCGCCGCAGGTCGTCGAGCAACCCGCGACGATCACCGCGGTGACCGCCGAGCCTCCGAAGCAGGAGTACGTGATGGCGCCGCCGCCGCCGCCGGCACCGCCGCCGAAGATCGAGGCGCCGCCGGCGCCGCCGGCACCGCCGAAGCCGGCGGTGCGCCGCGGCATCGTGCGCACGGGCGGCGAGGACCCGATCTACCCGCGCGAGGCGATCCGCGCCGGCGTGCAGAAAGGCCGGGTGCTGGTCCGTTTGCAGATCGACGAGAAGGGCAACGTGACCGACGTGATCATCGTGTCCTCCGAGCCGCCGCGCGTGTTCGACCGCGTCGTGCGCAACGCGCTCGCCGACTGGAAGTTCCGCGCCGAGGGCGAGAAGTACGTCGGCGAGGTCGAGGTGAATTTCACGCTGAAGGACGACTGACGCACAGGCCTCGCGCGCGAAAGCGCACGGCACCGACGGCCGCCTCCGGGCGGCCGTCGTCGTTCGGAGGGCGGTTTCAGTCCCGGTCGAGTACGAACGCCGCCGCGCCGAGCGTGGCGGCGCCGACGGCGGCGAGCACGATCGCGACCGAGGCGAGCGACACCGGCTGAGCGGCGATCGCGCGGAAGACTTCGCGCGCCACGTCGGCGGCGAACCCGGGGACCGCGGCGGCGATCGCGGCGCCGGCGACACCGGCGAGCGTCCACCGGATCGGACGTTGCCAGCGTGTGAGCGGTGCCGGCGCCGGCAGCGCGCCCATCACGCGCGCGGCGAAGCCGGCGTCGTCGACGTGCACGGCGCGATGCTCGATCGCGTCGGCGGCGAGCGCGCGCTCCAGCCAGTCGTCGGGAGCGTCGGTTCGGGCGGGATCGGTGTTCATGGCGTCGTCGGCGCGGTGCGCACCCTCCGGTCAGTCGGCCCAGGCCGCGAGCGCGGCCTTGAGTTTCTGCTTGGCCCGGTGCACGTGCGTCTTGACCGTGCCGACCGGGCAACCGAGGACGTACGCGGCCTCCTCGTGCGACAGGTCGTTATGGTAGCACTGCACGATCGCGGCCCGCTCCGCCTCGCTCAGGCAGCCCATCGCACGCTCCATGTCGAGCTTGAGCGCGGACCCGCGGGCGTGGTCGGACGTGGCGCCGGATCCGGGGATCTCGTCCGACGCTTCGCCGTCGGCGACCTCGGAGTCCGCGTCGCCCAGCAGCGCCTCCTTGCGCTTGCGGTTGTGCGCGAGCCAGCAGTTGGTGGCGATCCGGTAGAGCCAGGTCGAGAAGCGCGCGTCCTGGCGGAAGCTCCCCAGGTGTTTCCACGCGAGGACGAAGGTCTCCTGCGCGAGGTCGTCGGCGAGTCCGTGGTCGCCCGCGGTGAGCCGGCGCAGGCACGCGCGCACCGACGACTGGTGGCGGCGGACGAGTTCGGCGAACGCGTGCCGTTCACTGCCGACGACCGCGCGGGCGATGAGTTCGGCATCGGTCACCGGCAGGCTTGTCGAAGGGCGCGGTCCGTGGAATCAGGCGACCGGAGGCGACGGCGGGGCCGGCGGCGGGGGCGGCTCGGCCGACGCGGCGATCTGCCGGTCCTCGAAATACCAGAGCAGCAGGTAA
The DNA here is from genome assembly GCA_020851255.1 of Burkholderiales bacterium. Classification (GTDB taxonomy): domain Bacteria; phylum Pseudomonadota; class Gammaproteobacteria; order Burkholderiales; family Casimicrobiaceae; genus VBCG01. The sequence goes on along the minus strand of JADZDA010000113.1, from coordinate 985 downwards.
CCCAGGCCGACGAACAGCAGCACCAGGCCGATGAAGTTCGGCGTGCCGTCGTCCAGCATCGAATAGAACGTGAAGCCCAGGCCGACCGCCGCGCAGAAGATCCCCTTGCGCAGGTCCGACCACGCCGCCCGCGTGCGCAGCATCTTCGCGTGCATGTAGATCGGCGCGGTCGTCGGGCCGGTCTGCAGCGTCGCCGCCTGGCGTCCGCCGGCGACCGCCTCGAGCGCCTCGGCGGACGGGACCACGCCCTTCTCGGCGAGCCGGATCATCGTGTCGTTGAGCATCCGCGTCTTGCGCACCTTGTACCAGATGATCAGCGTGATGATGAGGATCGGCGTGAGGAACACGAAGAAGGTCACGATGAACACGATGCCGGCGATCCACGGCGCCTGCTGCACGAAGGTCTCGACCGACTCGAACTCGTGGCTGCCGTCCGGACCGCTGATCCGCACCCGGCCGGTGTCTTCGTCGACGGTGACGCCGACGTCGGCGCCCGACTTGCGCTTCGGCTTGGCGGCCGGCTCGTCCACGCTCGCGCCCGCGGGGGCCTTGGCGGCGGGCTCGGCGGCGGCGACCTCGATGCGCACGCCGGGTAGTCTCGCGTCGACGATCGGCTCGGCGCCGGTCTCGTCGTCCGGGGCGACACGGATGCGTACGCCCGGCGCGGCAACCGCGTCGGACACGAGTCCGGCGATCAGGACGCGCGGCAGGTCGGCGGGCGGCATCGGCGCGGGCGGCTCCCGCAGGCCGCCGGCCACGGCCAGTCCGATCAGGACGGCGGCGAACAGCACGACCCGGCGATGGCGGGCGAAAGAGGCTAGCAGGACGGGCATGGCGACTCCGGGGCTACCTGATGCCGGTTCGATGCGCCGGCGCGGCGATCCGGATTCGCCGCGGTTCCGCCGGGGTGGGCGTGGTGCCGGTCCGGCGGGCTCCCTCCCGGGGCCGCGGTGACGGGTGCGCGCCAAAGCCGCGGCTCGGAGGG
>JADZDA010000112.1 GCA_020851255.1 Burkholderiales bacterium | reverse complement strand
GATCGGGCTCGCCCAGTTCGTCAACAGCGCGAAGGGCGACCCGAACGCGCTGATGATGGGCGGCATGGTGATGGTCGGCGGCATCGAGCTGCAGAAGTCGCCGGTGAACCTGACGATGGTGACGCCGATCGCGCGGCTGACCAGCGAGTACCTGGTCGTCGTCGTGCCGGCCGCGTCGCCGCACAAGTCGATGGCCGACCTCATCGCGGCGTTCAAGGCGGACCCGGGCAAGGTGAGCTGGCACGGCGGCTCGGCCGGCGGTTCCGACCACATCCTCGCGGGCCTGATCGCGCGGGCGGCAGGCGTCGATCCGGCGAAGGTCAACTACGTCGCGGCGAAGGGCGGCGGCGACCAGGTCGCCAACATCGTCGGCGGCCATGTGATGGCCGGCATCGCGGGGCTGGGTGAATTCGCCGAGCACATCAAAGGCGGCCGGATGCGTGCGCTGGCGGTCTCGGCGCCGGGCAAGCTGGACGGCATCCCGGCGCTCAAGGAGCAGGGCCTAGATGTCGTGCTCGGCAACTGGCGCGGCGTGTTCGCCGCCCCCGGCATCACGACCGCGCAGCGCGACGCGCTGGTCGCCGCGGTGAAGACCGCGACCGACTCGCCGGCGTGGAAGGAATCGCTCGCGAAGTACGGCTGGGATCCGGTGTTCATCGCCGGCGACGCGTACAAGACGTTCGTCGACGAGGACACGAAGCGGATCGCCGCCATCCTCGCCTCGCTCGGCCTGCGGAAGTAGGCGTGGGCGCCCCGGCGCGCTCCCGCGTGGAGCTCGCGCTGTCGCTCGGCGTGCTGGCGCTGGGACTGGGCGCCGGCATCGTGGCGTTCTCGCTGCCCGACGCCGGCGGTTACGCGCGGGTCGGGCCGAACGCGATGCCGCAGGCGGTCGCGATCGCGCTGGTCGCGCTGGGCGGGTGGCTGTTGGTCGAGGTCCATACCGGCGGGTGGCGCGACGCGGTGCCCGACGACCCGGCGGAGCGCGGCGAGCACCCGTTCGTGTTCGCGGCGTTCGCGTGGGTCAGCGCCGGCCTGTTCCTGCAGATGGCGCTGATCCACACGGCGGGCTTCGTGCTCGCCGCGGCTGCGCTCACCGCCTGCGTCGCGCGCGGCTTCGGCAGCACGCGCGTCGCGCGCGACCTCGGCATCGGCGTCGTGCTCGGGCTCGCGGTGTTCCTGTTCTTCGTCCGCTTCCTCAACGTGAACCTGCCGGCCGGCTGGCTCAAGCCGCTGCTCGGCGGCGCCGGCATCTGACAAGGGCGCCCGGTGACCGAAACGCTGCAGGCGCTCGCGCAGGGATTCGGCGTCGCGCTGACGCCGATCAACCTCCTGTGGGGCTTCGTCGGCGTGACGCTGGGCACGGCGATCGGCGTGCTGCCGGGCGTGGGGCCCGCGCTCACGGTGGCGATGCTCCTGCCGCTGACCGCGAAGCTCGACCCGACCGGCGCGCTCATCATGTTCGCCGGCATCTACTACGGCGCGATGTACGGCGGGTCGACGACCACGATCCTGCTCAACACGCCGGGCGAGTCGGCGTCGATCGCGACCGCGCTCGAAGGCAACCGGATGGCCAAACGCGGGCGCGCGGGACCGGCGCTCGCGACCGCCGCGATCGGGTCGTTCGTCGCCGGCACGATCGCCACGGTGCTGCTCACGCTGCTCGCGCCGCTGGTCGTCGAGGTCGCGCTCAAGTTCGGGCCGGCCGAGTATTTCGCGCTGATGGTGTTCGCGTTCGTCACGGTCGCCGCGGTGCTCGGCAGCTCGACGGTGCGCGGGCTCAGCATGCTGTTCGTCGGCCTGCTGCTCGGGCTGGTCGGCATCGACGACCAGACCGGCCAGATGCGCTTCGCGTTCGGCGTGCCGGAACTGATGGACGGCATCGACGTCGTCGTCCTCGCGGTCGGATTGTTCGCCGTCGGCGAGGCGCTCTACGTCGCGGCGTACCAGAGCCGGCTGCCGGAGACGATGGAGAAGCTGTCGGGGTCGCTGATGATGTCGCGCGAGGATTGGCGCCGGTCGTGGCCGGCGTGGCTGCGCGCGACCGCGATCGGCTTCCCGTTCGGCACGATCCCCGCCGGCGGGGCGGAGATCCCGACGTTCCTGTCGTACGCGCTCGAGAAGAAGCTGTCGAAACACCCCGAGGAATTCGGCAACGGCGCGATCGAGGGCGTCGCCGGGCCGGAAGCGGCGAACAACGCGTCGTCGGCCGGCGTGCTCGTTCCGCTGCTGACGCTCGGCATCCCGACCTCGGCGACCGCGGCGATCCTGCTGGCCGCGTTCCAGAACTACGGACTGCAGCCGGGGCCGCTCCTGTTCCAGACCCAGGGCGCGCTCGTCTGGGGCCTGATCGCCAGCATGTACATCGGCAACGTGCTGCTGCTGATCCTCAACCTGCCGCTGATCGGGCTGTGGGTGCAGGTGCTGAAGATCCCGCAGCCACTGCTGTACGCCGGCATCCTGGTGTTCGCGACACTCGGGGCGTACAGCCTGCACCAGTCGGTCGTCGACCTGGCGACGCTCTACGTCTTCGGGCTGCTCGGGTTCCTGATGCGGCGCTGGGGCTTCCCGGTCGCGCCGGCGGTGATCGGACTGATCCTGGGACCGCTCGCCGAGTCGCAGTTCCGCCGGGCGCTCGCGATCAGCCAGGGGGATCCGTCGGTGTTCATCACGCACCCGATCTCGGCGGCTCTGCTCGCGGCGACCGTCGTGCTGGTGCTCGCGCCGTGGTTGTGGAAGGCGGTTCGCGAGCGCCGGCGCGGCACGGATCGGGCGCCCGGCTAGGGCCGGATTCCGGGATCCGGATCCTTTTTCTGGCGAGATGCGGGCACGACGGATCGGTCGGGCGTACCGCTGGGCTTCGTCCCGGTGGGTGATCCGGGTCGCCGCAACCGTTGCGACCGGCGGGGCCGCGGGGTGGGCGTGCGCGTGGATCGGCACGCCGATACCCTGGATGCTCGGACCGCTGTTCGCGGTCGCGATCCTGCGCGTCGCGGGCGTTCCGCTCGAGGCGCCGCAGCCGCTGCGCTACACGGGGCAATGGATCATCGGCACCGCGCTCGGCCTGTATTTCACGCCGGCGGTGCTGCGCGAGGTCGTCGGGTGGTGGCCGCTGCTCGTCGCCGGTGCGGTGTTCGCGGTCTTCCTGGGCTATCTCGCGGGCTTCGCGCTCGCGCCGATCGCGAGGATCGACCGGACGACCGCGATCTTCGCGAGCGTCCCGGGCGGCGCGGCCGAGATGTCGAACCTGGGCGAGCGCTACGGCGCGCGCACCGACCGTGTGGCCGCCGCGCAGAGCCTGCGCATCCTGATCGTCGTCGCGGTCGTACCCGCCGCGTTCGCACTGCTCGACATGCACGGCAGCGATGTCTATGTCGCCGGCGTGCGCACGTTCGACCCGCGCGGATTCGCCGAGCTGATGGGACTCGCGCTGGCCGGCGGCTTTGCCGCGCGGGCGATCGGCGTGCCCAACGCGTTCATCCTCGGGCCGCTCGCGGTGGTCATCCCGCTGACCGCGAGCGGGGTCGAGCTCTCGTCGGTGCCCACGCCGGTGTCGAACCTCGGGCAATGGCTGCTCGGATGCGCACTGGGCGTCCGGTTCCAGCCGGATTTCCTGCGCGACGCGCACCGGTTCGTCGCGGGTGTCGTCGCGAGCGTGTTCCTGTCGATCGGAGTGGCGGCCGCGTTCGGCCTCGCGCTCGCGGTCGCGGCCGGCGTCCCCGGTCCGACGCTCGTGCTCGGGACCGCGCCCGGCGGCCTGGCCGAGATGTGCATCACCGCGAAGGTGATGCAGTTCGGCGTCCCGCTGGTCACGGCGCTGCACGTGACGCGGCTGGTGGTGCTGCTCCTCGCGACCGCGCCGCTGTACCGATGGCTGCGCGAGCGGCATCCGGCGCTGGTCGGCGCACCGCCGCGATGAACGCGACAGACGGGTTCGGCGGCGTGTCCACGGCCGGCCCGGCGGGGGCGACGCGGTGAGCTGGGATCCGGCGAGCTATCTTCAATACACCGGCGAGCGCCTGCGGCCGGCGATCGATCTGCTCGCGCGCGTGCCGCTCGGGCAGCCGCGCTCGATCGTCGACCTGGGCTGCGGCGCCGGCAACGTCACGGCGTTGCTCGCGCAGCGCTGGCCGGACGCGCAGATCATGGGCATCGACAACGACGAGGCGATGCTCGCCAGGGCGCGCGCGGGCGCGCACGCGACCAAGACGCGCTTCGTCGCCGGCGATCTCGCGCACTGGCGAACCCCGGACGCGCCGGATCTGATCTACAGCAACGCGGCGCTGCACTGGGTCGGCGATCACGCGGCGCTGTTCCCCGCGCTCGCCGCGCGGCTCGCGCCCGGCGGCGCGCTCGCCGTGCAGATGCCGCGCAATTTCGACGCGCCTTCGCATCGTTCGGTCGACGAGACCGCGCTCTGTTCGCGCTGGCGCGCCGTCGTCGGCGACCTCGTGCGCCCGCCGCCGGTCGCCGCGCCCGAGCAGTATCACCGCTGGCTCGCGGGGTCGGCTGCGCAGGTCGACGTCTGGGAAACGGTGTACCTGCAGCGGCTGGCCGCACGCGACGACGGCGAGCATCCGGTCGTGGCGTTCGTCTCGGGGACCTGGCTCGTTCCCTACTTCGCGGCGCTGGGTGATGCGCGGAAGGCGGACTTCCTCGATGACTATCGCGCGCGCATCGAGGCCGCGTATCCGCGGGAGCCGGACGGGTCGGTGTTCTTTCCGTTCCGGCGGCTGTTCCTCGTGGCGCTCGCTCGCTGAGTCCGGCGAGCGGCGGGGACTGCGCGACTCGCGGTGCCGCGGTCTCGGCGGTCACCGGCCGCGTCGGGCGCGTCGGCCGTGAATTGGCCTGACCATCAGTCCGCCGACAACGGGGCTGCGCGTGTGGGGTCCGTCGTGCTAGATTCTTTCGATTGTGCGCTGCGATGCTCCGTCGCAAGCCGCCCGAATCGCCCACTCATCCGCTTCTTCCCGCCGATGAATAGACCCGAATCGCTCGCTTCGCTCGCCGCCTCGGTCACCGCGCCGGATTTCGTCCGGCATCCCCGCATCCTCGGCTGGGTGCGCGAGTTCGCGGCCCTCGCCAAGCCCGATCGCATCGTCTGGTGCGACGGCTCGGAGGCCGAGTACCGGCGGTTGTGCGATGAAATGGTCGAGGCGGGAACGCTGACGCCGCTCGACCCGGTCAAGCGGCCGGGCAGTTTCCTCGCGCGCTCGGACCCCTCGGACGTCGCCCGGGTCGAGGACCGCACGTTCATCTGCAGCGAGCGCGAGGAGGACGCCGGGCCGACCAACAACTGGCGCACGCCGCGCGAGATGCGCGCGACGCTCGAAGGTCTGTTCAACGGCTCGATGCGCGGCCGCACGCTCTACGTCGTGCCGTTTTCGATGGGGCCGCTCGGCAGCCCGATCGCCCAGATCGGCATCGAGCTGACCGACAGCCCCTACGTCGTCGTGAGCATGAAGCTCATGACCCGGATGGGGAAAGCGGTCTACGACGTGCTCGGGACCGACGGGGCCTACGTTCCCTGTCTGCACTCGGTCGGCGCGCCACTCGCCGCCGGCGAGCGCGACGGGCCCTGGCCGTGCAATCCCGACACCAAGTACATCGTCCATTACCCCGAGACGCGCGAGATCTGGTCGTACGGCTCCGGCTACGGCGGCAACGCCCTGCTGGGCAAGAAATGCCTCGCGCTGCGGATCGCCTCGGTGATGGGCCGCGACGAGGGCTGGCTCGCCGAGCACATGCTGATCCTGGGTGTGACCTCGCCGGTCGGCGACAAACGCTACGTCGCCGCCGCGTTCCCCAGCGCCTGCGGCAAGACCAACTTCGCGATGCTGATCCCGCCGCCCGAATTCGAGGGCTGGAAGGTCACGACCATCGGCGACGACATCGCGTGGCTCAAGCCCGGCCCCGACGGCCACTTCCGCGCGATCAACCCGGAAGCCGGCTACTTCGGCGTCGCGCCGGGCACGTCGTACGAGTCGAATCCCAACGCGATGGAGACGTTGAAAGCGGACGTCATCTTCACCAACGTCGCGCTGACCGACGACGGCGACGTCTGGTGGGAGGGCATGAGCAAGGAGGCGCCGGCGCACCTGATCGACTGGCAGGGCAACGAGTGGACGCCGGCCGACGGCAAGGCGGGGCGCAAGGCCGCGCATCCGAACGCCCGATTCACCGTCTCGGCGACCCGCTGCCCGTCGCTCGACCCGGCCTGGGACGATCCGGCCGGCGTGCCGATCTCCGCGTTCGTCTTCGGCGCCCGGCGTTCCGACACCATGCCGCTGGTCGTCGAGGCGACGTCCTGGGAGTCGGGCGTCTATCTCGCCGCGACCATGGGCTCGGAGATGACCGCCGCCGCCTTCGGCAAGCTGGGCGAGGTGAGGCGCGACCCGTTCGCGATGCTCCCGTTCTGCGGCTACCACGTCGGCGACTATTTCCGGCACTGGCTCGCGATGGGCAAGGCGGTCGCCCACCCGCCACGGATCTTCGGCGTCAACTGGTTCCGCAAGGACGCCGAAGGCCGATTCGTCTGGCCGGGCTTCGGGCAGAACATGCGCGTGCTCAAGTGGATCGTCGAGCGCTGCGCCGGGACGGCAAAGGGCAGGCCGACGCCGCTGGGCATCGGTCCGGATTTCGACGACCTCGACTGGCGCGGACTGCAATACGCCCCCGAGCGATTCGCGCAGGCGACCGGCATCGACCGCGCCGCCTGGCAGCGGGAGCTGGTCGCGCACGACGAACTGTTCGCCCGGGTCGGCGAGCGGCGGCCCGATGCGTTGGTGTCTGAGCGGGCAAAGCTCGAAGAGCGGCTATCCGGCTAGCGCTGGGCGATAGCAAGCAATCACTTCCAAACGGCGCCTGCGGGCGCCGTTTCTGTTTCGGGTTGGGGTTTCGCCGCACCGCGCGGCCGGGCGCGCGGCGCCCAGTATCGCGCGACGGGCATTCGTCCGGCCGCCGGGCTCGATAGAATGGTTCGCGCCGCTGATCCGCCCCCAACCGCCGAAGCTTTCACGGTCTTGGTCATGCCCTCTGGCGATAGCCCGGATCCTCGTCCCGTCCGACGATTGGTGACCGGGCACGCCCCGGACGGTCGATCGATCGTCGTGAGCGACGGCCCGGCTCGGAATGTGCGGCGACGCCTGGCGGGCAACTCATCGACGTTGCTCTGGGTCACCGACGAGTCGCCCGCGGACCTGGTCGACGCCCGCGACCGAGCCGACCGCGAGATCGGGGTTCCGCCGCCCCCGCAAGGGACGATCTTCCGGGTCGTCGAATTTCCTCCGGCGACCGGCGGCGATATCGCCGATGCTTCGGGCGTACGCCGCGATTTCGGTATCGGCGATGACGTGATGCCCGGCGCTGCGCCCCGACACCCGGCCATTCACCGGACGCGCACGCTCGACTACGTCGTCGTCCTCGAAGGTGAAATCGATCTCCTGCTCGACGACCGCGACGTTCGGCTCAGAGCCGGCGATGTGGTCGTCCAGCAGGGGACCAACCACGCATGGATCAACCGCGGCGTGCAGCGCTGCCGCCTGGCCATGGTGTTCGTCGACTCGCGGGAGCCGACGGCGATCCTGGCGCTCAACACGAGGTGAGGAGAGAAACATGAGAGTCCTGTGCGCGCTGATTCCATGGATTCTGGCGATGCCCGTTGCCTGGGCGCAGCAACCGAGTCCCATGGTCGGTCTGCTCGAACTGTCCGGACCAGGGGCCACGTCGGGGGCGCATTTCAAGGCGGGACTCGAACTGGCCGCGAAGGAGATCAATGCGGCCGGCGGGATCCTGGGGCGTCCGGTCGCGTTGACCATCCGGGACACGCAGACCAGCCCGGCGATCGCCAAGGCGCTGGCGGCGAAAGCGGTCGACGACGGCGCCTACGTGGTCTTCGGTCCCATCTTTTCGGGATCGGTGCTGGTCAGCATGGAGGAACTGCGCCGGGCGGAAGTGCCGAACCTGGTCGGCGGAGAGGCGACCAGCATCACGCAGCGTGGCAACCCCTACGTGTTCCGGACTTCGTTCTCACAGGCGAATGCGATGCCGAAGGTAGGGCGCTATGTCGCGCAGGATCTCGGCGCGCGGTCGGTGGCCGTCGTCTACGTCAACAACGATTTCGGCAAGGGCGGGCGTGACGCGCTGGTCGAGGATTTAGGGCGGCGCAACGTCCGGATCGCCGCCGACATCTCGACCGACCAAGGGCAGATCGATTTCTCCGGTCCGGTTCTGCGGGCGAAACAAGCGGGCGCGGACGCCCTGTTCGTCTACCTGAATGTCGACGAGTCCGCCCGGATGCTGCGCGAGCTGCGCAAACAGGGTTACGACAAACCGGTCGTGGGCGAGACCACGATCATGCAGCAAAGCGTGATCGATCTCGCCGGCGAGGCGGCGAACGGGGCGCGCGGTCACGTCGGTCTCACCGTCGACGCACCGAACGCGGCGATCCTGGCCTACGCCGAGCGGTTCGAACGGGAGGCGAAGTTCCGCAGCAGCCACGACGGCCTCAAGGGCTACATCGCCCTGTACACCGTCAAGGCGGCCACCGAACGCGCCGGGCGCGTCGATGCCCGGGCGCTGGCCCAGGCGATTCGCGGCCAGTGCTTTTCGGCCGGCCAGACGCCCGGCCTGCTGATGGACCTTTGCTACGACGACAAGGGGGATCTCGACCGGGAGAGCTTCATGGTCGAGGTCAAGGCCGGCAAGCAAACCGTCGTGGGCACCCTGCCGCCGCTCCGGCCGCGATAGTCCGGCCGCCGCCAAGGCGGCGCATATCGGCAACGGCCGGGCGTTTCACGTGAAACAGCGCCGGGTACCCGGCAGAGTGTTTCACGTGAAACCCGCGAGACCGCGCCGGTACGTATGGATGCGCACGTTGCGGCGCAATGCTGCCTTCCGGCGACCGCGCCGGTCGCGTATCATGATCGGCCGGCCGATCGGACGCCGAGCAATTTCCTTTATAAATCATGCAGTTTCCAAACCGCTTCGAAGTTATCGTCGTCGGGGGCGGCCATGCCGGCACCGAAGCGGCCCTCGCTGCGGCGCGGATGGGGCGGCGTACGCTGCTGCTGACGCACAGCGTCGAGACGCTGGGGGCGATGTCCTGCAACCCGTCGATCGGCGGCATCGGCAAGGGGCACCTGGTCCGCGAAGTCGATGCGCTGGGCGGGGCGATGGCGATCGCCACCGACGAGGCCGGCATCCAGTTCCGGACGCTCAACGCGAGCAAGGGACCGGCGGTCCGGGCGACCCGCGCACAGGCCGACCGGCTGCTCTACAAGGCGGCGATCCGCCGGCGGCTCGAAAACCAGCCGAACCTGATGCTGTTCCAGCAGGCGGTCGACGATCTGATCGTCGAGGGCGGCCGGGTGCGCGGCGTCGTCACCCAGATCGGGCTGAAGTTCGAGTCGGATGCCGTCGTACTGACGACCGGCACCTTCCTCTCCGGCCTGATCCACGTCGGGATGGAGCGCCACGAAGCCGGGCGCGCCGGTGACCCGCCGGCGAAGCGCCTGGGCGCCGCCCTGCGCGAACTCGCACTGCCCGTCGGGCGGCTCAAGACCGGCACGCCGCCGAGGCTCGACGGCCGCACGATCGACTTCTCGCGCCTCGAGGTGCAGCCCGGCGACGATCCGGAACCGGTGTTCTCGTTCCTGGGCGCGCGCGCGATGCATCCGCGGCAGTTGCCATGCTGGATCACGCACACCAGCGCGCGCACGCACGAACTGATCCGCGGCGCGCTCGACCGCTCGCCGCTGTACGCCGGCGTGATCCAGGGCGTGGGGCCGCGCTACTGCCCGTCGATCGAGGACAAGGTCGTGCGCTTCGCGGGCCGGGACTCGCACCAGGTGTTCCTCGAGCCCGAGGGACTGACCACGCACGAGATCTACCCGAACGGCGTGTCGACGTCGCTGCCGTTCGACGTGCAGCTCGCGCTGGTGCGCACGCTGCCGGGCTGCGAGCACGCGCACATCCTGCGCCCCGGCTACGCGATCGAGTACGACTACTTCGATCCGCGCGCGCTGCACGCGACGCTCGAGACACGCGCGATCGCCGGGCTCTATTTCGCCGGCCAGATCAACGGGACGACCGGCTACGAGGAAGCGGCCGCGCAGGGACTGTTCGCCGGACTCAACGCGGCGCGCGCGGTGCGCGGCGACGAGGGCTGGCATCCGCGCCGCGACGAGGCCTACCTCGGCGTGCTCGTCGACGACCTGATCACGCGCGGCGTCTCCGAGCCCTACCGGATGTTCACTTCGCGCGCCGAGTACCGGCTGCAGTTGCGCGAGGACAACGCGGACCTGCGCCTCACCGAGCACGGGCGTCGGCTGGGGCTCGTCGACGACGCGCGCTGGGGCGCCTACGCGCGCAAGCGCGACGCGATCGCGCGCGAGGTCGAGCGGCTGAAGTCGACGCAGGTCAATCCGGCCGTCGTCGCGCATCACGACCTCGAGCGGGTGCTCGGGCAGCCGCTCGCTGCGGCGACCTCGCTCGCAGATCTGCTCAAGCGCCCCGGCGTCGATTACGCCAAGCTGATGACGCTGCCGGGCGCGGCGCCCGCGCTCGACGATCCCGCGGCGGCGGAGCAGGTCGAGACGACGATCAAGTACGCCGGCTACATCGATCGGCAGAAGGACGAGATCGCGCGCACGCTCGCGATGGAGGAGACGGCGCTGCCCGCCGACCTCGACTACCGCACGGTGCGCGGGCTGTCGACCGAAGTGCAGCAGCGGCTGAACGCGCAGCGGCCGGACACGCTCGGCCAGGCCGCGCGGATGCAGGGCGTCACGCCGGCCGCGATCTCGCTCTTGCTCGTGCATCTGAAGCGCGGCGCGCGCCGGGCGGACGCGGCATGAGTCCGACGCGCGCCACACGAAGGGACGTCCGATGAACGTGCTCGTCGACGCGGGCCTCGACGAAGGCCTCGCGCGGCTCGGCGTCGCGCTGCCCGCCGGCGCGCGCGAGAAGCTCGCGGCGTACCTCGCGCTGCTCGCGAAATGGAACCGGACGTTCAATCTCACCGCGATCCGCGAACCCGAGCGGATGGTCACCCACCACCTGCTCGATTCGCTGGCGGTGGTGCCGCGGTTGCCGGCCGCGCCGGGACTGCGCGTGCTCGACGTCGGCAGCGGCGGCGGACTGCCCGGGATCCCGATCGCGATCGCGCGCCCCGATGCGCAGGTCGTGCTGATCGATTCGAGCCACAAGAAGGCGACGTTCCTCCGGCAGGCGGCGGTCGAGCTGCCGTTGCAAAATGTCGAGGCGGTCGCCGCGCGCGTCGAGGACTATCGGCCGGCACGGCCGTTCGACGTCGTGATCTCGCGCGCGTTCTCGGACCTGGCGACGTTCGCGCGGCTGGCGGCGCCGCAACTCGCGCGCGGCGGGGCGATCGTCGCGATGAAGGGCGTGCACCCGGACGAGGAGATCGCGGAGCTGCCGGCCGACATCGAGGTGGCCGCGACGACCCGCCTCGACGTTCCGGGCCTGGACGCCGCGCGGCACCTGGTCGTGATGCGTCCGAGGAGCGTGCGTCCATGACGGTCGAGTCGACCCGCGGTCCGGCGATGCCCCGGATCATCGCGATCGCCAACCAGAAGGGCGGCGTCGGCAAGACGACGACCGCGGTCAATCTCGCGGCGAGCCTGGTCGCGATGAAGCGGCGGGTGCTGCTCGTCGATCTCGATCCGCAGGGCAACGCGACCACCGGTGCCGGCGTCGACAAGCGCTCGCTCGGGCACACGGTCTACCAGGTGCTGCTGGGCGAGCGCAGGATCGCCGACGTGCGCGTCGTCTCGCCCACCGGCGGCTTCGACCTGGTCCCGGCGAATCGCGAACTCGCCGGCGCCGAGGTCGAGCTGGTCGACCTCCCCGAGCGGGAGACGCGACTCAAGGACGCGCTCGCCGAGGCGCTGTCGCAGATGAAGTCCGCGCTCGACGAGGTGGCGTCCGACTACGACTTCGTCCTGCTCGACTGCCCGCCCTCGTTGAGCCTGCTGACGCTGAACGGCCTGTGCGCGGCCGACAGCGTGCTGATTCCGATGCAGTGCGAGTACTACGCGCTCGAGGGGCTCTCCGATCTCGTGCAGACGGTGAAGAAGGTCCGCGCGCACCTCAATCCGGCGCTCGAGATCGAGGGACTGCTGCGCACGATGTACGACCCGCGCAACACGCTGGCGCAGAACGTCGCGGCCGAGCTCGAGAAGCATTTCGGCGACAAGCTCTACCGGACGGTCGTGCCGCGCAACATCCGGCTGGCCGAGGCGCCGTCGCACGGCATGCCGGCGCTCGCCCTCGAGCTGCAGTCGAAGGGCGCGCAGGCCTACCTCGCGCTCGCCGGCGAGATGCTGCGCAGGATGGAGACGCGCGCCGCCGCCTGACGCGGGGTGCGCCGACGATGGACGACGGAGCACGACGACGATGATCCGCCCGAAGGGACTGGGCCGCGGGCTGGACGCGCTGCTCGCCGGCACCGACGAATCCGCGCCGTCGAAGGACGCGCTGCAGACGATCGCGATCGAACGCCTCAGGCCCGGCCGCTACCAGCCGCGCACGCGCATGGACGAGGCGTCGCTCGCCGAGCTGGCCGAATCGATCCGCGAACAGGGCGTGATGCAGCCGATCCTCGTGCGGCCGGTCGACGGCGGTCGCTTCGAGATCATCGCCGGCGAACGCCGCTGGCGCGCGGCGCAGAAGGCGGGACTGCGCGAGGTGCCGGCGCTGGTCAAGCCGGTGCCCGACCAGTCGGCGCTCGCGCTCGCGCTGATCGAGAACATCCAGCGCGAGGAGCTGAACGCGCTGGAGGAGGCGCAGGGCTTCAAGCGGTTGATCGACGAGTTCGGTCTGACGCACGACGCGGTGGCCAAGGCGGTCGGCCGCTCTCGCAGCGCGGTGTCGAACCTGCTGCGGCTGACGCATCTGCCCAAGCCGGTGCAGGACTACCTGATGGACGGCGCGCTCGACATGGGGCATGCGCGCGCGCTGCTCGCGCTGCCGGCCGCGCAGCAGACGGCGACCGCGGTGCGCGTGGTCAACGGCAAGCTGTCGGTGCGCGAGACCGAGCGGCTGGTCCATGCGCTCGCGAATCCGCCCGCGCGCGCACCGCGCAAGTCCGCCGCGGCGCGGGACGCCGACACCGTCCGGCTGGAAACCGAGCTCGCCGAGACACTGGGCGCGAAGGTCGCGATCGAACCCAGGGGCGGCGGCCGCGGTCGAATCGTGATCGGTTATTCGAGCCTGGACGAGCTCGACGGCATCCTGGCGAAACTGAGGCCGCGAGACTGACGCCCCATCCAGCGCGCGAGCGACCCGCGCGGCGCGCGACGACGGAGATCCTGATGAAACGACGACTCCTGCTCCAGGGACTCGTGCTGGCCGCCGCGGTGCCGCTTCCGGCGCGCGCCGCCGCCGGCACGGCGATCGACGTGTACAAGAGCCCGACCTGCGGCTGCTGCGTCGAGTGGGGCAAGCACCTGGAAGCGAACGGATTCAGCGTCCGCTATCACGAGACCGGCAACACGGCCGCCCGCTCGCGCCTCGGCATTCCATTGTCGATGGGCTCCTGCCACACCGCGGAGGTCGACGGCTACGCGGTCGAAGGCCACGTGCCGGCGCGCGAGATCCGCAGGCTGCTGTCCGAGCGTCCCGCGGCGCGCGGGCTCGCCGTGCCTGGCATGCCGGTCGGGTCGCCGGGGATGGAGCAGGGCGATCGGCGCGACGCGTACGACGTGCTGCTCGTGCTGCGCGACGGCGGCTCGCGCGTGTACGCGTCCTACCCGGCGGGCGGCCGGGCGCGGTGAGCGCGGCGCCTGCGGACGGCCCCGACGGAGATCTCCCGGTGAGCGGCGACCGCTTCGATCACCTGTTCATCGCGCCGGCCGACTACGAGCGCGCGCTCGCGTTCTATCGCGACGCGCTCGGCTGGAAGGTGACGGCGTCGTGGGGCGGGGCCGGGAGTCCCCGCGGCGCGCATCTGGACGGCGGGGGCACGAAGCTCGTGCTCGCCGAGCCGCACGACGCGGCCGACCGCTCGTGGACACACGGCGTGCACGGAGCGCGCCCGGTCGTGCACGTCGCGGTCGACGACCTGGACGCGCGCTACGCGGCGATCGGCGACAAGTCGCGCGTCGTCGTCGCGCCCGAGCGCACGCACTGGGGTACGCGCTGGTTCGTCGTGCGCGATCCGGACCACAACCTGATCGCGTTCGAGCAGCCCGATCCGGCGCCCTGACGCCCGAGGGGCGCGGCGAAGATCCCCGCCGCACGCCCGGGCGGACGACGCTCAGCCCAACTGCTTCAGCATCGTCTCCGCGTCGGAGACTTCGAATTTCCCCGCCGCCTCGATGTTGAGCGCCTTGACCACCCCGTGGTCGACGAGCATCGAGAAACGCTGGCAGCGCATGCCCATGCCGCGGGCGGTCAGGTCGAGCTCCAGGCCGAGCGCCTTCGTCCAGTCGGCGCTGCCGTCGGCGAGCATCCGGACCTTGTCGCCGGTGTGCTGGTCGCGCGCCCAGGCGCCCATGACGAACGCGTCGTTGACCGACAGGCAGGCGATGGTGTCGACGCCCTTGGCCTTGAGCTTCGCGTAGTTGTCGCGGAACGACGGCACGTGCTTGGCCGAGCAGGTCGGCGTGAACGCGCCGGGCAGCCCGAAGAACACGACCTTCCGGCCCTTGACCAGATCCTCGACCTTGACCGCGTTGGGCCCGACCGTGCAGCCGTCCTTCTCGACCTCGTGGTACTCCATCAGCGTGCCCGCGGGCAGCCTGTCACCGACCTTGATCGTCATCGCGTCGGTCTCCTGTCGCGCATGGGGGCGGCGCCGCGCGCCGCCGCTTGGATAGACGATCAGCATCGCAGCGCCGGGCGGGATTGACAACCCCGGCGCGCGCACGGGATACGGCGGTTGCACGGTGGCGGCCGATCGGCGTAGCGTTCCGGGGCGCCGTCGTTTTCGACAAACGGACGCGCGAGCGTCCCCCTTTCGCGGAGAGATCCGATGCCCGACCGCAAATCGACCAAGGCCGCCGCCAGGCCGCGCGCCCGCCGGATCACCCTGCTGGTCGCGACGCGCAAGGGTTTGTGGACGATGACCAGTGACGAGGCGCGCGGTCGCTGGGCGCTCTCCGGCCCGAAATTCCTCGGGCACGGTCTGCATCACGTCGTCGCCGATCCGCGCGATCCGCGCTGCTGGCTCGCGGCCGCGCGCACCGGCCACCTGGGGCCGACGGTCTTCCGGTCGGCCGACCGCGGGCGGACCTGGTCCGAAGCGGTGCGACCGCCGGCGTTCAAGCCGGGCGCCGGGCGGACCGTCGACCACACGTTCTGGCTGACGCCGGGGCACCCGGACCAGCCGGGCGTCTGGTACGCGGGCACCTCGCCGCAGGGACTCTTCCGGTCGGCCGCCCACGGCGCGACCTGGGAGGGCGTCGACGGGTTCAACGACCATCCGCAGCGCAAGGCCTGGTGCGGCGGCGACCAGGACGGCACGCCGGACGGCCCGAAGATGCACTCGATCCTGGTCGACCCGCGCGACCCGGGGCATCTGTACCTCGCGATGTCGTCGGGCGGGGTGTTCGAGTCGACCGACGCCGGCGCGGACTGGACGCCGATCAACCAGGGCGTGCGCGCCGACTTCCAGCCCAACCCGGACCTCGAGTACGGGCACGATCCGCATTGCGTGCGCTTCGCCGGCGGTGATCCCGACCGGCTCTACCAGCAGAACCACTGCGGCCTCTTCCGCCTCGACCGGCCCGCCCGCCGCTGGACCGACATCGGGACGGGCATGCCCAGGCGGGTCGGCTATGTCGGGTTCCCGATGGTCACGCATCCGCGCGACCCGGACTGCGCCTGGATATTCCCGATGGACGGGACCGACGTCTGGCCGAGGACCGCGCCGGGCGGGCGCCCCGCGGTGTACCGCACCGGCGATGCCGGACGCACCTGGCGCAGGCTGGGCGCCGGATTCCCCGCGACCCAGGCCTGGTGGACGGTCAAGCGCCAGGCGATGACCGGCGACGCGCGCGATCCGGTCGGCCTCTACCTCGGGACGACCTCGGGCGAGATCTGGGGTAGCCGCGACGAAGGCCGGACCTGGCGTTGCCTCGCGAGGCACCTGCCGCAGATCCAGGCGGTCGAGGTCGCCTCATGAGCCTCGCCCGGGCCCCGGTGCTCGTGCCCTGACCGGTGCCACCGCGACGAGTCCGCCGGAAGACCCGACCGTGATCGCACGCTACCGGGTGAAGATCCCCTCGCCGTTGCGGTCGTACACGATCGGCGCCGACGAGGTGATCGTGACCTTGCCCGAGCTGTCCAAGCAGGCGGCGCCGCCGCTTCGGGCGATCCTGGCGGCGCTCGAATCGTCGTTCCCGGGCATCCGCTTCCGGATGGTCGACGAGCAGGGGGGACTGAGGCCCCACGTCGCGATCTTCGTCGGCCCGACCGCGGTCCGGGACCTGGACACGCCGGTCGCACCGCAGACCGACATCATGATCGTGGCGGCGCTGTCGGGCGGATAGGCATCCGCGACCGCGCAGGGTGCGACCGCCGCACGCACAGCAGCATCGAACGTGCGTTCAGGCGCGGCGCCGCGCGGTCCGCTGCGGCGTCCGCACCCAGGTTGCGGCGCAGCATTTTCTTGCCCGGGACCCGGTTTCCCCGTAGAATCGAAAAGTTTGCTTCGCTCGCCATCCCGCGCCCGTGGTCGAGGGCGCCGGCGTGACACCTCCGCTCAAGTCCAAGCCGATCCGCACCGTCCTCGCCTGGCAGGCGCTCGCCACCGTCGCGATCGCCGCCGTCGCGGGCGCGTGGGCCGGCTTCCACGCAGCGTTGTCCGCTGCGCTGGGCGGCGTCGTGACGCTGACCTCGACCGTCGTCTACGCGTTCGTGCTGGGGATCGGGCAGACCGCCACCGCCGGCGCCTCGGTCGTCACGAGGCTGCGCGCGGAGGGGGCGAAGATCCTCGTGATCATCCTCCAGCTCTGGCTGGTGCTGGCGACGTACCGGGACGTCGTCGCGGCGGCGCTGTTCTCGGCGTTCGTGGTCACGGTCCTGCTGTTTCGAACCGCATTCTTGGCGCGCGAGTAAACCGGAAGACACCTCCATGGCGGCCGGCACCGAACTCACTCCGACGTCGTACATCCAGCACCACCTGACCTTCCTCGCCAAGCCCTGGGGCCAGGGGGATTTCTGGACCGTCCACGTCGACACCGTGGTGACGACGCTGATCGTGGGCGTGCTGTGCTTCGGGTTCCTCTGGCTGGTCACGCGCAAGGCGAGCTCGGGCGTGCCGTCGAAGACGCAGGCGTTCGTCGAACTCGCGATCGAGTTCGTCGACAGCCAGGTCAAGGGGATCTACCACGGCCCTTCGCTGCTGGTCGCCCCGATCGCCCTGACCACGTTCGTCCTCGTCCTGATGCTGAACGCGATGGACTTCCTGCCCATCGACGTCATGGCCTGGGTCTACGAGCACGTGTTCCGGCTGCACAACTGGCGCAGCGTGCCGACCGCCGACGTCAACACGACGTTCGCGCTGGCGCTCGCGGTCTTCGGCATGATGATCTTCTACTCGATCAAGGTCACGGGCCTGGGCGGCTGGGTCCACGAGCTCTTCTGCGCGCCGTTCGGCGGCAATCCGCTGCTGTGGCCGTTCAACCTGCTGTTCAACCTGGTCGAGTACCTGTCGAAGCCGCTGTCGCACAGCCTGCGGCTGTACGGGAACATGTACGCCGGCGAGATCATCTTCATGCTGCTGGGACTGTGGGCCGCGACCGGCGTCGTCGGCGCGCTCTTCGGCGGCGTGCTCCACCTGGGCTGGGCGATCTTCCACATCCTGATCGTCGCGCTGCAGGCCTACATCTTCATGATGCTGACCATCGTCTACATCGCGATGGCGCACGAGCACCACTGACCGGACCCGCGTTCCCGTTCGACCCCGCAACCCGAACCGCTTCGAAGACACACCACTCCGCACCGAAAGGAAAAGGACATGGAAAAGATGCAAATGCTGGCGATGATCCAGGCCTACACGGGCGTCGGCATCGGCCTCATCATCGGCCTGGGCGCGCTGGGCGCGTGCGTGGGCGTCGGCATCATGTGCTCGCGCTTCCTCGAGGGCGCCGCGCGCCAGCCGGAACTCATGCCGCAGCTCCAGGCGAAGGTGTTCCTGCTGCTCGGCCTGATCGACGCGTCGTTCATCATCGGCGTCGGCCTCGCGATGCTCTTCGCGTTCGGCAACCCGCTGCTCGCCGTCGTCCGCTAAGCGGCCCGGCGCGTGTCGGGTAACTCCAGGGAGCCGTCATGAACATCAATCTGACGCTCGTCATGCAGGCGGTGGCGTTCGCCGCGTTCATCTGGTTCACGGCCCGGTTCGTCTGGCCGCACCTGATGCGCGCGATCGACGAGCGCCAGAAGACGATCGCCGACGGTCTCGCGGCCGGGGAGCAGGGCCGCCAGAACCTCGCCACGGCCGAGAAACGCGCGGGCGAGTCGCTCGCCGAGGCGAAGGCGAAGGCGTCCGAGATCGTCGCGCTGGGCGAGAAGTTCAAGTCCGAGACGATCGAGCAGGCGAAGCGCGACGCGAAGGCCGAGGCCGACCGCATCGTCGCCGCCGCCAAGGCGGAGATCGCGCAGGAAGCCGCCCGGGCGCGCGAAGCGCTGCGCAACCAGGTCGCGGAGCTCGCGGTCGCCGGCGCGGCGAAGATCCTCAAGCGCGAAGTCGACGCGAAGGCCCACGCCGACCTGCTGCGCGAGATCCAGCAGCAGCTCTAGGACGCGAGCGACCAGCCATGGCCGAACTGTCCACGATCGCCCGTCCCTACGCCGAGGCCGCGTTCGACCTGGCGCGCGAGAAGAACGCGCTGCCGGTTTGGTCGCGGATGCTCGAACTCGTCGCGTCGGTCGCCGCCGACGCGCGGATGGCCGACACGCTCGCCAGCCCGAAACTGGGCGACCGGGAGAAGGAGTCGCTCTTCCTGTCGGTGTGCGGTGACCGGCTGGACGCCGACGCGCGCAGCTTCGTGCGCGTGCTGATCGAATCCGATCGCATCGCGCTCGCCCGCGAGATCCGCGAGATCTACGAAAAGCGCCGTCACGACGCCGAAGGCGTCGCGCGCGCCCTGATCGAGAGCGCGTTGCCGCTGGCCGACGCCGACCTCGAGGGACTGAAGACCGCGCTGGCGCGCCGTTTCGGGCGCCGCATCGAGGCGACGGTGAAGGTCAACCCCGTCCTGATCGGCGGGGCGCGCATCACGGTCGGCGACACGGTGATCGACGATTCCGTCCAGGGCAAGCTCGCCGCGATGGCGATCCAGCTGACGGCCTGACACGACGAGCCCAACCGATTCCCCGGGTCCCGGGGCGCAATCCCAGGGACCCGCAACCACGAGGTTGCCATGCAGTTGAATCCATCCGAAATCAGCGAACTGATCAAGGCCAAGATCCAGAACCTGGACACGGGCACGCAGGTGCGCACGCAGGGAACCGTCGTGTCGGTGACCGACGGCATCTGCCGCATCCACGGCCTGTCGGACGCGATGCAGGGCGAGATGCTCGAGTTCCCGAACAACACGTTCGGCCTCGCGCTCAACCTCGAGCGCGACTCGGTCGGCTCGGTGGTCCTCGGGGCCTACGAGCACATCACCGAGGGTGACACCGTCAAGTGCACGGGTCGCATCCTCGCGGTGCCGGTCGGGCCCGAGCTGATCGGGCGCGTCGTCAACTCGCTGGGCGAGCCGATCGACGGCAAGGGCCCGGTCAACGCGAAGATGACCGACGTCATCGAGAAGGTCGCGCCGGGCGTGATCGCGCGCCAGTCGGTGAGCCAGCCGGTGCAGACCGGACTGAAGTCGATCGACGCGATGGTGCCGGTCGGACGCGGCCAGCGCGAGCTGATCATCGGCGACCGCCAGACCGGCAAGACCGCGGTGGCGATCGACACGATCATCAACCAGAAGGGTCAG
>JADZDA010000111.1 GCA_020851255.1 Burkholderiales bacterium | reverse complement strand
TAACTCAAGTCTGTGGGCGGGCGAAATTCGAGTCTGACCCCATTTAATCCCCCCATTTATTCCGGTCCGACCCCAACCGGGATCAGCTCGCGAGCTTCGCCTTGACCCGGGCGGAGACGGCGGCCAGGTCCGCCTTGCCGGCGAGACGAGGCTTGAGCACGGCCATGACCTTGCCGATCCCCGCCGGACCGGCGGCCCCGGTGGTGGCGATGGTCTCGGCGATCCGCGAGTCGATCTCGGCCTCCGACGCCTGCGCCGGCAGGTAGGCCTGCAGGACCGCGATCTCGGCACGCTCGGCGGCGGCGAGGTCCTCGCGCTTGCCGGCCTCGAACTGGACGACCGAGTCCTTGCGCTGCTTGATCATCTTGTCGATGACCGAGAGCACGTCCGCGTCGGACATCTCCTTGCGCTCGTCGACCTCGCGCTGCTTGATAGCCGCGAGCAGCAGGCGGATCGTCGACAGGCGCGCGGTGTCCTTCGCGCGCATCGCAGACTTCATGTCGTCCTGGATCTGCGTCTTGAGGGTCATGGCGTGGCCGGGCGGGACGGGATAACTCGGTAACCGGACACCGGAAACGCGAAGGGGGCGAATCGCTTCGCCCCCTTCCGCCGGTTCACCGGGCGCGCCAGAGCGGCCCGGACGGACGTCGGATCAGTACAGTTTGGGCGGCAGTTGCTGGCTGCGGATGCGCTTGTAGTGGCGCTTCACCGCCGCGGCCTTCTTGCGCTTGCGCTCGGAGGTCGGCTTCTCGTAGAACTCGCGTGCGCGCAGCTCCGTCAAGAGGCCGGTCTTCTCGATCGTGCGCTTGAACCGGCGCAGGGCGGCCTCGAACGGCTCGTTTTCACGGACGCGGACGCTGGGCATGAGGCGATCGACCTTTCGAATCAGGGACTTGGAACGTGGCGGTACGTCGTTGCGCGGACGAACCGAAAAACGGGCCCCCGGGCAGCCTTTAAGTATAGCCTCGGGAGGGCGCCTGGGCAAGCCCTGCTAGACTCCCCGCCGACTCCTCCCGCTCGGAGCGGCCGACGACACGGCCGCCAGGACCGCCGCGCCCCGGCCGGTCCCCCAGGGCCTCACGATCCCATGCGCGTCCTCGGCATCGAAACCTCCTGCGACGAGACCGGCGTCGCCGTCTACGACACGGCGGCGGGGCTGCTCGCGCAACGGCTGCATACGCAGGTCGACCTGCACGCGCGCTACGGCGGCGTGGTGCCGGAACTCGCCTCGCGCGATCACGTCCGCCGGCTCGTGCCGCTGATCGAGGCGGTGCTGGCCGAGTCGAACACGCCGAAGGCGTCGCTCGACGCCATCGCCTGCACCGAGGGGCCGGGCCTCGCCGGCGCGCTGCTCGTCGGCGCGAGCGTCGCCCACGCGCTGGGCTACGCGCTGGGCAAGCCGGTCGTCGGCGTCCATCACCTCGAAGGCCACCTGCTGTCGCCGCTGCTCGCGCAGCCCCGGCCGGCGTTCCCGTTCGTCGCGCTGCTGGTCTCCGGCGGTCACACCCAGTTCCACGACGTCGAAGGCGTCGGTCGCTACCGGTTGTGCGGCGACACGCTGGACGACGCGGCCGGCGAGGCGTTCGACAAGACGGCGACGCTGCTCGGGCTGCCCTACCCCGGGGGGCCGGCGCTCGCGAAGCTCGCCGAGTCCGGCCGTGACGGGAAAGCGAGCCTGCCCCGGCCGATGATCGACTCGGGCGACCTCCGGATGAGTTTCTCGGGTCTCAAGACCGCGGTCGCCACGCTGGTGCGCAAACGCGCGGCGGACGGCGCGCTCGACGCGCAGGCGAAGGCCGACATCGCGCTCGAATTCCAGCACGCGGTCGTCGACGTGCTGGTGGCGAAATCGCTGGCGGCGCTGCGGACGACCGGGCGCGAACGGCTCGTCGTCGCCGGAGGGGTCGGCGCCAACCGCGAATTGCGCGCGAGGCTCGTCGCCGAGGTGGCCCGGCGGGGCCGCGAAGTCTATTTTCCCGATCCGGCGCTGTGCACGGACAACGGCGCGATGATCGCGCTCGCCGGTGCGCTGCGACTCGCGGATGCGAAGCCGGGCGACGGGTCGTTCACCGTGCGTCCCCGCTGGGAACTGGCCGCGCTGCCGCGCGCCTGACCGGCTTGCGGCCCGGCCGTCAGCGGCCGATCGACCGTTCGCGGCCGGCGAGGAGCTGGCGTATGTTCGCCCTGTGCCGCCAGACGAGGATCAGCGCGATCGGCACCATCGCCCAGGCGACCGGCGCGTTGCCGGCGACCCAGAACATGCCGAGCGGCATCAGCGCGGCCGCGGTCAGCGCGGCGACCGAGCTGATCTTGAAACCGAACGCCATCACCAGCCATACGACGGTGAGCGCGAGGCCGAGCGGCCAGTGCAGCGCGAACACGATGCCGGCGCCGGTCGCCACGCCCTTGCCGCCGCGGAAACCGTGGAAGACCGGCCAGCAGTGGCCGACGAACACCGCGACGGCCACGACCGGCACGACCCAGTCCGCGGCGCCGACGATCGGCGCGAGGCGGATCGCCGCGATCACGGCGACGTAGCCCTTGAGGCCGTCGCCCAGCAGCGTCAGCAGCGCGGCCTTCCGGTTGCCGGTGCGCAGGACATTGGTCGCGCCCGGGTTCCCCGATCCGTATTCGTGCGGATCGGGCAGGCCGTACGCCTTGCTGACGACGACGGCGAACGATACCGAGCCCAGCAGGTAGGCGGCGACCACGAGCGCGATCGAGGCGAGCATCGGATTCGGGAAAGTCGTTCGGAGTCGGTGCCGGGAAGCGGCGGTCGGGTCCGGCGTCGGGGCTCGATGCCGCACGGGCGAGCGCACCGGCCGGACGCCGCGCCGGATTGTTAAGATTGTAGCTTCTCCGCGAGCCGTCGACGAAAGCAACCCCGTGTCCGAGACCGCGAACAGGATCTTCATCCACGACATGCGCGTCACCACGCGCATAGGCATCTATTCGTGGGAGGCGCACATCCCGCAGACGATCCGGCTCGACCTCGAGATCGGCGCGCCATCGGCCGAGCCGTTCACGTCCGGACGCTTCGAGGACGCGCTCGACTACGCGGCGGTCGTCGCGCGGCTCAGGGCCTACGCGGCCCGCCACGAGCACCCGCTGCTCGAGCGCTTCGCCGAGGGCATCGCCGAGATCGTGCGCGGCGAGTTCCGCGCCCCCTGGGTCCGCGTGCGCGTGGCCAAGCTGGGTGCGCTGCCGGGCGTGAAGGAGATCGGCGTCGAGATCGTGCGGTAGCCGGCCCGCGCGGTTCCGCCCGGGCGCACCGGGGGCCCGCGCGCGGCATCCGGCGCCGCTCAGCGGTCCTGCGCGAGCAGCGCCGCGTTGCCGCCGGCGGCGGCGGTGTTCACGGTGAGCGTGCGTTCGACCGCGAAGCGCGGGAGGTAGTGGGGGCCGCCCGCCTTCGGGCCGGTGCCGGACAGCCCCTCGCCGCCGAACGGCTGCACCCCGACGACCGCGCCGATCATGTTGCGGTTGACGTACAGATTGCCGACGCGTGCCCGCGCGACGATCCGCGCGATGGTCGCGTCGATCCGGCTGTGGACGCCGAGCGTGAGTCCGTACCCGCGCGCGTTGATCGCGTCGACGAGCGCGTCGAGCGCGCCACCCTCCCATTCGACGACGTGCAGCACCGGTCCGAAGACCTCGCGGTCGAGCCGCTCGATGCGATCGAGCACGACGAGCGCCGGGGCCACGAACGTGCCGTCCGCGCACGAGGCCGCGAGCGGCGTTCGGTGGCGCAGGAAGCCGGCCGCGCGCATCGCGTCGACGTGGGTCTCGAGCGCGCGCTGCGCGTCCGCGTCGATCACCGGACCCACGTCGGTGGAAAGCCGCGCCGGGTCGCCGACCATGAGCTCGTCCATCGCGCCGGACAGAAGTTCGAGCACGCGCGGGGCGATGTCCTCCTGCACGCACAGCACGCGCAGCGCCGAGCAGCGCTGGCCGGCGCTGTCGAACGCCGAGACGAGCGCGTCGGCGACGACCTGTTCGGGCAGCGCCGAGCTGTCGGCGATCATCGCGTTGAGGCCGCCGGTCTCGGCGATCAGCGGCACGAGCGGCAGGCGTGAGGCGAGCGTGCGCGCGATGCGCGCGGCGACGTCGGTCGAGCCGGTGAACGCGACGCCGGCCACGCGCGGATCGGCGACCAGCCGCGCACCGACCGACTCGCCGGGGCCGGGCAGCAGCGCGATCGCCGCCGGCGGCAGTCCCGCCGCGAGCATCGTCTCGACGGCGAGCGCGGCGGTGAGCGGTGATTGTTCGGCCGGCTTGGCCGCGACCGTGTTGCCGGCCGCGAGCGCCGCGGCGACCTGTCCGGTGAAGATCGCCAGCGGGAAGTTCCACGGCGAGACGCACGCGAACACGCCGCGTCCGTGCAGCGAGAGCGCGTTGGTCTCGCCGGTCGGCGACGGCAGCGCCTGCGGCCGCGCGAAACACCGGCGCGCCTCGACCGCGTAGTAGCGCAGGAAGTCGACCGCTTCGCGCACTTCGGCGATCGCCGCCAATCGGGTCTTGCCCGCTTCGCGCGTGAGCCTCACGACGAATCCGTCGCGCGCGTCCTCGAAGGCCCGGGCGATCCGATCGAGGATCGCGGCGCGCTCGTCACCGCCGCGGGCGTCCCACGCCGGCTGCGCGAGCGCGAGTCCCGACAGCGCGCGATCGACCGTGCGTTCGTCGGCGTCGGCGACCTCGCCGATGATTCGACGCCGGTCCGCCGGATCGTGGGCCGTCCGTGTCGCGCCGCCGAGGCGCTCGCCGCCGACGATCGGCCCGGCGCGCCAGCGCGCTGGCTCGGCCCGGTCGATCGCGCGGTCGATCGCGTCCATCGCCGCGGTGTCGGCGATCGAGACGCCCGCCGAGTTGCGGCGGTCGGTATGGAGGTCCCGCGGGAGCGGTGTCAGCGGATTGGGTGTGCAGCCGCGTGCACGCGCCGACTCGACCGGGTCGGCGACGATCTCGTCGATCGACACCGCGGGGTCGGCGATCCGGTGGACGAACGAGGTGTTCGCGCCGTTCTCCAGCAGGCGGCGCACGAGATACGGCAGCAGGTCCTCGTGGCTGCCGACCGGCGCGTAGACGCGGCAGGCGAGGTCGTGCGGCGGCGCGCAGACCTGCGCGTACAAGGACTCGCCCATCCCGTGCAGCCGCTGGAACTCGTAGTCGCGCACGCCGGCGGCCGCCGCGCGGCGCGCGATCCACGCCACCGTGTGCGCGTTGTGCGTGGCGAACATCGGATAGATCGCGCCGGCCGCGTCGAGCAGCGCGGTGGCGCAGGCGAGGTAGGAGACGTCGGTGTGGACCTTGCGCGTGTACACCGGGTAGCCGTCGAAGCCCTGGACCTGCGCGCGCTTGATCTCGGTGTCCCAGTACGCGCCCTTGACCAGGCGCACCGGGACGCGCTCGCCGGTCGCGCGCGCGAGCGCGACGATGCGCTCGATCACCGGCCGCGCGCGTTTCTGGTAGGCCTGGACCGCGAGGCCCAGGCCCGACCAGCGCGCGAGCGCCGGATCGCGGCGCAGCGCCTCGAACACCGCGAGCGAGAGCTCGAGCCGCTCGGCCTCCTCGGCGTCGACGGTGAATCCGATGCCGGCTCCCCTGGCGCGCCCGGCCAGATCCGCGACGACCGGCACGAGCTCCGCGATGACGCGTGCGCGCTGCGCGGGCTCGTAGCGCGGGTTGAGCGCCGAGAGCTTGACCGAGATCGACGGCTGCTCGTGCGCCGCGGCGTCGCGGTCGCGTTCCGACGCGCCGATGGCTCCGATCGCATCCGCGTAGGCGGCGGCGTAGCGTCGCGCGTCGGCGGCCGTGTACGCGGCCTCGCCGAGCATGTCGAACGAATGGCGGGCGTGCGGGTGCGGCGCGTCGCGGCTGCGGTCGAGCGCCTCGGCGATCGTGCGGCCCATCACGAACTGGTCGGCCATCAGTTTCATCGCCCGGCGCAGCGCGACGCGGACCACCGGCTCGCCCAGTCGCGCGGCCAGCCGCTCGTAGCCGGACGCCGGGTCGCGCTCGTCGGTGCCCGCGAGGCGTGTGAGCCGGCCGGTCAGCATCAGCGCCCAGGTCGAGGCGTTGACGAGCAGCGACGAGCCGCCCAGGTGCTTCTCCCAGTCACCGCGCGCGAGCTTGTCGCGGATCAGTCGGTCGGCGGTCGCGGCGTCGGGGATGCGCAGCAGCGCCTCGGCGACGCACATCAGCAGGACGCCTTCGTGCGTGCCCAGTCCGTACTCGGTGAGGAAGGTCTCGATGCCGGTCGCCGACGACTGCCGCTCGCGCACGCCTTCGATCCAGGCGGTCGCCTGCGCGGCGACCGCGGCGCGATCGGTTTCGCAGACGCTCGCCTGCGCGGCGAGCGCCTCGATCGTCGCGGTCTCGTCGGCGAGGAACGCAGCGCGGATCGCGTCGCCGTCCCGGTCGATCGACGACGCGTTCATGCGCCCGGCGCGGCGGCGATGTCGACCAGCGCGGGCTTGAGCACGCGGACGAGGTCCGCCGGCGCGAGCCCGACGAGATAGCCGCGCCGTCCGCCGTTGACGTAGATCCGCGGCAGTCCGGCGATCGACGCCTGCGCATACACCGGCATCGGGCGCCGCGTTCCGAATGGGCTGGTGCCGCCGACCTGGTAGCCCGAGTGGCGGTCGGCGACGGCGGGCGCGCAGGACGTCACCGACTTGACGCCGAGATGGCGAGCGAGGTTCTTGGTCGACACCTCGCGGTCGCCGTGCATCAGGACGATCAGCGGCTGCCTGCGGTCGTCCTCCATGATGAGGGTCTTGATCACCTGATGCTCGGGCACGCCCAGTTCGCGCGCCGACACCGCGGTGCCACCGCGTTCCTCGTAGTCGTACGGATGGTCGGTCCAGGCGACGCCGTGCTCGCGCAGCACGCGGATCGCGTTGGTGACCGGGAACTTGTCCTTGCTCATCGGCGTGCCGCGGAGAGGATCGTGGGGAACGGGGCCGGGGCGCCGATTCTACCGGCCGGCCGCGTCGCCGGCCCGCGGACGGTCGGCGGGCGGGCTCAGCCCCGGGGGTGGTGCCGGCTGTGCAGCCGCTTGAGCCGCTCGCGCGCGACATGCGTGTAGATCGTCGTCGTCGTGATGTCGGCGTGGCCGAGCAGGAGCTGGACGACGCGCAGGTCGGCGCCGTGGTTCAGGAGATGCGTCGCGAACGCGTGGCGCAGCACGTGCGGCGACAGCGACCCGGAGGCGATGCCGGCCAGCGTGCCGTAGCGCTTGACCAGATGCCAGAAGGCCTGGCGCGTCAGGGCCGAGCGCCGCGTGGTCAGGAACAGGAAATCGGTCCTCGCGTCGCGGGCGAGCGCCGGTCGGGACCGGGCGAGGTAGCGTTCGATCCAGCCGATCGCCTCCTCGCCCAGCGGCACCAGGCGCTCCTTGCTGCCCTTGCCGAGCACGCGGACGACACCGGCGTCCAGCGACACCTGGACGATTTTCAGTCCCACCAGTTCGGAAACGCGCAGTCCGGTCGCGTAGAGCGTTTCGAGCATCGCGCGATCGCGCAGGCCGAGGTCGGTGTCGGCGTCGGGCGCGTCCAGCAGCGACTCGACCTGCGCTTCGGACAGGTTCTTCGGCAGCCGGCGCGGCTTCTTCGGCGCCGACACGCGGGCGGTGGGATCCTCGCGCACCGCGCCGCGTTCGACCTCCAGACGGTAGTAACGGCGCAGCGCGGAGAGCCGGCGGCCGATCGAGGTCGCACGCGCCCGGTCGCGGAACTGGTGCGCGAGCCACGCCTCGACGTCGGCGCGGGTCGCGCCATCGAGCGCCGTGCCGCGCGCGTGCAGCCACCCGGCCCACGCGGCGAGATCGCGGCGGTAGGCGTCGAGCGACGCCTGCGCGAGGCCGTCGCGCAGCCAGAGTTGATCGCAGAACGCGTCGATGCGCTCGGCGATCTCCGGCGGCAGCGTCGGATCGCCGCTCACCGGTCGACATCCTCCGGTCGCGCCGCGGTTGCGGCAGGCCGTCGCCCTCGCTCGGCGGCAGGGCGGGACCGTGCGGACGGCCGCAGGGCGCCGGGTCTACAGGCCATAGCGTGCGCGCTCGTGTGCGAGCAGCCAGAGCTTGATCGCGGCGGGCGAGAAGGCGGCGGAACCGGTGGGGTCGGCGATGTCGGCGGAATCCGCGGAATCGATGGAATCGGCCGGATCGGCGGCGGGCTCGAACATCCCGGGCAGGAAATTCGAGTCTGACCCCGATTTCCCGACGCGTGCCGGCCGGGCGAAGCCGAGGCCGCTGCCCATGAAGCCGCCCAGCGCACCCGCGCCGCCGACGACGCGATGGCAGGGGATCAGCAGCGCGATCGGATTGGCGCCGCAGGCCTGGCCGACCGCGCGGGCGGCGGTGACGAGCTTGCGGGACAGTTCGCCGTAGGTGCGCGACTCGCCGGCGGGGATCGCGCGGATCGCGTCCCAGACGCGGCGCTGGAACGGCGTGCCGGTCGGCGCGAGCGGCACTTCGTACCGCGAGCCGGGGTCGGCGAGGTAGCGTTCGATCTCGCGCACCGCGCGCTCGGCGATCGCATCGGACGCGGATCGCGCCGGCGTGTTCGCCGCGAGATAGGCGACGCGCGTCACCGCGCGGCCGTCGGTGCGGATGCCCAGCGCGCAGACCGGAGTGGGCACGACCGCCGCCCAGGACGCAGCGTCGTCGGGGCGGCGTTGCGGGGATCGGGTCACCGCGCCATTGTCGCCGGGGCGAGGGCGCCGGTCGAGACGCCCGCCCGGCCGGTCGGGCCCGGCGCGGGAGTCAGCCGAGTTTCATCTGCGCCGGCAGCCAGGTGACCAGGCCGGGAAAGAACCAGATCATCAGCACCGCGACGCAGAGGAGCAGGAAACTCGGGAGCGCCTGCCGGGCGATCCAGGCCATGTCCCTGCCGGTCATGCCCTGCAGCACGAACAGGTTGAAGCCGACCGGCGGCGTGATCTGAGCCATCTCCACGACGAGGACGACGAACACGCCGAACCACAGGAGGTCGATGCCGGCCGCCTCGACCGTGGGCAGGATCACGCCCATCGTGAGGACGACCATCGAGATGCCGTCGAGGAAGCAGCCGAGCACGACGTAGAACACCGCGAGCGCGACGACGAGCGCGAACGGCGACAGGCCCAGCGAGGCGATCCACGCGGCGAGGTGGCGCGGCAGCCCGATGTAGCCCATCGCGAGCGTGAGGAACGCGGCGCCGGCGAGGATCCGCGCGATCATGCAGTAGAGCCGGGGCGCTCCGGTCAGGCTGTCGACGAACGTGCGCCAGGAGAGCGACCGCTGCGTCGCCGACACCGCGAGCGCGCCCACGACGCCGAAAGCGGCCGCCTCGGTGGCGGTCGCGACTCCGGTGTAGATCGAGCCCAGCACCAGCGCGATCAGCGCCACGACCGGGATCAGGTGGCGCGACGCCGCGAGCTTCTGCGCGAGCGCCGTCCGTTCGGTCGCGGCCGGCACCGCGTTCGGGTGCGCGAGCGCCCAGGCGACCAGGTAGCCCGAGAAGAGCGCCGCCAGCAGGATGCCGGGGATCACGCCGGCGATGAAGAGTTGCGCGATCGAGACGTTCGCCGTGACGCCGTAGACGATCATGATGATCGACGGGGGGATGAGCAGGCCCAGCGTGCCGGCGCCGGCGAGGCTGCCGATGGCGATGCCTTCCGGGTAGCCGCGCGACTTCAGGTCCGGCAGCGTCATCTTGCCGATGGTCGCGCATGTCGCGGCCGAGCTGCCCGACACCGCGGCGAAAATCGTACAACCGATGATGTTCGTGTGCAGCAGCCGCCCGGGCAGGCGCTCGATCCAGGGCGCGAGGCCGCGAAACATGTCTTCTGACAACCGCGTGCGGAACAGGATCTCGCCCATCCAGACGAACAGCGGCAGCGCGGTCAGCGTCCACGACGACGACGCGCCCCAGATCGTGACCGCCATCGCGTCGCCGGCCGGGCGCGAGCTGAACAGCTCCATGGCGACCCAGGCGACGCCGGCGAGCGCGAGTCCGATCCAGACGCCGCTGCCGAGCAGAGCGAAAAGCGCGAGCACCAGCAGCAACGTGATGAGCGGGTCACTCATTGCGCAGCGGCTCGGCCGGCGCGGACTTCCGACGACGACCGAGCCATTCGGCGACGAGCTCGTCGGCCAGCGCGATCGCGAGCACGATCGTGCCGATCGCCATCGCGAGCTGCGGAATCCACAGCGGCGTCGCGTCGTTCGCGGTCGAGACATCGTGGAAGTCCCACGACTGCCAGGCGAGCCTCGACGAGTACCAGGCGAACAGTACCGCCAGCACGACCGCGACGCCGAGCGCCCACAGTTCGAGAGCGCGTCTCGACCGGCCGGCCAGCCGTTCGACGATCAGCGTCACCCGGATGTGCTCGCCATGCCTGAGCGTCCCGGCGAGCGCGAGGAACCCCGCCGCCGCCATGCAGTAGCCGGCGTAGGCGTCGGTGCCGGGGACGTGGAAATGGAACAGGCGTCCGGCGATGGCGGTGAGCACCATCGCGAGCGTGCCGACCATGAAGAACGCGGCGACCGCCGAGGCGGCGGCGTAGAGCCGGTCCAGCGCCCGGCGGATCATCGGCCGATGCGGCGCGGACGGATGCGACCCGGGGTGCCGGCGTGCACGACGGACCGCCGGGACGAGCGATCGCCCCGGCGGCCGGCGGTCATTGGCTGCGGTAGGACTCGATGACTTTCCTGCCCTCGTCGCCGGACTTGCGCTGCCACTCCGCCAGCATGAAGTTGCCGACCTTGCGCAGGTCCGCGGTGAGCTGCTCCGAGGGAGGCAGGATGTTCATGCCCTTCTGCTTCAACTGGTCGACATACCAGCTGTTCTTCTCCTGCGAGAGCTTCCAGCCGCGGGTCTCGGCGTCGGCGGCGGCCTTGAGCACGCCGGACTGCGTCGCCTTGTCGAGCGCGTCGAACGCCTTCCTGTTCGCGATCACCGCGTTCTTGGGCAGCCACGCCTGGGTGTCGTACCAGTTCTTCACGTGCTCGTAGGTCTTGCTGTCGAAGCCGGTCGCGCCCGACGACATGTACGAATCGATGACGCCCGTGGCGAGCGCCTGCGAAACCTCGGCCGCCTGCACGGTCATCGGCTGCGCGCCGACCAGCTCGGCGATCTTGGCGGTCGCCGGGCTGTACGCGCGCCACTTGAGCCCCTTCATGTCGGCGACCGAGGCGAGCGTGCGCTTGGTGTAGATTCCCTGCGGCGGCCAGGGGACCGTGTAGAGCAGCATCATCCCCTGCTTCGCGAGCTTGTCCTCGAGCGCTTTCCGCGACGCCTTGTAGAGCTTGAACGAATCGGCGTACGAGGTGGCGAGGAAGGGGATGCCGTCCACGCCGTAGAGCGGATCCTCGTTCTCGTAGTTGACCAGCAGGATCTCGCCCGCCTGCGCCTGGTTGCCCTGGACCGCGCGCTTGATCTCCGGCGCCTTGAAGAGCGAAGCGTTCGGGTGGAGCTGGATCTTCAACTTGCCGCCGGACGCCTTTTCGACTTCGTTGGCGAACTGCTGCAGGTTCTCGGTGTGGAAATTGGTCGCCGGGTACGCGGACGGGAGATCCCACTTGGTCTGCGCGGCGGCGGGTCCGGCGAGGTTCGCGGCGAGCGCGAAGCCGGCCGCGGCGAGCAGGGCGACGGGGCGGTTCATTGGGGACCTCCTGGCGGGGATGGGGGGCATAGCCTCGCCCCTGCGGAGGGCGAGCCGCGACTATTTACCACAAATCCCGCAGCGAGTGCCGTTGGCGCGTGGCGGCGAGTCCGGCGTAGAACCAGCCGACCAGCTGGGCGGCGTCGTATACCGGCACGCCGGTGGCGGCTTCCACCTGGCGACGGTAAGGGGGCATGTTCGCGCATTCGAGCACGATCGCGCCGATGTCGCGGTGGCTGGCGACCAGGTGGCGGGATGCGCCGGCCACGTCGTCGGCCATCGCGCGCAGGTCGAGCGCGGCCGCGCCGTGGCGGATCGTGCGGCCGAAGACGCCGGCCGGATCGACACCGGCGATCGGCGAGTACGCCGGCACGCCGGCCGCGTCGAGGAGTTCGGGCGTGAGATCGGCGGCCGAGTAGGTGACGATGCCCACGCGCCGTCCGCGGGGCAGCGTGCGCGCGACGAGGCCGGCCTGCAGCAGCGACGACGTCAGGACCGGCACCGGGATCTCGGCGGTCAGCCGGTCCTGCCAGCGCGCGAGGAAGCCGCAGGTCGTCGCGATGCCCAGCGCGCCGGCCTCGACGAGATCGAGCGCGGCGGCGATGAACGCCGGCAGCATCGAGTCGTCGCGCCTGTGCACGACGAGATCGACCGCCGCTCCCTTCGGGGTCGCGTAGCGGACCGGGAAGGGAAAGGTCTCGGGGCAGCCCAGGTCGCCGCGGATGCGCGGGAAGGCGGTGTCGAGCGTCAGGATGCCGAGCACAGGGTCAGGAGTCAGAGGACAGCGATCGGAGGCGTCGGCGTCCGCGGGGGCGGCGCATCGGGCGCCGGGACGCCGCTTCGTGGACCAGGGGGGCGCAATCGCCGCTGCTCCTATAATGCCCGAGAGACGAAGTCTGCGGCGACACACCAACTCGCGCTCCGTCGACACAGGGCCCCACCGGCGCTCGATGCGCCGCCCCCGCAGACGCCGACGCCTCCGATCGCTGTCCTCTGACTCCTGACTCCTGACTCCCGTATGTGGCAATTATGGATCGACCGCGGCGGGACGTTCACCGACATCATCGCGCGACGCCCCGACGGGACGCTCGCCACGCTCAAATTGCTGTCCGACAACCCGGAACGCTACCGCGACGCCGCGGTGCAGGGCATCCGCGAGCTGCTCGGGCTCAGGTCCGGCGAACCGATTCCCGCGGCGTCGATCTCGGCGGTCAAGATGGGGACGACGGTCGCGACCAACGCGCTGCTCGAGCGCAAGGGCGAGCGCACCGTCCTGGTCGTCACGCGCGGCTACGCGGACGCGCTGAGGATCGCCTACCAGAACCGGCCGAAGCTCTTCGTGCGGCGCATCGACCTGCCGGAACTGCTCCACGAGCGCGTCATCGAGGCCGACGAACGGATGGACGCGCAGGGCGGGCTGGTGCGGCCGCTCGACGAGGCCGGCGTCGAGCGCGCGCTCGTCCGCGCTCACGCCGACGGGATCCGTGCGGTCGCGATCGTGCTGATGCACGGCTACCGGTTCCCGCAACACGAGCGTGCGATCGCGGCGATCGCGCGGAGGATCGGGTTCGCGCAGGTGTCGGTGTCGCACGAGGTGTCGCCGCTGATGAAGTTCGTCTCGCGCGGCGACACGACCGTCGTCGACGCGTACCTGTCGCCGATCCTGCGTCGCTACGTCGACCAGGTCGCCGACGACCTGGACGGCAGGCGCGGCCGCGTGCGGCTGCAGTTCATGCAGTCGTCGGGCGGGCTGACCGACGCGAAGCTCTTCCAGGGCAAGGACGCGATCCTGTCCGGACCGGCCGGCGGCATCGTCGGCGCGGTCGAGGTGTCCCGCCTCGCGGGCCACGACCGGGTCATCGGTTTCGACATGGGGGGCACGTCGACCGACGTCACGCACTACGCGGGCGAGTACGAGCGCGCGTACGCCACCGAGGTCGCCGGCGTCCGTCTGCGCGCGCCGATGATGCGCATCCACACGGTCGCGGCCGGCGGCGGATCGATCTGCACGTTCGACGGTTCGCGCTTCCGCGTCGGTCCGGAGTCCGCCGGCGCGAATCCGGGGCCGGCGGCCTACCGGCGCGGTGGGCCGCTCACCGTCACCGACTGCAACGTGATGGTCGGCAAGCTCTCTCCGGCGCTGTTTCCGCGCGTATTCGGTCCCGGGGGCGATCAGCCGCTCGATGCGGAAGTCGTGCGGTCGAAGTTCGCCACGCTCGCCGAAGAGGTCGAGCGCGCGACCGGCCACCGTCGTTCGCCGGAGGAGATCGCCGAGGGATTCCTCGCGATCGCGGTCGAGAACATGGCCAACGCGATCAAGCACATCTCGGTCGAGCGTGGCTACGATGTCACCGGGTACACGCTGTGTTGCTTCGGCGGCGCGGGCGGCCAGCACGCATGCCTGGTCGCCGACGCGCTCGGCATGACCCGGGTCTTCGTCCACCCGCTGGCCGGCGTGCTGTCGGCGTACGGGATGGGACTCGCGGACGTGCGCGCGCTCCGGCAGGCGGCCGTCGAGAGCCGACTCTCCGCCGAGACGCTCGATCGAGCCGGCGCGGCATTCGACGCGCTCGAGCGCGCGGCGCGCGAGGACGTCGCGAAACAGGGCATCGCGCCGCCGCGGATCGCCTGCCAGCGGACGCTGCATCTCAAGTACGAGGGCACCGACACGACACTCGAAGTGCCCGTCGACGGCCACGGCGCGGTCGTCGAGGCGTTCGAGCGCCGGTACCGGCAGCAGTACGGCTTCCTGATGCCGGACAAGGACCTGGTGATCGAGGCGATCGCGGTCGAGGCGATCGGGCGCGACGAGGAGGCCGCCGGCCGCGCACCGTCGTTCGCTGCGCGCGTCGGGCCGCTCGCGCGGATCGCGACCGTCGCTCTCCACACCGGCGGCGCGCGCCGCGATGCGGCGGTGTACGCGCGCGAGGACCTGCGGCCGGGTGACGCGATCGACGGCCCCGCGGTCATCCGGGAGCCGAACGCGACGACGGTCGTCGAGCCGGGCTGGCGCGCGACGCTCAGCGCCCGCGACGACCTGATGCTGGAACGCGTCGAGGCGGTCCGGCGCGCGCACGCGATCGGCACGACCGCCGACCCGGTGCTGCTCGAGGTGTTCAACAACCTGTTCATGGCGATCGCCGAGCAGATGGGCGTGACGCTCGCCAACACCTCGTACTCGGTCAACATCAAGGAGCGTCTCGATTTCTCCTGCGCGATCTTCGACGCCGACGGCAACCTGGTCGCCAACGCGCCGCACATGCCGGTGCACCTGGGGTCGATGGGCGAGAGCGTCAGGACGGTGATCGAGCGCCGCGCGGCGACGATGCGGCCGGGCGACGTCTTCGTGCTGAACGCCCCGTACAACGGCGGCACGCACCTGCCCGACGTCACCGTCATCGCCCCCGTCTTTCTGGAGGCGGCTCCGCCGCCTCACGAATCTCCCCGCTCCCGCTCGCGGGAGAGGGGCGGGGGTGAGGGTCCGGAGTTCTACGTCGCCTCGCGCGGCCACCACGCGGACATCGGCGGCATCACCCCCGGCTCGATGCCGCCGGATTCGGCGCATGTCGAAGAGGAGGGCGTCCTGCTGGACAACGTGCAACTGGTCGCGGAGGGCCGTTTCCTGGACGCCGAGATCCGCGCGATCCTCGCATCGGGCCGCTACCCGGCGCGGAACGTCGACCAGAACGTCGCCGACCTGCGCGCGCAGGTCGCCGCCTGCGCCAAGGGCGCCCACGAACTGGCGACGATGGTCGAGCACTTCTCGCTGCCGGTGGTCCGTGCGTACATGCGGCATGTGCAGGACAACGCCGAGGAGTCGGTTCGTCGCGTCCTGGGGGCGCTGCGGGACGGGAAGTTCGACTACGAGATGGACGACGGCTCGGTGATCCGGGTCGCGATCCGTGTCGACCGCGCGCGCCGCGAGGCGACGGTCGATTTCACGGGCACTTCGCCGCAGCGGCCGACCAACTTCAACGCGCCCTCCGCCGTCTGCAAGGCGGCCGTGCTCTACGTGTTCAGGACACTCGTCGACGACGACATTCCAATGAACGCCGGTTGCCTGAAACCGTTGACGATCGTGATCCCGGACGGCTCGATGCTCGCGCCGCGTTACCCGGCTGCGGTGGTCGCGGGGAACGTCGAGACATCCCAGGCGATCACCGACTGCCTGTACGGCGCGCTGGGCGTGCTGGCGGCCTCGCAGGGGACGATGAACAATTTCACGTTCGGCGACGACCGCCACCAGTATTACGAGACGATTTCGGGTGGTTCGGGCGCCGGGCCAGATTTCGATGGCGCGAGCGTGGTCCAGACGCACATGACCAACTCGCGGCTCACCGATCCGGAGGTGCTCGAGTGGCGCTTTCCGGTAAGGCTCGAGTCCTACGCGATCCGACGCGGCAGCGGCGGCGCCGGACGCCACCGCGGTGGAGACGGCGGGGAGCGGCGCATCCGGTTCCTCGAACCGATGACCGCGGTGATGCTCGCGAACCACAGGCGCGTCGCGCCGTTCGGCGTCGACGGCGGCGAGCCCGGCGCGGTCGGCGAGAACTGGGTCGAGCGCGCCGATGGTCCGCGCGAGACCTACGGCGCGACGTTCAAGGTCGAGATGCGGCCGGGCGACGTGTTCGTCGTGCGCACGCCCGGCGGCGGCGGATTCGGCAGGCCGGGCGGACGGTGACGGCGGGCCGTCATGCGCGCGCCGCGTCCGCGCCCGGCCGTGATTCCGAACGAGGGGAAGGAGCGAAACGATGTCCGCGTGTGTGTTCTGCCGTCTGATCGCCGGTGAACTTCCCGCCGCGTTCGTGCATCGCGACGGCCTGGTCGTCGCCTTCATGGACGCGGGCCAGGTCAACGACGGCCATGTGATCGTCGCCACCGCGCGCCATGTCGACACGATCTACGGCCTTGGCGACGACGAGGCGGCCGCGGTATTCCGGACCGCGGTGCGGATCGCGCGGGCGGTCAAGCGCGAATTCGGCGCGGCCGGCGTGACGCTCCTGCAGGCGAACGAACCGGCGGGATTCCAGACGGTGCCGCATTTCCACCTGCACGTACTCGCGCGCCACGCGGACGACGGGGTCGGCCTGACCTGGCCGGCGAAGCGTCCGCCCTTCGAGCGGCTGCAGGCGCTGGCCGGGCGGACGCGCTCGGCCCTGGCAGCGGAGGCCGGGGCGACCGCGACGGGCTAGGAAAAATGGTTTCAGACTCGAATTTCACCCGTTGGGGAAATGGGGTCAGACTCGAATTCCGCCTGGGGCAAATATGGGGTCAGACTCGAATTTC
>JADZDA010000110.1 GCA_020851255.1 Burkholderiales bacterium | reverse complement strand
TCAGACTCGAATTTCCGTCGCTCGGTTTCGAGCGACGGAAATTCGAGTCTGACCCCAAATACCAATTTCGAAATTCGAGTCTGACCCCAATTAACAAAATTACCCCTACCCCAACTATGTCTATCATCCGGCGCTCAGCGGGGACGGACGGTCTTCTCGACGCGGTAGACCTCGGGCCCCTTGATGTCGGCCGGCCGGCGACCGGCGCCGACGCCGGCCAGCGGTGCGCGACGCAGGAACGTGTTCGCCTCACCTAGGATGAAACGGATCAAATCCTCGAGCGCCGCCTCGTCGATCGCCGCCGCCGGAAATTCGAGCGCGACCGACTCGAATCGGTCGACGTTGCGCAGCATGACCTCGACGATCTGGCGGCGGTAGTCGGGAAGGAAGCGGACCATCGCGGTGACCGCGGGCTGCACGACGAACAGGCTGTAGCGATGCGTGCGCTCCTCGTCCATCTCCGTCCGGTACTGGAACTGGAGCGCGCTGCCCCGGAGCTTCGCCTCGACGTCGTTCCCCGCGGCGGGCGGAACCTTGATCGTGATCGGCTTCTCCTGCACGAGCCGGTAGAAGAGCTCGATCTGGTCGATGACCTCCTGCCCGGCCATCGGGCGGCGCCGGTAGGACAGGAATCCGTTCTCGAACTTCGGAGAGGCGATCGTCAGGATCTCGCCCAGCCGGTATTCGTGCGCGACGATCGGCTTGATGACCTCGAGGTGCGAAACCACCTCGTCGAGCCACTTGAAGGCCCGCCAGAGGCGCCGGTCGATGTCCCGGAGCGCCTCCTCGACCGGACGGCGTGCGGCAGAGTCCTGACCCCGGACGGCATCGGACTGGGCACGCAGCGTATCGAGGAGCGAACCGGACGGCTTCGGACTGTTCATCGGGAGCAAAGTTAGCACGTCTCATGCCCGGGCCGCACCCGGACGTACGGCCTAGGGAAGCGCCTCGCAGCCGCTCCGCGCGCGTCGGGCCGGGGGTCCCGGCGGAGTTTCGCGTCCGTCGCCCGCCCATCCCGGATGTCGGCCGCCGGCCCATGCGCCCCCGGCGGGACGGGGCATCGCCCCGTTGCTATACAATCCCCCCGGTTTTCGCGCCCCTGGGGAGGCAGCGCCGATGGCGCAGCTCGAAATCCGGAACGTCACCCGCCGGTTCGGCGACTTCGTCGCGGTCGACGACGTCAGCTTCGAGATCAAGTCCGGCGAGTTCTTCACGCTGCTCGGGCCTTCCGGCTGCGGCAAGACGACGCTGTTGCGGATGATCGCGGGGTTCGACCTGCCCGACCGGGGCTCGATCGTCCTGGACGGCGTGGACCTCAAGGACACGCCGGCCGAGCGCCGGCCGATCCACACGGTCTTCCAGAGCTACGCGCTGTTCCCGCACATGACGGTCGAGCAGAACGTCGCGTTCCCGCTCAGGATGGCGGGCAAGGACGACGCGACGATCCGGTCGACGACCCGGGCGGCCCTCGAGCAGGTGAAGCTCGACGACAAGGGCGGGCGCTACCCGCACGAGCTCTCCGGCGGCCAGAAGCAACGCGTCGCCCTCGCGCGCGGGCTGGTCAACCGGCCCCGGCTCCTGCTGCTCGACGAGCCGCTGGGCGCGCTCGACGCGAAGCTGCGCGAGCAGATGCAGCTCGAGCTGATCCGCCTGCAGAAGGACGTCGGCGTCACGTTCGTGTTCGTGACCCACGCGCAGGCGGAAGCGCTCGCGCTGTCGCACCGGATCGCGGTGATGAACCACGGCAGGATCGAGCAGCTCGACGAACCTTCGCGGCTCTACGGCTTCCCGAAGACCCGGTTCGTGGCCGACTTCATCGGCAACGTCAACATGCTGGACGCCACCGTGGCGTCGACCGGCGCGACGCTCTCCCTCGCGCTCGGCAAGCTCGGCACGATCGCCGCGCCGGCGAAGGAAGGCGCGCAGCCCGGGCAGCAGGGCGTCTACGTCATCCGGCCCGAGCAGGTGTCGATCCGCGCCGCCGCCGACGCCGCGCCCGAGCCGAACCAGTTCGAGGGCCGCGTCTACGACTTCCTCTACATCGGCGACGTGACGACCTACATCGTCGATCTCGCCGACGGACACCGGATCGAGGCGCTGCTCGCCAATTCGCTGCCCGGCCGCGCGCGCTTCTTCGACGTCGGCGACCGCGTGCGCGTGTCCTGGAAGGCCGAAGCCGGCGCTTTCCTCGATGCGTAGCGGCCCGAGGCTCGCCGCCGCCTCCGGAACGGCCGCGGGATGAGCGCCACCGAATCCGCGCCGCGCTCCGCGTCGAGCCAGGGGTCGGGGCTCGTGCGCTGGCTCACCAGCGCGCCGCCGCTCGCGTTCCTGACGATCTTCTTCCTCGTCCCCTCGCTCATCATGGTCGGGGCGAGCTTCCGCTTCCCCGGGGAGCTGGGCGCGCTCGCGCCGCTGTTCGGCCCCGGCGCCGAGGGCGAGGAGACCGGCCTCACGCTGGAGAACTACCAGGTCTTCCTCGGCGACACGATCTACGTCCAGATCTTCGTCAAGTCGTTCGGCGTCGCGGCGCTGACCACGCTCGCCTGCCTGGTGATGGCATACCCGGTGGCGCTGCTGATCGCGCGCAGCCCCAAGCGCCACCGCAACCTCCTGGTGCTGCTCTGCGTGCTGCCGTTCGCGAGCAACTTCCTGGTGCGCGTCTACGCGTGGATGATCATCCTCGGGCCGTTCGACCTGCTGTTCTCGCGTCTCGCCGTGCTGGTCGGCATGGTCTACGTGCACCTGCCGTTCATGATCCTGCCGCTGTACACGAACCTCGAGAAGCACGACCCGACGCTGCTCGACGCCGCGCAGGACCTCGGCGCCAGCGCCTGGAATCGCTTCTGGCGCGTGACCTTCCCGCTGTCGCTGCCCGGCATCTTCTCCGGCTCGGCGCTCGTGTTCATCCCGGTACTGGGCATGTTCGCGATC
Organism: Burkholderiales bacterium; assembly: GCA_020851255.1. Lineage (GTDB taxonomy): Bacteria > Pseudomonadota > Gammaproteobacteria > Burkholderiales > Casimicrobiaceae > VBCG01. Next base: position 10,024 of record JADZDA010000110.1, on the reverse strand, counting down.
CCCGAGATCCTCGGCGGCAAGGACGACTGGCTGGTCGGCAACCTGATCAAGGAGAGTTTCCTCGGGACTCGCGACTGGCCGTTCGGCTCGATGCTGTCGCTGATGCTGACCTTCGCGGTGCTCGCGATCGCCGGACTCGCGGCCTGGCTCGCGCGGCGGGGGGTGGCCCGTGCGTAGGTCGCCGCTGCTGGTCGCCTCGGCGATCGCCGTGTACCTGTTCCTCTACGTTCCGCTCGCGGTCGTCGTCGTCTTCTCGTTCAACGACTCGAAACTCTCGGCCGAGTGGGTCGGCTTCACGACGAGCTGGTACGCGAAGCTCGTCCGCAACGACGAGATGCTGAAGGCCGCGACCAACTCGCTCGTCATCGCGGTCGTCGCGGCGGCGGCGGCGACGGTCCTGGGCACGATGGCCGGGATCGCCATGCACCGGTACAAGTCGAGGCTGCTGCCGTTCATGGTGCTGACGCCGATCGCGATGCCGGAGATCCTGCTCGGGGTGTCGCTGCTGATCTTCTTCATCACCACGTTCGGCGAGGAGTCGCTGTCGCTGCTCACCGTCATCGTCGCGCACACGACGTTCTGCATCGGTTTCGTCGCGATCATCGTCCGCGCGCGGCTCGCCGGCATGGACGAGTCGATCTTCGAGGCGGCGCGCGACCTGGGCGCGACGCCCTGGCAGACGTTCCGACTGGTCACGCTGCCGCTGATCACGCCCGGCGTGATCGCCGGCGCGCTGATGGCGTTCACCCTGTCGATCGACGACTTCGTCATCACGTTCTTCACCGCCGGCGCCGGCGTGCCGACGCTGCCGCTGACGATCTACACGATGGTGAAGGTCGCCGTCACGCCCGAGGTCAACGCGCTCTCCACGCTGCTCATGCTGCTGACGCTCACGCTGATCGTCGTGGCCGGGAAGATCGCGCCCGACGCGATCGGCGGGAAGGGCTGAGCCCGTGGACATGGCCGAACGCGCCCGCACCGGAGGGGCCACGCTCCCTGCGCAGCGGTGCGCGCGCACGCGACTGGCTGCGATCGCGGCTTGCGCGTTCGCGGTCCTCCTGGCCGGCTGCGGCCCCGGCGGCGACGCCGACAAGGCGCCGGGCGAGGGCGCGGAGGCCAAGTCCTCGAAGGCGTCCGGCAGCGAGCTGCACCTCTACAACTGGAACAACTACCTCGCCGAGGACATGGCGAAGGCCTTCGAGGCGTCCTGCCGCTGCAAGCTGGTGCAGGACTACTACTCGGACAACGAGGAGCTGCTCGCGAAACTCGCGGCCGGCGCCACCGGCTACGACCTGCTCGTTCCGACCGGCAACGCGGTGCAGACGCTGATCGCGCAGGGCGCGCTGCGCGAACTCGACCGCTCGAAGATCGCCGGCCTCGACCACATCAAGCCCGAGTTCCTCGACAACGCGTTCGATCCGGGCAATCGGTACTCGGTCCCGTACGCGTACTCGGTCACGCTGATCGGCTACAACGCCGGGAAGATGAAGGAGCTCTCGCTGCCGACCGACACCTGGGCGCTCATCTTCGAGCCCAGGTACCTGGAGAAGATCCGCGGCAAGGTGACCGTGCTCGACAGCCAGCGCGAGCTCTTCGCCGCCGCGCTCATGTACCTCGGCTACCGCGCCAACGAGTCCGACGAGGCGAAGCTCAAGGAGGCCCGCGACCTCATCCTGCGCGCGAAGCCGTACTGGGCGGCGTTCAACGCCTCGTCGTACATCAAGGAACTGACCATCGGCAACATCTGGGTCGCGCACGGGTACAGCAACGACATGTTCCAGGCGGCCGCGGACGCCGAGAAGGCGAAGCGGCCGTTCACGATCGCCTCGTCGACGCCGAAGGAAGGCGCGGTGCTCGCCGTCGACAACATGGTCATGCACAAGACCGGCCCCCGGCCGGACCTCGCCTACCAGTTCATCAATTTCATGCTGGTCCCGAAGAACGGCGCCGAGCTCTCGAACATGATCGGCTCGGGCAACGTGAACGCGAAGTCGATGGAGTTCGTCGACCAGGCGGTGAGGGACAACCGCGCGGTGTTCCCGCCGCCGGCGGAGTTCGCGAAGCTGCAGCAGCTCACCGATTTCGGGCGCAGGGAACGCCGGCTCCTGAACCGCCTCTGGACCGAGATCAAGGTCCGCTGAACGCGCGGCGCCGGCCCGCGGTCCGGCGCGGACGGGTTCGCGGCTGGCCGCGCGGCCGGGGCCGTGCGATGATCATCGGATGACCGGCAGCGCGATCGTCGTCTCCCGGCTCACGCCCGGGCAGCGCGACGACTACCTCGCTTTTTTCGACCACGAGCGCGGACCCGCGTTCGCGGACAACCCCGAGTGGGCGCGCTGCTACTGCCAGTTCTACCGGCTGCCGCGCGCGATCGACTGGCCGAAGATGACCGCCGTGCAGAACCGCACCGCGATCGCGGCGGCGATCGACTGCGGCGAAGCCGAAGGCTACCTCGCCCGCGCGCACGTGCCGTCCTCCGACCACCACGGCGCGCCCGCTGCCGCGGAACACCCTGCCCACCGGACGGAGACGCCGGCCGCGCGGGACGAGGTCGTCGGCTGGATGCACGCCGCGCCGCGCCACAAGCTCCCGCACTGCTTCGAGCGGATGAAGATCGCGCCGGCGCCGGCCGACGTGCCCGCGCACGAGGCCGCCGTCCTCGTCTGCTTCGTCGTCGCGCCCGCGTGGCGCCGGCGCGGCGTCGCGGCGGCGCTGCTCGACTTCGCGCTCGACAACTTCGCAGCGCGCGGCATCCGCGTCGTCGACGCGTTTCCGTTCAAGGCCGGGGCGAGCGACGCGGCGGCCGATCATTACCACGGCCCGGCAGCGCTGTTCGCTGCGCGCGGCTTCGCGCCGGTCGCCGATCACGAGGGCCTCGTCGTGGTGCGCAAGCGGCTCGTCGCACCGGACGACGCGGCCGGATCGCCGTGACCGCGGGCGAAGGCCCGGCCGCGACTTCGCGGCTGCCGCACGCGCTCGCGGCGATCTACGGGCTCGCGATCGTGTACGCGAGCCTCCAGCCGTTCGCCGGCTGGGTGGCGCTGCCCGACGCCACGCCGCACTGGCTGCTGGCACCCGGCCGCGCCCGCTGGACGCGTTTCGACATCGTCGCCAACGTGCTCGCCTACGCGCCGTTCGGCGCGTTCGTCGCGTGGATCCCGCGCCGCGCGAAGCCGGCGCGCCGGGTCGCGCTCGGCGCCCTCGGCGGGATCGCGCTGTCGTTCGCGATGGAGTCGCTGCAGGCCTACCTGCCGCCGCGCGATGCGAACGCGATCGACGTCCTTTCCAATGGCGGCGGTGCGCTCGCCGGTGCGCTCGCCGCCGCCGCGGTCGCGCGCCGCCCCGCATGGCGCGCCGCGTTGTCGGGTGCCCGTCGTGCGGTGTTCCTGCACGGCACGCTCGGCGACGTGGGACTCGCGCTGCTGGCGCTGTGGCTGGTCGCGCAGGTCAATCCGGCGATCGCGCTGTTCGCGATCACCTTCGACCCGGCGCCGATCGCCGGCGTGGCGCGCGCCGCCCCGGGCACCGACGCAGTGACGGTGCTGATCGAGGCCGCCGAGAGCGCGTTCCAGACGCTGGGCGTGGGCCTGTTCCTCGCGCTGCTCGTGCGGCACCGGCGACACATGGGCGCGGCCGTGCTGCTGCTGATCGGCGCCGCGCTGATGATCAAGGGCGTCGCCGCGATCGCCCTGCTCAAGTCTTCCGCCTGGGAGGGATGGCTGAGGCCGGGCGTGTCGACCGGCGTGGCTGCCGGCGCGCTGGCGCTCGCCGCCGCGATCGCCCTGCCGCGTCCCGCGATGATCGCCGTCTGCGCGATCGCGCTGCTCTCGTCGCTGCTCACCCCGCTGCTCGTGCCGGAAATGCTGTTCGCGCGCGCGCCGCTGACCCTCTTCAACTGGCGCTACGGACACCTGCTCAACTTCAACGGCCTGATGCAGACGGTGCTCCTGGTCTGGCCGATCGCGGCGGCCGCGTGGCTGTTCGCGCTCGCCGGACGGCCGGCGTGGGGCGCGCCGGAGCCGCCCGCGGGCCGGGAGCGGTCTGGCACCGATCCGGTGTCCGGCACCGGCGGGTCGGGGCCGCGGACCTGACCGGCGCGTACCGAAACGCGCCCGCGCCGTCGCCCGCGCAACGGGCGGATACGCACAGGCGCCCCGTGCGCTCCGCTAGAATCGGGGTTCGACCGATCGCGAGACTCGACGATGAGCTACTACCGGCGGCACGTGTTCTTCTGCTGCAACCAGCGCGAGGCGCCCGAGAAGTGCTGCGCCGAGTTCGGCTCGCCCGACCTGCAGAAGTACGCGAAGGACCGCGTGAAGGCGCTCGGCCTCTCCGGCAAGGGCTCGATCCGCGTCAACAAGGCCGGGTGCCTCGACCGTTGCGAGGAGGGTCCGGTGCTCGTCGTGTATCCGGAGGCGGTCTGGTACACCTACGTCGACCGTTCGGACATCGACGAGATCGTCGAGCGTCACCTGGTCGGCGGCGAAGTCGTCGAGAGGCTCAGGATTTGACGCCTGGCACGACCGAGCGCGCGCGGGTCGACGGCGACGCCGGCGCGATCGAGGTCGTCTGCAACGTGCCGCCGCATGCGCGCGCCGGCATCGCGCTCGTGTGCCATCCGCACCCGCTGCAGGGCGGCACGCTCGACAACAAGGTCGCGCAGACGCTCGCCAAGACCTTCTTCGGTCTGGACTACGTCGCGGTGCGCTTCAACTTCCGCGGCGTCGGTACGTCAGAGGGCGCGCACGACGACGGCGTGGGCGAGACCGAGGACGCGCTCGCGGTGATCGCGTGGGCACGGGAGCGCTACGGCACGTCGTTGCCGCTCGCGCTGGCCGGCTTCTCGTTCGGTTCCTACGTGCAGACACGGGTCGCGCAGCGCACGCAGGCCGAGCGCCTGGTGCTCGTCGGCCCGGCGGTCAGGCGCTTCCCGGTCGGCCCGGTGCCGGCCGACACGATCGTGATCCACGGCGAGGAGGACGACATCGTCCCGCTCGCGGACGTGCTCGACTGGGCGCGCCCGCAGGCGCTCCCGATCGTCGTCTTCCCCGGCTGCGGGCATTTCTTCCACGGCCGGCTCCAGCCGCTGCGCGACACGATCGCCGGGATGTGGCGGCGGCCGCCATCGGTGTTCTGACCCGGCGCGCGGATTGCGCATCGCCTCCGGCGCGTCGCAGCCGGATTCCGTCACCGCGGGACCGTGCCGTATACTTCGCGCCCGCTCCCGAACGCCCGCCGGACGCCCGGCGCGCGTCCGGTACGCGGAGCCCAATCCCGGGGAGACCGCCATGCTGCACCGTTCGTTCGCCGGCTGCGCGCTCGCGCTGGCCGTGTCCGTCGCCGGCTGGGTCGCGGCGCCCTCCGCGCTCGCGCAGGACCGCATCGACAGGCCGGTCAGGATCCTCGTCGGCTTTCCCGCCGGCGGCACGGTCGACCTGATCGCGCGCCTGGTCGCCGACAAGATGAAGGACGGACTCGGCCAGCCGGTCGTCATCGACAACCGGCCGGGCGCGATCGGCCGGATCGCCGCCGAGGCCCTCAAGAACGCGGCGCCCGACGGGACGACGCTGATGGTCGCCCCGGTCTCCGCGATCGCCGTCGTGCCGCACGTCTTCCCGAACATCCCGTACGACTCGCTCAAGGACTTCGCGCCGGTCGGACTGGGTGCGACTTTCCCGCTCGCGATCGCGGCGGGTCCGGCGAGCGGCGCGAAGACCTGGGCCGAGTTCGTCGCCTGGGCGAAGGCCAATCCCGGCAAGGCGTCGTACGCGACCTCCGGCGCCGGCAGCCTGCTGCACTTCTACGGCGTGCTCTTGTCGCGCGAGATCGGCGTCGACATGACGCACGTCGCGTACAAGGGTTCCGCCGCCTACCTGAACGACCTCGTCGGCGGCCAGGTGCCGGCCGCGATCGACGCGATCGCCGACCTCTCCGAACTCCACCGCGCCGGCAAGATCCGCGTGCTGGCGAGCTCGGGTGCGAAGCGCTCGACCGCGCTGCCCGACGTTCCGTCGTTCGGCGAGCTGGGCGTCAAGGGCGTCGAGGCGAGCGGATGGTTCGGATTCTTCGTCCCCGCGCGCACGCCGCCGGCGCTCGTCGAGCTCCTCAATCGCGAGATCAACAAGGCGCTGCGCGCGCCCGATGTCGCCGAGAAGCTCACCAAGGTCGGCCTCGATCCGGCGCCGTCGACCGTCGACGAGTTCGCGCGGCTGGTCGCCTCCGACCACGCCAAGTGGGGGCCGGTCGTCCGCGCGTCGGGATTCAAGCCCGAATGACGCCGGCGGACCCCGGCGGCGCGGTGCTGCGCGTCGCCGGGCTGCGCAAGCGCTACGGCGGCACCGAGGTCGTCCGCGGCCTCTCGTTCGAGATCCGCCGCGGCGAGTGCTTCGGACTGCTCGGGCCCAACGGCGCCGGCAAGACGACGACGCTGCGCTGCTGCCTGGGCCTGATCGACCCCGACGACGGCGAGATCGAGATGGTCGGCCTGCCGGTGCCTCGCGCCGCCCGCGAGGCGCGGATCCGCGTCGGCGTCGTGCCGCAGATGGACAACCTCGATCCGGATTTCACCGTCACCGAGAACCTCGAGGTCTACGGCCGCTATTTCGCGATCGACCGCGCGACCCTCTCCGGGCGCATTCCGCGGCTGCTCGAATTCGCCGGACTCGCGTCGAAGGCGAAAGCGCCGATCCGCTCGCTCTCCGGCGGCATGAAGCGGCGGCTGACGCTCGCGCGGGCGCTGATCAACGATCCGGATTTCCTCATCCTCGACGAACCGACGACCGGTCTCGACCCGCAGGCGCGCCACCTGATCTGGGACGGGCTGCGCCAGCTCCTTTCGCAGGGCAAGACGATCCTGCTGACGACGCACTTCATGGACGAGGCCGAGCGGCTCGCGACCCGCCTCGCGGTCATCGACCACGGCGTGATGATCGCGAGCGCGCCGCCGCGCGAGCTGATCGCGCGGCACGTCGAGCCCGAGGTCGTCGAGGTCTACGGCGACGAGGCGAAGGTATGGGCGGACGCCCACGGGCGCCGGATCGCGAGGCGGCTCGAACTCGCCGGCGAGACCGCGTTCTGCTACGCCGACGACGCGAAGCCGCTGCTCGCCGACCTCGCGACGCGCGCGGGCGTGCGCTACCTGCACCGGCCGGCGAACCTCGAGGACCTCTTCATCAAGCTCACGGGGCGCGAGCTCCGCGACTGAACCGACGGACGCGACATGGCGAGCGCCTACGCAGTGCCGGAGGTGAGCCTCCGATTCGTCTCGGTCTGGCGGCGCAACTTCCTCGTCTGGCGCAAGCTCGCGCTCGCCTCGGTGCTCGGCAACATCGCCGATCCGCTGTTCTACATGCTGGCGCTCGGCTTCGGCATCGGCGCGCTGGTCGGCGAGGTGCAGGGCATGCCCTACGTCGCGTTCCTCGGGACGGGGATGGTCTGCCAGAGCGCGATGTTCACCGCATCGTTCGAAGCGATGTACTCCGCGTTCTCGCGGATGCACGTGCAGCGCACCTGGGACGCGATCATCAACGCGCCCGTGTCGCTCGACGACGTGGTGCTCGCCGAGTGGGTGTGGTCGGCGTCGAAGGCGGTGCTCTCGACGCTCGCCATCCTGCTCGTGCTGCTCGCGATCGGCTACGGGCGCACCTGGCTCGTGCTGTGGATCCTGCCGCTCGGCTTCCTGGTCGGACTGTGCTTCGGCGCCTTCGGCCTGATCATGACCGGGCTGGCGCCCAGCTACGACTTCTTCACCTATTTCTTCACGCTGGTGATGACGCCGATGCTGCTGCTCTCCGGCGTCTACTTCCCGGTCGACCAGCTGCCCGCGGCGCTGGCGGCGGTGGCGCAGGCGCTGCCGCTGTCGCACGCGATCGCGCTCGCCCGCCCGCTGATGCGCGGCGAAGTGCCCGCCGCCATCGCGCAACACCTGCTGGTGATCGTCGCCTTCGCGAGCGTCGCGTACTACGTCGCGCTGGTGCTGGTGCGGCGTCGGCTGCTGCGCTGAGCGGCGCGACGACCACGAGCGCGCGCGTGCACCACCGCGTCGGACCTGCCGCCGGCTCCGAGCATTTCTTCGCGCCCTGCCCGCGCGGGTGGGAAGGCGTGCGGGCGGGCGAGCTCGCCCGCCTCGGCGCACAGGACGTGACGGCGACGGAAGGCGGCGTCGCCTTCGCCGGCGACTTCGCGCTGGCCTACACCGTCAACCTGTGGAGCCGGATCGCGAGCCGCGTCCTCTGGCGCGTGGCGATCGGCGAATACGGCGACGAGGACGACCTCTACGCGCTCGCGAGCGGGTGCGACTGGCCGGCGCTGTTCGGCGTCGAGCGACGGATCCGCGTCAACGTCGGTGCCACGCGCTCGCCGGTCACGAGCCTCGAGTTCGTCACGTTGCGAATCAAGGACGCGGTGTGCGACCGCTTCCGCGTCGCCACCGGCCGGCGCCCCTCGGTCGACAAGGCGAACCCCGACGTCCGCATCCACGCCTATCTCACCGAGCGGCGCTGCTCGCTCTACGTCGACACCTCGGGCGAGGCGCTGTTCAAGCGCGGCTACCGCGTCGACGCAACCGACGCACCGTTGCGCGAGAACCTGGCGGCCGGCCTGCTTGCGCTCGCCGGCTGGACGCCGGACACGCCGCTGCTCGATCCGATGTGCGGCAGCGGGACGATCGCCATCGAAGCCGCCGCGCTCGGCTGCACGCTCGCCCCGGGACTCGGCCGCAGCTTTGCTTTCCCGGCGCTGGCGCCGTTCGACGCCGGCCGCTGGCAGGCGGCGCAGGAGCGCGCCCGTTCGGCGTTCCGGCCGAACCCGGCGCTGGCGATCTTCGCCAGCGATCGCGACCGCCGCGCCCTGGAGATCGCTCGTGCCAACGCCCGCGCGGCCGGCATCGGCGCGGCGATCAGGCTGCGCCAGGCCGACGTCACCGCGCTGGACCCGCCGGCGGCGGCGGGCATCGTCGTCAGCAACCCGCCTTATGGCGTGCGCCTCGAGGATCAGGCTGCCCTCGCCCGCTTCTATCCCCGCCTGGGCGACGCGCTCAAGCAGCGCTTCGCCGGTTGGACTGTCTGGCTGCTCACCGCCGACCTCGACCTTCCCCGCCGCATCGGCCTCAGGCCCACGCGGCGCATTCCCCTGTTCAACGGGGCGCTGGAATGCCGCCTGCTCGGCTTCCGCATCGTGCAGGGAACGCTTCGTCCCGCGACGCGAGCGCAGCACCCGCCCGCCGCCCCAGGGTCATCGAGCGACGCCGGCGGGACTTAGCTGCCGCGCGGTGTAGAATCGCCGGAGAACGGTCGACGTGGCGGCGTCCGTCCCTCATTTCTCTCGAGCACGTATCATGTCTCGCACCAAGAACTACGAATCCGAAACGACCCAATTCCTGCGCGACCTGCTGCAGCGCAATCCGCAGATCGTCGACGAGCAGCAGAAGGGCCGCGCGCTCTGGTGGGACAAGGCGCTCGATCGCGACGAGCAGCGCCGCTTCCGCGAGTCGTGCATTCCGCAGCAGCCCTACGTCTACCAGACCAAGGCCTGATTCAATAGTGCGGCCGGACGCCGGCGCTCGCGAACGATGAACCTGACGACGCCGACGAAGACGATCAAGCGCAGGACCGAGTACGGTGCCGCCGGCGCGGTCGGCCTGGCGCTCGGGGTCGGCAACCCCTGCGCCGAGCCGGAGATGCGCGTCCTGCTCGGTCCGGACGTCGCGCTGTTCGCGGCACGCATTCCTGAAGTCGCTGCCAGCTGCGCCACGCTCGAGCGTCGCCTCGAAGAGGTGGACGCGGCACTCGCCGAGTTCGCCGGCCTGCCGGTGGACATCATCGCGGTGGCGACTTCCGGGCTCGCCTACAGCGCCGGTGACGCTCGCTGGGGACAGGCGCTGAAGGGTCTCGAAGGCTACCGCGGCTTCGCCACCGTCTCTGCCGCGCAGGCGACGGCGCACGCGCTGGAGATGCTCTCGGTGCGCCGCATCGCGCTGGTGACCGACGCGCGACTGGGCACCGCGCAGAATGCCACCCGCTTCTTC
>JADZDA010000109.1 GCA_020851255.1 Burkholderiales bacterium | reverse complement strand
TGCCGCATCCGAAATTCGAGTCTGACCCCATTTACTGCATCCGGAATTCGAGTCTGACCCCAATTAACCCCAATTCCGAGGCGAGCGCTCAGTATCGCGTGTACAACGCCGTGGGCTGCGCCGAGTAGTACGCAGCGACATTCTCCAGGTCGGCCGCCGTCAGCGTGGCCACCATCCCGTTCATCACCGCGTTCTTGCGCGCGCCCGACTTGTAGTCGCGCAACGCCTTCGCGAGATAGTCGCGGTGCTGGCCGGCGAGCCGCGGATACTCGGGCGACACGGCGGACAGGCCGTCCATGCCATGGCAGGCCTGGCAGATCTCCTGCACCTTGGCCTTGCCGGCCTCTGGGTTCGCGGCCTGCGCGGGCAGGGTGGCGAACGCGAGCGTGGCGGCGACGGTGATCGTGAGCGTCTTCATCATTTCCCCGCGGTCTTCAGCGCCGGCTGCGAGTAGTACGCGGCGACGTCGGCCATGTCCTGGTCGGAGAGCGTGGCGGCGATCGCCCGCATCGACGGGTGCGCGCGTTCGCCGTTGCGGTACGCCTTCAGCGCATTCACCAGATAGGCCGGCTGCTGGCCCGATATCCGGGGCACGGTATAGACCTCGGGAAAGGCGGTCCGCCAACCCTCGATGCCGTGGCATCCCTGGCACATCTGGACCTTCTGGCTTCCCTTGGCCACGTCGCCCGCGGGCGCGCCGGACTGGGCTGCCGCCGTGCCGGACGCGAGCGCGACCGTCAGGGCGACGATGAGCGTGATCTTTCGGTTCATGGATGTCGTCGGATCGTCGGCCGCGGGCGGACGCCGGCGGCGCAAAGGCGCGCGAAGTTTAGCAGGTAATCCGCGCCGGCTCCATGACCGGCGTCAGGTCCGCGCGACGGTCGTGCCGGTCCGGAAGCGGTGCCGTCAGGCCCCGCCGCGGTCGAGCTGGTCGAGCTTGGCGGCGACGTCCTTCCAGTCGTCCGCGTCCGGCGGCGCCGGCTTGCGCTCGATGATCGGCTTCCAGGCCTTCGCCAGTTCGGCGTTCAACTGCTTGAAATGCGCCTGCGCCGCCGGCACGTCGTCCTCGGCGTAGATCGCCTCGACCGGACACTCGGCGACGCAGAGCGTGCAGTCGATGCACTCGTCGGGATCGATCACGAGGAAATTCGGACCCTCGCGGAAGCAATCCACCGGGCAGACGTCGACGCAATCGGTGTACTTGCAGCGTATGCACGATTCGGTGACGACGTAGGTCATGGCGATGCCCGGGCAACGCCCCGGAACGACCGGGGGAACCGCGCAATCTTAGCAGACGGCCGGCGCGCGTCCGCCCGGTCGCTTGCGCCGCGGACGGGTTCTACGCTACCGTGCCCGCTTGGCGCGGCGTCCGACCCTGAGTCCGGCGCCCGAACCGATCGAGGATGGCGATGAACGATCTGATCCAGCACGTTTCCGACGCGAATTTCGAAAAGGACGTCCTGTTGTCGGCCCAGCCGGTGCTGGTCGATTTCTGGGCCGAGTGGTGCGGGCCGTGCAAGATGTTCGCGCCGGTCCTGGACGACGTGGCCAAGCAGTACGAGGGTCGCTTGCGGATCGCCAAGCTCGACATCGACGCGAATCCGGCGACGCCGGCCAAGTACGGCATCCGCGGCATCCCCACGGTCATCCTCTACCGGGACGGGCAGCCGCATGCCCAGAAGGTCGGCGCGCTCTCGAAGTCCCAGCTGACCGCTTTCCTTGACAGCAACCTGTAACGCCGCTACCTTCCTCTCCTTCGAGCGAAATACGCCGCCGCCCGACATCCGGACGAGCGGCGTCCACGGGGCGCACCGCCTCCGGCCGCCGGGCCGATAGCCCGGGCCAGGACGCGTAGACCGGCGCCCCCTCGCCGCCCCTATCCCGTCGCACCCCGGCCGCTGCCGCGGCCGCCCCGCCTGCCCCCCGCGCTCGTCGCGCCCCTGCCCCCTCCGCCATGCACCTGTCCGAACTCAAGGCCAAGCACGTCTCCGAACTGGTCGAACTCGCCAACGCGATGGAGATCGACGGAGCCAACCGGCTCCGCAAGCACGACCTGATCTTCTCGATGCTGAAGGCGCACGCGAAGAAGGGCGAGAGCATCTTCGGCGGCGGCGTGCTGGAGGTGCTCCCCGACGGCTTCGGGTTCCTCCGGTCTCCCGACACGAGCTACCTGGCCGGCACCGACGACATCTACATCTCCCCGTCGCAGATCCGCCGGTTCAACCTCCATACCGGCGACACGACCGAAGGCGAGATCCGGACGCCCAAGGACGGCGAACGCTACTTCGCTCTGGTCAAGGTCGACCGCGTCAACGGCGAGCCGCCGGAGGCGTCCAAGAACAAGATCCTCTTCGAGAACCTCACGCCGCTGTTCCCGGACGAGGCGATGGTGCTCGAGCGCGACATCCGCTCCGAGGAGAACCTGACCGGGCGGGTCATCGACATCATCGCCCCGATCGGCAAGGGCCAGCGCGGCCTGCTGGTCGCCTCGCCCAAGTCCGGCAAGACGGTGATGCTCCAGCACATCGCGCACTCGATCGCGGCCAACTACCCCGAGTGCGTCCTGATCGTGCTGCTGATCGACGAGCGGCCCGAGGAAGTCACCGAGATGCAGCGGACCGTGCGCGGCGAGGTCGTCGCGTCCACGTTCGACGAACCGGCCACCCGCCACGTGCAGGTGGCCGAGATGGTGATCGAGAAGGCGAAGCGGCTGGTCGAGCATAAGCGAGATGTTGTGATCTTGCTGGATTCGATCACAAGGCTTGGTAGGGCATTCAATACGGTG
>JADZDA010000108.1 GCA_020851255.1 Burkholderiales bacterium | reverse complement strand
GTTCGTCGGCTCGACGACCTGCTACGCGTTGATGCAGGCGGCCGGACTGACCAACGACCACCTGGTCGCCTGCCATCGCCACGAGCCCTGCGCGGCGGCGGGCCGCGCGCTCGCGCCGGTCAGGACGCGAGGATCCTGACCGCCTTCGAGCGGAAGTCGCGCCGCCAGAGGACGAGCAGGACGAGCAGCGTGAGCAGCACGAACAGCGCCGTGTGCATGAACCAGCCGAGCGCGGCGAACCCGAAGTAGTAGCTGCGGATCCCCCGGTTGAACTCGTCGCTCGCGGTGGTGTTGACGCGGGCGTACTTCTGCGCGTAGGCCTCGAGCGCGTCCGGCGGGCGCGTGCGGTCCGGCGCTCCGCCGGTCAGCACGAGCAGCATGTTGTACTGCCGGTGCGCCCAGGTGAACTTGAAATAGGCGAAGACGAAGACGGTGATCAGCAGCAGCAGCTTGGCCTGGACCAGCGGCTTCGACTGCTTGCCGGAGAACGGCATCTCCGAGGCGAAGTGGACCAGCGAGTCGAGCGCGCCGGCGGTCGCGATCAGCGCCGCGACGATGTAGATCGTCGTGTTGGCGTAGAACGACACGCCGTTCATCATGTGCCCGATCAGCGCGGTGTCGAGCAGCCGCTGGTCGCGCACGACCATCTGCCGGGCCCACTCGAGCCGGTTCTCCCACAGCAGGAGCCGCAGGCCGCGCGCGCTCTGCATCTCGCGGTCGCAGAAGATGTTGTAGCCGAACCACGCGGCGACGAACAGCGCGAGCGCGAGCGCGTCGAGCGGGGTGACGAGCAGGACGATGTTGCGCAGCGTTTCCATCGCGGGCCGGCCGGTCCGAACGCCGGGGAACGCGCGCAGTGTAGGTCGGACCGGCGACCGGCGCCAGCGATCGCGCCGCCGTTGCGGTCGCGACTTCGGCCGGCGTCCGCGTCGCACCGGGTGCCCGTCCGGTAGAATCGCACCCCGGGCCCCGGTAGCTCAGTGGATAGAGCAGCCCCCTCCTAAGGGGTCTGCTTCATAGGCAATGATCCCGTCATGCCGCGTTTAGGCCGGCTTTAGGCCGGTACGCCTTGCATGCACGGCTAGAATCGTCCTAGTACCTACACCCCCGTAGCTCAGTGGATAGAGCGACCGCCTCCTAAGCGGTAGGTCGCCGGTTCAACTCCGGCCGGGGGTACCAACAGCCTTGCTGCTGCGCAACGTGACGGTGGATCGATACAAGACCCTAGGAAGCCCGAAATGGAAGAGAAGGTCTTCTTCGACCATGCCGACGTAAAGGTTACCAGCGCTCGATTCATCAATGCTGGCCAAACGTCTGCGATGAGCAATGTGACTTCTGTCAAAGCGTTTGAGGAGAAGCCGAACCGACTCGGCGGCATCGTCCTGCTGGTGGTCGGACTTGTTATGGCGGTCAACGTTCCGATTCTGGGTCTACTAGTCGCAGCCGTAGCAGGTGGCTACCTCTATCACCAGAAGCCCATGTACCACGTCATGCTGGCCACCGCAGGAGGCGAAGTGAGTGCCCTCAAGACACGCGAGCGAGCGTATCTAGACAAGATCGTCGCGGCGATGAATGAAGCTATTGTCGCTCGCGGCTAGCAACGCACACACACGACGTTGGCCCGGCAGAGCAACCAAATTTCTGTAATTGGTTGTCGGTGGATTTGTTCGGAGTTGGGGGTCATGCCTTCATGGCCAGGTAGATCTTGCCGGTCATCGATTCCTCGTCGAACTCGGTGAGGAGCGCGGAGACCAGGCGCAGGCACGAAGCGGCGTTTGGGAACATCGACGCCACCCGCGTCCTTCGTTTCAACTCGCGATTGATGCGTTCCAGCCCGTTCGTCGTGCGCAGGCGCACGCGGTGCGCTTGAGGGAGGTCGAAGACGGCGAAGCCGTCGGGCAGGTTGGCCTCGGCCCAGTCGGCGAGCTTGGGCGCCTCGGCGCGCCACAGCGCGATCGCCTCGCCGAGCAATCGCCCGGCCTCGGCGAGCTCCGGAGCGTTGAAGACCGCGCGGATGCGCCGCGCCACCGACTCACGCTGATCGAGCCGCGTCACGTAGGCCTGCGCATTCTGCTGCAGGTGGAATTGGCAGCGCTGCCACGGCACGCTCGGCCACACGGCGCAACGGACTGCGCGTGTTGAGCCGGGTCAACGCGGACGCTCGGCGCCGCGCCGCGGGACGTCGGAACGGCTACCGGCCCGACGCCGGCGCGTCCCGCGGGACCCGCGCGGCGGCCTTCCACCGCCGGTGCACCCACCACCACTGTTCCGGATGGCGGACGACCAGTCGCTCGAGCGCGGCGTTGTACGCGCGCGTGTTGCGGACGAGTTCCTCGCGCGCGTCTTCGTGCCGGATCGGCTCCAGCGCCGCCTCGAAGCGCAGGACGTGCGTGCCGTCGGGCTCGCGCCACGACGCGGCCGGCAGCACCGGAGCGCCGGTCGCTGCCGCGATGATCGCGAGGCTGCGGAACGTGCCGGCCGGATGCCCGAAGAACTCGACGACCACGCCGTCGCGACCGTGCGCGTGCTGGTCGAACGGAAAGACGACGAGGTCGCCGGCCTCGAGCCGCTCGACCAGGTGGTCGAGCGATCCGCGCTTGGGCAGCACGCCGAAACCCGCCGCGCGGAAACGCCGCGTCACCAGCGCCTCGAGCCACGCCGGCTTGATCGCGCGCCGGACGAAATGGAACCGGCCACGCGCCTCGGGAAACCGGTGCAGGCCGGCGATCGTCGCGACCTCCCAGTTGCCGAAGTGGCCGGTGAGTATCAGGACACCCCTGCCCCGCGCGTGTTCGGCGCGCAGCAGGTCCAGGTTCTCGACCCGGACGAGTCCTGCCCTGCGCCCCGCGGACAGCCAGCGGAAACGGACGAATTCGGCGAGCAGGCGCGCGAGGTGCGCGTAGTGCGCCTGCGCGAGGCGGACGATCTCCGCCTCGTCGACGCGGCCGCCGAAGACGCGACGCAGGTTCTCGAGCACGACGGTCCGGCGCAGCGGGAGCAGGCGGTAGAGCGCGCGCCCGGTCCACGCCACCGGCGTCGTCGCCCGCTCGGCGACCGCCACCGCGCTCGCGCTCGTCGCGTCGTGCGTCATCGACAGCGCGATGCGCGCGATCCGGTGGCGGCCAATGGCGATCTCGGCGGCCGCGCCCGGCACGACGACCGGCGCGCCGTAGGCGTCGCGCTCGACCGAGAAGTCTCCTTCGGCGAGCGCGCCGATCGCGGTCTCGCGGGGAAAGAGCTTGAGGCAGGCTTCCTTGGCCGCGTAGCGCGCGGCGAGGGAGGCGATGCGGCCGGGACCGTCGCCGGCGTCCGCGAACTCGCGCGGCGACCAGAGCGTCGCCAGCGACCCGGGATCGTTCGCGGCGATCAGACGCTCGACGCGCTCGAGAGCGACCGAGTCGATGCCGCAGCGCTCGCCCGGCGGCGCGGCGGCCGTCATCGGTCGGTCAGGCGCCGCGGACGACCAGCGCCGCGTCGGTGCTGCCGAAGCCGCGCGACAGCACCAGGGCGACCGGCGCGGCCAGCGCTCGCGCGGTGCGCGCCACCGGCAGCGCCGCGAACGCGGGATCCACGCGTTCGAGCGGGGCGATGCCCGGAACCACGCCTCGCGCGATCGCCTCGAACGCGAGGACGGTCTCGATCGCGCCGGCGGCGCCGATCAGGTGCCCGATCGCCCACTTGAACGCGGTGACCGGCGGGCAGCGCGCGCCGAACACTTCGAGGATCGCGCGCGCCTCGGAGGCGTCGGACGCGGGCGTGCCGTTGCCGTGGGCGACGATCATCCCGATGTCGCCGCGATCGACACCGGCGTCGGCGAGCGCGGCCTCGATCGCGCGGCGCGGACCATCGCCGTCGTCGCGGATCGCGAGCAGGCCCTCGGCCTCGGTCGCCTGGCCGGCTCCCAGCACGCGGCCCAGCGGACGCGCGCCGCGCGCGGCCGCCGACGCCGGCGATTCGACCATCAGCGCACCGGCGCCCTCGCCCATCAGGCTCCCGTCCCGGTTCACGTCGAACGGCCTCAACGCCTCGCGCGCGAGCAGCCCCGCGCCGTGGTAGTAGAGGACGTTCTGCGGCTCGATCGGCGTGTCGTGGCCGACGGCGACCGCGCGATCCGCTTCGCCGTCGACGATGCCCGCCGCCGCCTCGGCGATCGCGAGCATGCCGCCGACGCTGTGGTTGGTGACACAGGCGTTGGGCCCCTTGATGCCGAACCGGATGCCGACGTGGCACAGCACGTTGTTGGGCAGCGAGCGCAGCAGCCACATCGGATTGACGTTGGCCGAGAGTTCGGCGCCGAACGCCGGCCCGGCGCCGCCCGCCGCCTCGATCAGCGGCAGGTAGTCGTACTGGTTCTGGTAGTTGCCGCCGCCGGACCCGGCGTAGAGTCCGGTGCGCTCGGAGAATTCCGCGGCGGCCGCCTCGCCGAGCGTCCCGCGGTGCGCGTTGAATCCCGACTGCGCGACCGCCTCGCCCGCCGCGTAGAGCCCCAGCACGTCGGTGCGCCGGATGAGCTTCAGCAGCTTGCGGTCGCCGGCGAGCGCCCCGGCGTTGTACTCGCGGATCTCGGCGGCGACCGGACGCGGCCATCCGGTCATGTCCCAGGACGCGATCGGCGCGAGCGCGCTCGCGCCCTCGACGATCGCGTCGACGATCGCGGCGGGCGAGCGCCCGGCTCCGCAGATCGCGCCGGATCCGGTGACGACGACTCCGCGCCCGGCACTCATCGCGCGTCCCCGGCGAGGTCGGGATGGCGGAACGCGAGGCAGGAGTTCGAGCCGCCGAATCCCAGCGAGTTCGACAGGGCGACGCGCACCTGCCGCCGCCGCGCGGCGCCGGCCACGAGGGCCAGGTCGCAGTCCGGATCCGGGTTCGCGTAGTTCGCGTTGACCGGCAGCACCCCGTCACGGATCGCGAGCGAGCAGACCGCGGCCTCGACCGCGCCCGCGGCCGCGATCAGATGGCCCATGGCACTCTTGGTCGAGGAGACCGCGACGCGCTGCACCCCGGTGCCGAACACGACGTGCAGCGCCGCGCTCTCGCTGCGGTCGTTCATCGGCGTCGACGTGCCGTGCGCGTTGACGTAGTCGACGTCGTCCGGCGACGCGCCGGCGTCGCGCAGCGCCCAGCGCATCGCCTGGATCGGTCCGTCGCCCGACGGATGCGAGTCGGTGATCCGGTACGACGACAGCGAGTTGCCGTCGCCGGCGAGCTCGGCGTAGATGCGCGCGCCGCGCGCCACGGCCCGCTCCCAGAGCTCGAGCACGAGAAAACCGGCGCCCTCGCCCAGCACGAAACCGTTGCGGGTCGCGTCGAACGGCCGGCTCGCGCGCGACGGCGCGTCGTTGTCCGGCGAGACCGCGCCGAGCAGGCAGAAGCCGGCGAGCCCCACCGGATTGATCATCGAGTCGAAGCCGCCGGCGAGCGCGCAGTCCACCCCGCCGCGGCGGATCATCTTGAGCGCGGTGCCCACGGCCTGCCCTCCGGAGGCGCAGGCGGTATGCACGCTGGTCGCGTAGCCGCCGATGCCGTAGCGACGCGCGAGCATCGAAAGGCCCGCCGCGGTCTGGCTGCGGCAGAAGACCATCGGATCGCGCCCGGTTTCCGAGGCCAGCAGGCGGACCGGATCGACGTCGTCGCCGGACGCGGCTTCGAGTCCGA
Source organism: Burkholderiales bacterium (assembly GCA_020851255.1). Taxonomy (GTDB): domain Bacteria; phylum Pseudomonadota; class Gammaproteobacteria; order Burkholderiales; family Casimicrobiaceae; genus VBCG01. The sequence goes on along the minus strand of JADZDA010000108.1, from coordinate 5,646 downwards.
GCGAGCGCAGCTCGGGCCAGGCCATGCCCATCATCCCGGTGCCCACCGAGAGTCCCCAGCGTTCGCGCGTGGCCGGCGTCGGACGCACGCCCGCGTCCGCGAACGCCTGGTCGGCGGCGGCGAGCGCGAACGCGTGCGAGCGGTTGGCGAACTTGAGCGCGCGCCGGTCGTCGATCACCGCGCGCGCGTCGAAGTCCTTCACCTCGGCGGCGATCCGCGTCGAGAACCCGGACGCGTCGAAGATCGTGATCGGGCCGCCCATGCTGCGGCCGGATTGGAGCGTCGCCCAGGTCGTCGCGACGTCGTTGCCGGCCGGCGTCACCAGTCCGAGCCCGGTGATCGCGACGCGACGCGCGCGGTTCGGGCCGCTCATGCCGCCTCCAGCAGGACCCTCGCGGTCGCCGCCGGCTTGCCGGCGAGCTTCGCGACGACGCGGCCCGAGTACGTGCCGTCGCCGCGCTCGACGGCGGCCGAAAGCTCGAGCGACGCGCCCGGCGGCATGAACTGGCGGACCTTGACGTCCTGCATGCCGACCACGCGGGCGCGTCCGCCCGCGGCGATGGTCGCGAGCGTCGACAGCGCGTCCATCAGGAGCGTCGCCGGGTAGACCGGCTTGCGCGGGAAATGGTCGGCGAAGTACGGGGCGGCCGGCGGGATCGCGAGGCGCGCGGCGGCGCGCTCGCCCGGACGCGTCGCCGCGGCGTCGATCGCGAGCTCGGTCGCCGGGACGCCGCCGAAGCGGCCTGGCGGGGCGCCCGGCCCTGCCAGCGTCTCGAAATCGCGCGCGAGCGCGAGCGGATTGTCGAACTCGTCGGCCGGCAGCATCGGACCGAGCGCCCGCTCGAGCGCGAGCACGGTCTCGCCGGCCACGCTCGCGCGGCCGTGGTAGGCGACGTCCGAATCGGTCGCACTCTCGAGATCGACCTCGAGGTCCAGCGTGTCACCCGGTCCGAACGCCCGGCCGTAGCGGGTCTCGCCGGCGAGCCCGGCGACCGGGCGCACGCGGAATCCCAGCCGCTGCATCGCGACCCATGCGGCGAGCTGGCCCACGGCCTCGGCGGCGAGGCTCGGCGGAAACCGTGTCGCCCGCGCCGGAATCGCGTAGCGGCCGCGCACCGGAGAGCCGGCGGCGTACGCGTCGATCCGGTCGACGAACGAGAAGGCGCTGAACCGGCCGTTCATCTCAGAGCGCGAGCGGGGCACGAAGTCCGCGTGGCGCCCCGGCGGGCGTGCCTGGTGCGGCGACGCGGCGCCGGCGGACGTTCAGCCGGCACGTTGCGCGCGGATGACGAGCTTGCAGAACGTCTCGACGGTGAACAGCCGCGGGATCTCGACGACCTTGAGCGGCGAGCGGAACCGGGCGGCGGGCACCTCCGACAGGAACGTCCTGAGCTGCGCGAGCCCCCGGTCGGTCACCAGGCCCTTCTGCTCGAACTCGGCCTCCGGCAGCGTGCCGCGCGCGTCCTCGACGATCTTGCCGCGCGGGATCTTCACCTTGAACGCGCGCTCGAGCCGGAACACCAGGTCGAGGAAGTCGATCGACTCGGCGCCCAGGTCGCCGATCAGCGAGCTGTCGCGCTTCACCTCGTCGGGCTCGCAACCCAGCGCGTCGGCGACCGTCTCGGCCACCTTCGGGTACACCGCATCGACATCCGCCTTCGAGATCTCGTTCATCGCCGTCACTCCATCTTGAAACCGCCGTCCACGTGCAGCACCGTGCCGGTCACGTAGGCCGCGAGGTCGGACGCGAGGTACCACACCGCGTGCGCGATGTCTTCCGCCGTGCCGTAGCGCCTGAGCAGGATGCGCCCCAGCACCTCGTCGCCCGCCAGCTCGCGCACGTCCTTCGACATCTCGGTGTCGATCACCCCGGGGGCGACCGCGTTGACGCGGATGCGCCGGGGCGCGAGCTCGACCGCGAGCGCGCGCGTGAAAGCCTCGATCGCGCCCTTGCTCGCCGCGTAGTTCGTCTGGCCGCGACCGCCCCGGGTCGCCGAGACCGAGCTCAGGTTGACGATCCGGCCCGAGCGCGCGGCGGTCATGTGCGGCGCGACCGCGCGCGTGACATTGAACAATCCGGTGACGTTGATGTCGAGCACCGTGCGCACGTCGTCGGGCTCGAGAGCGACCAGCAGGTTATCACGGATCACCCCGGCGTTGTTCACGAGGACGTCGATGCGCTCGCGCCGGTCCGCGAGCCGCTCGACGGCGTCGACGCAGGCCTGCGGATCGCGGATGTCGACGCGCTCGCCGCGGACCGCGTGCCCCGCCGCGCGCGCGCGCGCGATCGTCTCGGCGGCGGCTTCCTCGTTCCCCGCGTACAGGAACGTGACGTCCATCCCGTCGCCGGCCAGCCGCTCCACGATCGCCCGGCCGATGCCGCGGCTGCCGCCGGTGACCAGCGCGGTCCTGCCCGGGAGTCCGGATTCGATCGCCATCGTCGCCGTCGCGCTAGCCCGAGATGGCGAAGCCGCCGTCGACGAACAGCGTCGTCCCGTTGATCATCGCGGCCTCCGGCAGGCAGAGGAGGTAGATCGCGTCGGCGACCTGCGCGGGCGTGAGCGTCGGGCCGGCCGGCGTGCGCGCCGCGTACTCGGCGATCAGCGCGTCGCGATTGGGGAAGTAGCCGAGCGCGTCGGTGTCGACGACGCCGGCGTTGACCGTGTTGACGCGGATGCCGCGCGGGCCGAGCTCCTGCGCGAGCGAGCGCACCAGCGCCTCGAGCGCCGCCTTCGACGCGCCGACGAAACCGTAGTTCGGGATCGCCCGGTGGGCGCCCAGGCTCGACATCGCCACGATGCGGCCGCCGTCCTTCATCCTCGGCGCCGCGTGCTGGGCGATGAGCGCCAGCGCGAAGGCGTTGATCTCCATGCACCAGCGCCAGTGCTTGAGCTTCATCTCCATCGCCGGCTTGAGCACACCCGAGGCCGCGTTGGAGACGACGATGTCGAGCCGGTCGAAGACCGCGTCGTACGCCGCGAAGAGCTCGTCGACGCTGTCCGCGTCGCCGACGCTGCCCTGGATCGTCACCGCGCGGCGACCGAGCGCCCTGACGGCCGCCGCGAGCGACTCGGCCTCGTCGTGGCTGTTGTAGTCGTTGATCGCGACGTCGGCGCCCGCCTGCGCGAGCTTGAGCGCGGTCGCCCGCCCGATGCCGCGCGCGGCGCCGGTGACGAGCGCGACCTTGCCGGCGAGGGGAGCGGACATGCGGGATCTCGGAAGGGAGTGGGCGTACGGGTCGGGCGGCCCGGCGGACCGCGCGCCCCGCCATTTTACCCGCCCGCGGCCGTCTAGCCGGCCCGGGCGGCGCGACGCGCGCGTACCAGCCGCTGCGCCTCCAGCGCCCAGTGGCGCTTGATGCTGTGCCAGACGTCCGCGGCCCACAGGACGTTGCCGCCGGCGACATCGGGCGGATCACCGGCCTGCCCGGCCTGCCCCGGCTGGTAGTCGTCCAGCCAGCGGCGCACCGCCGGGTCCCCGGCCAGTTCGTGGGTCACCGGGACGAACACGTGGTTGACGGCGGCCGGCAGGCGGACGTTGCGCACGTTCGCCTTGCCGTTCGCGACGTAGGGCACGTCGAGCGGATTGCCCGGGAACGACAGCGCGAAGAAATCGAGGTCGATGAAGTAGCCGGTGAACTCGTCCACCGTGTCCGGGATCGCCCGCAGATTCGCGAAATCGTCCCACTGGTTGGGCAGCACCAGCGCCCATCCGCCCGCGCCCAGCGCCGACGCGTAGGACGCCGACACGCCGACGACCGGCCTCACGCGATCGGTCAGGGGGTCGACGATCGACGTGCGCGGCAGCGCGAGGTCGGTCACCGGGTCCCAGACCTCGATCGATTCGCCGTAGCGGCCGGCGAGCGCCTTCAGCACCTTCACCGCGTAGAGCCCGCCCTGGCTGTGGCCGACGAGCATCGGGCGCAACCCGTCCTGCTCGTAGTGCCACGCGAGGATGCCGGCGATCCTCGCGGTGCTCGTGTACGGGCTGTACGACCATTCGTCGCCGGACGGCGGCCGGATCTTCGCCTCCGGATAGCCCATCGCGACCAGGAAACTCCCGAACGACGTCATCGCGAGGTGCACCGGGTAGACACCGCCGTGCAGCAGCAGGATCTGCGGAGCCGGCCCCTTCGACAGCACCTGCGCGACATCGGCCGCCGACACCCGCTCCGGGTCCAGCGCGAGGATGCGATCCTCGATCGCGCGGTCGACGGCGCGCGCGCGCAGGACGGTGCGCTCGCCGGCCACCGGTTCGAGCAACGCCGGCGCGGCGGCGCGATCGGCGATGGTCGCGCAGCCCGCGCAGAGCGCGATGGCGAACAGGGCGAACGTGGACCGGAGCGCGGGCATGTCGTTTCGTCAGGAGATTCCGGACAACTCTGCGGCGAGACTCTCGAGCGTCCGCGCGAGCGCGTCGGGCGGCACCGCGGCGGGGCGGAAGGATACACCGAGTTCGAGCGACGTGCCCGTGAAGGTCGCCGCCACCACGACCGGCGCGAGCGGCCCGGTGGACACTCCGCGCCGGTAGGCCGCGGGCCGCGCGCCCGCGGACGGAGCCATCGCGCTCCACAGCCCCGGGAGCACGAGCGTCGTCAGGCCGGCCCAGACCGGATAGTGCTTCGCGTAGATCGAGTGGCGGCGGTCCTCGCCGACGAGTCGCCAGGCGAAGCCGGAGACGGCGAGCGCGGCGAGCGAGCGCAGATAGCGCCGGCGCGCGCGGACGTCGCGGCTCTCGGCATGGACCACCCGCGCCACGTCGGCGAGCGGGACGCCGCGCGGATCCGGGTGGCTCGCGCGAAACGAACTCAGGAACTGTCCGAACACCCGCTCCACCGGCGCGGCGCATTCGGACCGGATGTTCATCACCGACGCGACCGCGACTTCGCGACGCCGGGAGGCCGGCCCGGCCGGCGGCTTGAGACCCGCGACCGCGCGTATCACCGCCGCCATCAGCACGTCGTTGCGCGTCACGCCCCAGCGCTTCGCCGCGACGCCGATCTTCTCGTCGGCCCCGGGCAGGCTCGCCATCACGAACGCGTTCGCCGCCTCGCGCCGCTCGAGGCCGGGTGCGCGTCGCGCGCGCCGGGCGCGCCAGGCGAGGCGCGGCAGTCCCGCCATCGCGGCGGCCGCGGCGATCGGATGTCGGGCGATCATCCGGCGGAATCGCGCCGGGTGGCGGTCGAGCGGCGCGATCGGCATCGGACCGGCGTAGCGCGCGACGAGCGCGCCCAGCAGCGCCACCGCGGAATCGCCGCCGGCGACGATGTGGTCGTAGGCGAGCGCGAGCCAGAATCCGCCGCCGTCGCGGACCGCCTCGAACGCGAACGGCTCGTACTCGCCGTCGGCCGGGAACGGGTGATCGAGCAGGCGCTCGATGGTCGCGCGCACCGCCGCCTGCGCGTCGGCGCCGGCGTCGGCCACGCCCACAACGACGCGCTCGACCTGCAGCTCATCGCCCACGGCGTACGCATGGTCAATGACCTGGGCCACCGCGGCAGCTACACCATGCCCAAGGCCCCCGAAGCCATCATGCACAACCGCGTCATCTTCAACTCCAAACGCCACCCGCGCGACAGCGACTGGAACGGCTACAGCTGGATCGACACCTTCAAGACCACCCAAGGCATGCAGTACATGCACGGCG
>JADZDA010000107.1 GCA_020851255.1 Burkholderiales bacterium | reverse complement strand
TGCAGGCCGTAGGGCAGGCGCCCGACCGGCGTCTTGCGGATGTGCTGGATCTCGAGGAAGTCGATGACCTCCTCGACCTTCGCGCGGTGGCGGAGCTCCTCGCGGCGAGCGCGGCCGTACCACAGCGCCTGCTCGACGAAGGTCGACTTCATCCTCAGGTTGCGGCCGGTCATGATGTTGTCGAGGACCGACATCCCCTTGAACAGCGCGATGTTCTGGAACGTCCGCGCGATGCCCGCCTTCGCGGCCGCGTGCGGCTCCATGTCGCGGCGCACCTTGCCGCGGAACGTGATCCGTCCCTGTTGCGGACGGTAGACGCCGTTGATGACGTTCAGCATCGAGCTCTTGCCGGCGCCGTTGGGACCGATGATCGCCCGGATCTCGTGCTCGCGGACGTCGAAGGTGATGTCGGTCAGCGCCCGTACGCCGCCGAACGCGAGCGAGATGTTCTCGAGCTTGAGGATCACGTCGCCGATCGTGCGCTGGTCGGTCATCGTCGCGTCCTCACGCCGCCAGCCGGCCCGCGCCGGCCGGGAACGTCTTCGCGTCGGCGATGACGACGTCGGCGGCGATCTTCCCGGTCTTGCCGTCCTCGAACTTGACCTGCGTCTCGATGTGCTGGACGGCGCGCCCGTCGTAGAGCGCGTCGATCAGGACGCCGTACTTCTCGGCGATGAATCCGCGGCGGACCTTGCGCGTGCGGGTGAGCTCGTCGTCGTCGGGGTCGAGCTCCTTGTGCAGGACGAGGAAGCGCCGGACCTGCGAGTCCGCGAGTCCCGGCTCGACGGCGAGCTCGGCGTTCACCTGCTCGACGCACTGGCGGACCAGCTCGAGCACCTCGGGCTTGGCGGCGAGGTCGGTGTAGCCGGAGTAGGCGAGCCCGCGGCGCTCGGCCCAGTTGCCGACCGACCCGATGTCGATGTTCAGGAACGCGCAGACCCGGTCGCGCCCGTGGCCGAAGGCGACCGCCTCCTTGATGTGCGGGAAGAACTTGAGCTTGTTCTCGATGTAGTTCGGCGCGAACATCGTTCCCGAGGCGAGCCGGCCGACGTCCTTGGCGCGGTCGATGATCTTGAGATGGCCGTCGGCGTCGAACAGGCCGGCGTCGCCGGTGCGGAAATAGCCGTCGGGATCGATCGACTCGGCGGTCGCGTCGGGACGCCGGTAGTACTCCTTGAGCAGCATCGCGCCGCGGACCAGCACCTCGCCGTTGTCGCCGATCTTCACCTCGACGCCCGGCGCCGGCGGGCCGACGGTCTCGAGCTTCACGCCGCCGTCGGGCTGCAGGCAGACGTACGCGCAGGTCTCGGTGGACCCGTAGAGCTGCTTCAGGTTGATGCCGATCGAGCGGTAGAAGCGGAAGAGGTCCGGGCCGATCGCCGCGCCGGCCGTGTACGCGACGCGGATGCGGCTCATGCCCAGCACGTTGCGCAGCGGCCCGTAGACGAACAGGTTGCCCAGTGCGTAGGCGAGGCGGTCGCCGGGCGAAACGCGCTTCCCGTCGAGGATCTCCGCGCCGCAGCCCTTCGCTATCCCCATCGCCCAGCCGAAGAGCTTCCGCTTGAGCGCGCCGGCGTCCTCCATCCGGATCATCACCTGGGTGCGCAGGTTCTCGAACACCCGCGGCGGCGCGAAATAGTAGGTCGGGCCGATCTCGCGCAGGTCGGTCATCACCGTGTCGCCGGATTCGGGGCAGTTGATGGTGAAGCCCGCCACGATCCACTGCGCGTAGCTGAACAGGTGGTCGCCGACCCAGGCCATCGGCAGGTAGGAGAGCACGCTGTCGGCGGGGCCGAGCGCGTCGAAACCGATGCCGCCCTCGGAGGCGACCAGGAACGCGCGGTGGGTCTGGCGCACGCCCTTGGGCTTGCCGGTGGTCCCGGACGTGTAGAGCATCACCGACACGTCGTCGGGCCGGCCGGCGGCGACCTCGTCGTCGAAGTAGCCCGGATGCGCGTGGTCGTGTTCGCGGCCGGCGGCGACCAGGTCCTCGTAGGAGACGATCCCCTCGAATCCGGGGCCGGTGTAGTTGCGCAGGCCCCGCGAGTCGTCGTAGACGACGTGAGTCAGCGTCGGCACCTGCGGCCGCGCCTCGATCATCTTGTCGACCTGCTCCTGGTCCTCGACGAACGCGTAGGCGATGCCCGCGTCGTTCAGCACGTAGACGAACTCGTTGGCCGGCGCGTCCTGGTACATCGGGACGGGAACGCCGCCCAGGCACTGCGCGGCCGCCATCGCCCAGTACAGTCTCGGGCGGTTGTCGCCGATGATCGCGAGGTGGTCGCCCCGCTTGAACCCGATCGCCGCCAGCCCGCAGGCGATCGCGCGGACTTCGGTGGCGACCTGTTTCCAGGTCCAGGCCTGCCAGATGCCCAGGTCCTTCTCGCGCGTCGCCGGATGGCGCGGCCGGACCGCTGCCTGGTGCAGCAGCCGGCGCGGCAACGTGTCGAGCCTGTCCTCCATGCTCCTCCCGGATCGGGGTGCGCCGCCTCCGCCTCGAGACGGGCGGTTGGAGCGCGAAGGTTCCCGGCCACGCTTCGGGGCGGTGCCGGGCCGGCCATCTTAGGACCTCGGCGCGTCCTCAGCAATGCGCGCGCCAGTAAGGCAGCTCCGCGTAGAATGGCGGCGACCGGGTGCGGCACCCTACTCCCGGTCGCGAGCGGCCGTTGTCGCCGCGCCGACATTCCGATCCCGATGGCTCCGTCCCCCCTGCGCCGGATGCTCGAATCGAGCGCCTGGGCGCGCGCACTGTCGGCGCCGGACCTCGACCGCGTCGAGGCCGAGACGCAGGTGCGGCCGTGCGCGGCCGGCGGCCTCGTCGCCCGCAAGGGCGATCCGGTCGAGCACTGGATCGGCGTGATCGAGGGGCTCGCGAAGATGGCGAGCGTATCGGCCGACGGCAAGCCGATGAGCTTCACCGGGCTGCCGTCCGGGGCGTGGTTCGGCGAGGGGTCGCTCCTCAAGGACGAGCCGCGCCGCTACGACGTCGTCGCGCTCCGGGAATCGTCGATCGCGCTGATGCCCCGCGCGACCTTCCTGCGGCTGCTCGAGACAAACTTCGCGTTCAACCGGTTCATCATCGTCCAGTTGAACGAGCGGCTCGCCCAGTTCATCGGCATGATCGAGCACGACCGCCTGCTCGGCCCCGAGGCGAGGCTCGCCCGGTCGCTCGCCGGCCTGTACAACCCGGTCCTCTACCCGGGCGTCGGTCCCCAGTTGCCGATCTCGCAGGAGGAACTCGGGCAGCTGGTGGGCCTGTCGCGCCAGCGGGTGAACCAGGCGCTCAAGTGCCTGGAAACCGAAGGCCTGCTGCGCGTCGACTACGGCGGGATCACCGTCCTCGACGTCGGCCGCCTGCGCGGCTACGGCGAGTGATCCCGCGGTCCAACCCGAACGGAGAGTCCCGGATGTCCACGACCGTCGACGCGCTGGTCGCCGCCCTCGCCCCCGCGATCCGGTCCGGCCGCAAGCTCGCGCCGGGCATGCTCGATGCGCTGGCCGTTTCGACCGCCGAGGCCTACGCCGCGCAGACGGCGATCGTGGTGGCGCTCGGCGGCCGCGTCGCCGGCTGGAAGGTGGGCTACGGACCGGACGGCGCCCCGGCCGCCGCGCCGTTGCTCGAAGCGGGAGTCGGCGACGCCGGCCGGAAGGTCGTGCTTCCGCCCGACCGGGGTGTGCTAATCGAGATCGAAATCGCGTTCCGCCTGCGATCCGACCTGCCGCCTCGCCGTAGCCGTCCCTACACGCGCGGCGAGGTCGTCGACGCGGTCGAACTCGCGCTGTGCGGCGCCGAAGTCCTGGCGCCGCGCGCCGGCATGCCGTCCGAAGGAACGCCATTTCCGCGCTTCATCGCCGATTTGCAGGCAAATTGCGGCTATGTTGTCGGCAACGGGACGACGGGCTTCCGCAACCTCGACCTGTCGGCCTGCCGGACGCGAATCCGGATCGGTCGCGCGTACGTCCACGATGCGATCGGAGGCCATCCGCAGGGCGATCCCTGGGCACCGGTCCTGGGCTGGGCGAACGCGCAATGCGACGGGCTCGGGGGCCTCAAGGCCGGGCAGATCCTGACCACCGGCAGCCTGCACAAGCCGATCCCGGTCGATCGCCCCGCGAAGATCCGCGCGGGTGTCGAGGGCGTCGGCGAGGTGAGCCTGGAGATCGTCCGGCGGGGCTGACCCGCTCGAAACCCGGCCGTGCTCAGGCCCGCGGGCCGAGCCGGAATTGCAGGCGGTAGATCGCGGGCCCCGGCCGCACGGCCGAGTCGGCGAACGCCGGATCGCCCGCGAACGAAGCGGCGTCGCCGGCGAACGCCGCCTCGTCGCCCCAACCCTCGACCAGCACGACCCAGGGTGGAACCTCGGTGCCCCCGCTGCGCGCCTGTCGTTCCGCGGTCGGGATCGTGCTCGCGGCCTCGTCGGCGACGAGGAGGTGGGCGCCCGCGATCCCGGGTCGTTCGGCGAGCCGGTCGAGCACCCCGGACATCCGTTCGCGATGCGTTGCGGCGCGCCCGGGCGCGACGTCGTAGCGGTAGGTCGCGATCAGTCCCCCCTCCCCGCGCCCGCGGGAATGCGCGACCGTGCACAGCGACCGGGCGACGTTGCGGAAGTGCCGGACCGAGGCGCGCGTCCAGGGGGTCGGGTGGTCGAGGCGATCGAGATAGTCGCGGCCGGAGAGCACGCCGGTCGATGCGGTCTCGTAGAGATTGAAGAACTCCGGCGCCCCGGCGGACGCGGCGGGAACCGCCGAGTACCGGCGCCCGCGCAGGAATCCGGGGATCGAGAGGCGCTCCGGCATGTGCTCGCCGCCGTGCCAGGCGTAGAACCCGTCGCGCCCCGGCGCGTCGATGTCGTGCCAGATCGCGACGGCGCCGGCCCCTGCGAGCGCCATGACCTGTGCCCCGGCGGCGCCTACTTCGCCTGCGTGTAGTCGTAGAACCCGCGGCCCGACTTGCGGCCGAGCCAGCCGGCCGCGACCATCTCGCGCAGCAGCGGCGCCGGCCGGTACTTCGGGTCGTTGAAATCGGCGTAGAAGACGTTCATCACCGCGAGCATCACGTCCAGCCCGATCAGGTCGGCGAGCGCGAGCGGCCCGATCGGATGGTTGCAGCCGAGCTTCATCCCCTCGTCGATCGCCTCGGCGGTCGCGAGCCCCTCCTGCTTCACGAAGATCGCCTCGTTGATCATCGGGCACAGGATCCGGTTGACGACGAATCCCGGGCTGTTCCTCACCACGATCGGCGTCTTGCCCAGGCGCCTGGCGAACGCCTCGGCGGCGGCGACCGCGGCGTCGGCCGTCTGCAGGCCGCGGATCAATTCGACCAGCGCCATCATCGGCACCGGGTTGAAGAAGTGCATGCCGAGGAAGCGCTCGGCGTGCGACATCACGGCGGCGAGCTGCGTGATCGAGATCGACGAGGTGTTCGACGCGATGACCGCGTCGCGTTTCGCGATCGCCTCGACCTTGCGCAGGATGTCGATCTTGAGCGCGACGTTCTCGGTCGCCGCCTCGATGACCAGGTCCGCCTGCGCGAGTTCGTCGTACGCGGCCGTCGGGTGCACGTGCGCGAGCGCGGCGTCGCGCTGGGCGGCGGTGAGCTTCTCCTTCTTGACCAGCCGTTCGAGGCTCCCGGCGATCGTGGCCTTGCCCTTCTGCGCCGCGGCGTCGGAGACGTCGACCATCACCGCGCGCACGCCCGACACCGCGCAGGCCTGGGCGATGCCGTTGCCCATCGTACCGGCACCGATCACGCCGACCGTTCGAATCTGGCTCATCGTCGCACCCGCTCCGCTCGCTCGTCCGTAAGACGCGATTATGCCCGGGCGCGGGCGTGCCCGGACCGGACCGCGGCGGCACGGCGCGGCGGGCAGGCGGCGAGCCCGGCGACGAACGCGTCGACGAGCGCGGCGGCGCGGACGGCGAGATCGTACGCGGAAGGATCGAGCGTCCACTCGTGCATGATCCCGGTCACGTACGCGTGGACCGCGTGCGTGGCGAGCGTGCAGTCGGTGTCGCCGGGAAGCTCGCCGGCGGCGACCGCGCGCGCGATCAGCGACTCGACCCGCGCCTTCGCGTGGCGGCAGTCGTCCTCGTGGCGCTCGGAGGCACGGGCCAGTTCGCCGCCCGATTCGCTGCGGTGGAAGAGGATCTCGAATACCGCGTGGGCGCGCCGGTCGCGTCCCAGATGGACGAGCGCCTCGACGCACAGGCCGCGCAGCGTGGCGAGCGGCGAGCCGGCGGCGCCGTGCGCGCGCTCGACCATCGCGTCCATCGGACTGACCGCGCGCTGGCACATCCCGGCGACCAGATCCGCCTTGTCGCGGAAATGCCAGTAGACGGCGCCGCGCGTCACGCCGGCCTCGGTCGCGACCTCGGCGAGCGACGTGCGCGCGACGCCGCGGTCGCGGAACACGCGCTCGGCGGCGTCGAGCAGCTGTTCGCGCGTCGCGGCGGCTTCCTCGCGGGTTCGGCGCGGCATGGGTGCGATCCGTCGATCCTCGTGGCGCGGCACGGACGCGGGTCGGATGACGAAGTCCGCACCCCGCCCGTGGTTGCAAACATCCATGAATGTATGTAATTTCGACGGCCCCGGTCAAGCCCGGGCGCCAGAGCCCGGTCGCAACCCATGTCGAGCCATCCCCACGCCGCCCGCGTCCGCCGCCCCGTTGCGGATGCGGCGACTCCGGCGGTCGTTTTCCGGCCGCGGACGCTGCCCGTCATCACCGCCGCCTTCCTGGTCGCGGCCTGCGGACCGGCGCAACCGCCCGGCGGCCACGGCGGCTTTCCGCCGGCCGCGGTCGCCGTCGCGAGAGTCGAGGCGCGCACGCTCCCGGTCGTCTTCGAATACGTCGGGCAGACGACCGGCTCGAAGGACGTCGAGATCCGCGCGCGGGTGACCGGCATCCTCGAGCGCAAGCTCTACGCGGAGGGCTCGCCGGTGCGGGCCGGGCAGCCGCTGTTCTCGATCGACCGCAAGCCGCTCGAGGCGCAGGCGGCCGCCGCGCGGGCCGAGGTCGCGCGCGCCCAGGCGCTGGTGGCGCAGGCCGACCGCGAGGCGGCGCGGCTCGTGCCGCTCGCCGAACGGCGCGCGATCGGGCGCAAGGAAGCCGACGACGCGGTGTCGGCGGCCGAACTCGCGCGCGCGACGATGGGCGTCGCCCGGGCGAAGCTCGCGGAAGTCGAGCTGTCGCTCGGCTACACCGACGTCGCCGCGCCGATCTCCGGATTGTCCGGCCGCGCGATGAAGTCGGAGGGCAGCCTCGTCACCGCCAACGAGACGCTGCTCACCGTGATCTCGCAGGTCGACCCGATCTGGGTGCCGTTCCCGGTGCCCGACGGCGAGCGGCTCGCCGTCGACCGCGCGGTCGCGGCCGGCCGGCTCACGCTGCCGAAGGACAACGGCTACACGGTGTCGATCCGCCTGGCCGACGGCTCGACGCTGCCGCGGACCGGACGGATCAATTTCGCCGACACGCGGATCAATCCGGCGACCGGCACCACCGAGATGCGCGCCGAGATCGCCAACCGCGACCTCGCGTTGAGGCCCGGTCAGTTCGTGCGCGTGCGTCTGGGCGGCGCCGTGCGCAGGGACGCGATCGCCGTGCCGCAGGTCGCGGTGCTCGAGGGGCCGCAGGGCAAGTTCGTCTACGTGCCGGCGAAGGACAAGGACGGCAGGGACATCGCGCAGCCCCGCCCGGTCACGCTGGGCGACTGGGTCGAGGCCGATGGCGCCAATCTGTGGATCGTCGAGAGCGGACTCGCGGCCGGCGAATCGCTGATCGTCGAGGGGCTCGCCCGCCTGCAACCGGGTGCGCCGATCGCGCTCGGCCCTCCTCCGGGCGCGCCGGCCGCGGCCGGTGCGGCGCCGGGCACGAAGGACGGCGCGAAGGACGCGCGGCCGCGCTCCTAGTCGATCCGGCCCCTGCCCGCGCCTCCCCCCGATGCTCTCGCGCTTTTTCATCGACCGGCCGATCTTCGCGGCCGTGATCTCGGTGTTCCTCGTGCTCGCGGGCCTGGCCGCGATGCGCACGCTGCCGATCGCCCAGTACCCGGAGATCGCCCCGCCGGTGGTCACGGTCCAGGCGGTCTATCCGGGCGCCTCGGCCGAGGTGCTCGAGCAGACGGTCGCGGCGCCGCTCGAGACCGCGATCAACGGCGTGCCCGGCATGATCACGCTGAGTTCGAACTCGGCGTCCAACGGGCTCGTGCAGATCCAGGTCACCTTCGAGATCGGCAGCGACGTCGACCAGGCGGCGATCAACGTCTCCAACCGGGTCAAGCAGGTCGAGTCGCGGCTGCCGCTCGAGGTGCGCCGCCAGGGCGTGACCGTCGAGCGCGGCAGCTCGTCGTTCCTGCAGGTGCTCGCGTTCTACTCGCCCGACGACCGTCACGACGACCTCGCGATCTCGAACTTCGTCACGCTCAACGTGCTCGACGAGCTCAAACGCCTGCCGGGCACGACCAACGTCCAGATCTTCGGCGCCAAGGACTACGCGATGCGGATCTGGCTCAAGCCCGACCGCCTGTCGCAGTTGAGGCTGACGCCGGCCGACGTCGTGGCGGCGGTATCCGAGCAGAACGCGCAGTTCGCCGCCGGCAAGGTCGGCGCGTCGCCGATCGGACCGAAGCAGGATCTCGTCTACACGATCACCACGCAGGGGCGGCTCGCCGACGCGAAGGCGTTCGCCGACATCATCGTGCGCGCGGCGCCCGACGGTTCGACGGTGCGGCTCGCCGACGTGGCGCGGGTCGAGCTCGGCAGCAAGGACTACGAGTTCGTCGGCCGTTACAACGGGCGGCCGGCGACGCTGGTCGGGGTCTTCCTCGCGCCGGGCGCGAACGCGCTCGAGGTCGGCAAGCGCGTCACCGACGAGGTCGCCTCGCTCGCACCGCGCTTCCCCGCCGGGATCTCCTGGGCGGTGCCCTACGACACGACGCGCTTCGTCGAGGTGTCGATCCGCGAGGTGGTGAAGACGCTCGGCGAGGCGATGCTGCTCGTGTTCCTGGTCGTCTACCTGTTCCTGCAGAGCTGGCGCGCCGCGGTCATCCCGTTCCTCGCCGTGCCGGTCTCGCTGATCGGCACGTTCGCCGGGCTCCATCTGCTCGGCTACTCGATCAACACGCTCACGCTGTTCGGCATGGTGCTCGCGATCGGCATCGTCGTCGACGACGCCATCGTCGTGCTCGAGAACGTCGAGCG
>JADZDA010000106.1 GCA_020851255.1 Burkholderiales bacterium | reverse complement strand
GCGCGGCAAGACGCGCGAGGACGATCTGGCGCTGGAGCGCGAGTTGCTCGCCGATCCCAAGGAGATCGCCGAACACGTGATGCTGGTCGACCTGGGGCGCAACGACGTGGGCCGGGTCGCGGCGACCGGGACCGTCCGCGTCACCGAGCGGATGGTCGTCGAGCGCTATTCGCACGTCATGCACATCGTCTCCAACGTCGAGGGCACGCTCAAGCCCGGCCTCGACAGCCTCGACGTGCTGCGCGCCGCGTTCCCGGCCGGGACGGTCTCGGGCGCGCCGAAGGTCCGCGCGATGGAGATCATCGACGAGCTGGAACCGTCGAAGCGCGGCGCCTACGCCGGCGCGATCGGCTATTTCGGTGCCGATGGCGCGATGGATACCTGCATCGTGCTCAGGACGGCGGTGGTGAAGGACGGCACGATGCACGTGCAGGCCGGCGCCGGCATCGTCCACGACTCGACGCCCGAGGGCGAGTGGCAGGAGACGCTCAACAAGGCGAGGGCGCTGATGCGCGCCGCCGATCTGGTCGAAGCCGGCCTCGACACGGCCTGACCCCCCGCTGTGGCATCATCCCCGTCGCGACCCGAAAGCGAATCCGCCGCCATGAACCTCCGCCGCCGCCTCGTCGTCACCGCCCTCGCCGCCCCGGCGCTGCTCGCCGGATGCAAGGTGCGCACGATCAACTACTTCCCGGTCGTGGCCGCGCGCGTGCGGTTCGCGAACCTCATGCTCGATTCGGGCGCGCTCGACGTGTTCGAGGGCGAGGCCGAAGTCTGGAGCGCGATCGGGTTCGAGGGCACGACCGGTTTCCTCGAGTTCGACAACAACGAGAAGACCTTCGCCGTCCGTGTCCCGGACGCGACGACCGACCTCGCGGCGACCAAGCTCACGCTCGCCGGCGAGCAGCCGTACACGCTGGTCGCCTACGGGACGCTGCCGTCTCCGCAGGTTTTCCTCGCCCCCGACCCGACGACCGCCATCGGATCGGGCAACTTCCAGATCCGGCTGATCGACGTGTCGTCCGGGTCGACGACCGTCGATATCTACATCACCAAACCGGACGTCGCGATCGACGACGAGGTCGGGCCGAACTTCATCGGCATCACGTCGGGTTCGGCGACCGTCTCGTTGCGCTTCGCGGCGGAGACCTTGCGCATCCGCATGACGCCGAACGGCAGCAAACTCGTCTTCTACGATTCCGGCGCGTTCGCGTTCCAGCCCGACGTCTCGTACGACTTCCTCCTCTACTCGATCGGCAGCGCCGGGCTGCCGCAGGGCATGCTGCTCGAGGTCAACGCGACCGAGGCGAAGCTGCCGCTGGCCAACACGCTGGGCGGCGTCAAGCTCGTCAACGGCGCGATCGACTCCGGCGAGACCAACGCGTTCCTCGGCGATGCGATCGTCATGGGCAACGTCGAATATCCGGGCTACAGCGTCTACGCGGCGCTGGCCGTCGGCACGCAGTCGTTCCGGTTCGAGTCGGAGAACGCCGCGGGCACGACGATCGCGACGCTGCAGCACGCGCCGGTCTCGGCGATGGACTCCTCGATCCTGCTCGTCGGTTTCCCGGGCGCCGTCCAGGCGGTCGCTTTCGCCGACGACAACCGGATCACCGGACCGGGCGAGACGCGCGTGCGCTTCGTCAACGGGGTGTCCGACACCGCCTCGTTCGACGTCTACGTCGGCGACACGCGGCTCGCCCAGGCGCTCGCGCCACGGGCCGCGTCGGCGTACTCGACGATCGTCCCGGTGAGCGCGACGGTGACCTTCCGCGACCCGGGCAGCGGCACGACGCTGCTCACCGTCGACGCCGTCCCGCTGGGCGAAGGCCGCACGACGACCGTGTACGCGGTGGGCTCGGCCGGCGCGCTCAAGTCGATCGTCAGCCTCGACCGCTGAGGGCGCCCGCGCCGGCCGGCGGCGCCTCCGGACGCGCGGACGCACGATCATGCTGTTGATGCTCGACAACTACGACAGCTTCACCTGGAACCTCGTGCAATACCTGGGCGAGCTGGGCGCGGACGTCCATGTCCACCGCAACGACGCGATCACGCTCGAGCAGATCGAGGCCTGGCAGCCCGAGCGCATCGTCGTCTCCCCGGGACCGTGCACGCCCGACGAGGCCGGTGTCTCTGTGCCGCTGATCCAGCGCTTCGCCGGGCGCGTGCCGATCCTCGGCGTGTGCCTCGGCCACCAGGCGATCGGGCGCGCGTTCGGCGGGACGATCGTGCGCGCGCGCCATGTCATGCATGGCAAGCTCTCGCCGATCACGCACGACGGCCGCGGCGTGTTCGCGGGGATCCCGTCGCCGTTCCAGGCGACGCGCTACCACTCGCTGGCGATCGAGCCGGCGTCGATGCCCGCCGAGCTCGAGGTCAGCGCGCGCGCCGACGACGGCGAGATCATGGGCGTGCGCCACCGGACGCTCGCGGTCGAGGGCGTCCAGTTCCACCCCGAGGCGCTGCTGACCGAACACGGCAAGCGCCTGCTCGCCAATTTCCTCGAGGCGCCGTGAGCGCGCGCCCGAACCGCCGCCCGGCGAACGCCGGCGCGCGCACCTCCCGGAGCAATCGATGACCATCAGCCTGCAGGACGCGCTCCAGCGCACGATCGAGCACCGCGAGATCTTCCATGACGAGATGCTCTCGCTCATGCGCCGGATCATGAGCGGCGAGGTCTCGCCGGTGATGATCGCGGCGCTGACCGTGGGCTTGCGTGTCAAGAAGGAGACTATCGGCGAGATCGCGGCCGCCGCGCAGGTGATGCGCGAATTCGCCACGCGCGTCGAAGTGCCCGACCGCGAGCACCTGGTCGACATCGTCGGCACCGGAGGCGACGCGCAGCACACGTTCAACATCTCGACGGCGTCGATGTTCGTCGTCGCGGCGGCCGGCGGGCGCGTCGCCAAGCACGGCAACCGGTCGGTGTCGTCGAAGTCCGGCAGCGCCGACGTGCTGGAGGCGCTGGGGGCGAACATCATGCTCGCGCCGGCGGCCGTCGCGCAGTGCATCGGCGAGACCGGCATCGGGTTCATGTTCGCGCCGTCGCACCACAGCGCGATGACGCACGCGGCACCGGTGCGCCGCGAACTGGGCGTGCGCACGATCTTCAACATCCTCGGCCCGCTGACCAATCCGGCCGGCGCGCCCAACCAGCTCGTCGGCGTCTTCCATCCGGATCTCGTCGGCATCCACGTGCGCGTGCTGCAGAGGCTGGGCGGGAGGCACGTACTGGTGGTCTACGGCCGCGACGGCATGGACGAGGTGTCGCTCGGCGCCGCGACCATGGTCGGCGAGCTGAAGGACGGCGAGGTCCGCGAGTACGAGATCCACCCGGAGGACTACGGCCTGGCGATGAAGTCGCATCGGGGACTCAAGGTCGCCGACGCGATGGAATCGCGCGAGATGGTGCTGGAGGCGCTCTCGGACGTCGAGGGCACGCCGCGCGAGATCGTCGTCCTGAACGCGGCCACCGCGCTCTACGCGGCCGACGTCGCCGCGTCGATCGGCGAGGGGATCGAGCGCGCCCGGGCGGCGATCGCGTCGGGCGCGGCGCGGCGCAAGCTCGACGCCTTCGTCGCGACGACGCAGAAGCTCGCGCCGCGCGCCTGAGCCGGCGCGGGAGGAACCGATGGACGCACGACGCACCGACATCCTCGCGCGCATCGTCGCCGACAAGGCCGAGGAGGTGATCGACGCGCAGTTGAAGCGCCCGTACGACGAGGTCGCCGCCGCGGCGCGCGCGGTGCCGCCGCCGCGCGACTTCGCCGGCGCCATCGAACGCACGATCGCCGCGGGCCGGCCGGCGGTCATCGCCGAGATCAAGCGCGCGAGTCCGAGCAAGGGGGTGCTGAGGCAGAGCTTCGATCCGCCGGCGATCGCGGCGTCCTACGAGCGCGCCGGGGCGACCTGCCTGTCGGTGCTCACCGACTCCAAGTATTTCCAGGGATCCGACGACTACCTCGTGGCCGCGCGCGCGGCGTGCTCGCTTCCGGTGCTGCGCAAGGAGTTCATCGTCGACGAATACCAGATCGCGCAGTCGCGCGCGCTGGGTGCCGACGCGATCCTGCTCATCGTCGGCGCGCTCGAAGACGACCAGCTCCGGCGCTTCGAGGCCTGCGCGAAGGAATTCGGCCTCGCGGTGCTGGTCGAGGTGCACGACGCCGACGAGCTCTCCCGGGCGCTCGCGCTCGACACGCCGCTCATCGGCATCAACAACCGCAACCTCAAGACGTTCAACGTCTCGCTGTCGTCGACGCTCGACCTGCTGCCCAGGATTCCCCCCGGGCGCCGTGTGGTCACCGAGAGCGGCATCTCGATGCCCAAGGACGTGGCGCTGATGCTGAGCCGCGGCGTGAAGGCGTTCCTCGTGGGCGAGGCGTTCATGCGCGTGCCCGACCCGGGCGCCGGGCTCGTTTCCCTGTTCGGTCCGGCATGACCGGCGGCGGGCCGGCCGCGTTCGGCGGTTCGCCCACGAGTCGTTGACGCCGGCCCGGGACGGCGCGAGCATGGTCGTTTGGCGCTTCGGGGCCCATTGCCGGCCCCGCGCCCGCCGTCCGAGGATCCGCCGATGAAAACGCCCGCCTGGCTGCCGCCGACCGCCAACCCGCTGACACCCTATCTCACGGTAGCCGACGCGCAGAAGGCGCTCGAGTTCTATCGGCGCGCTTTCGGTTTCACCCCCGGCGATACGCCGATGCGCGACGACAAGGGCCGGATCGTGCACGCCGAGCTCACTTACGAGGGGCGCAGCATCGCGATGTGCGCGCCCGAGGGTGCCTGGGGTGGCACCGATCGGACGCCGAAGCACACCGGGGTGCGCCTGCCGCTCAACTTCTACGTGTACTGCGCCGACGTCGACCGGGTCGCGGCGAACGCGAAGGCGGCCGGCGCGACGATCGAGCGTCCGCCCGAGGACATGTTCTGGGGTGACCGGACGACGATGATCGCGGATCCGGACGGCTATCTCTGGATGTTCGCCACACACAAGCACGACTTCGATCCGGCGAAGGCTCCGAACGCCTGACCGGGCCGCATCGACCCGGATCGCCCCGGGCGGCCGGCGTCGCTCCGGCACCGCCGCGCTTTGCTATCATCGCCGCTCCGTTCACGCAGGGCGGCGTGCTGCGGTGCAGCGTCGCCCGGCGTCCTCCGCTCCGGTTTTCTCCTCCGAGAAACGCTCCGAGTGTCCGCGATCGTCGTCGAAGGCGCGAGCAAGCACTGGACGACGTCCGATGGACAGGTGCGCGCCGTCGATCGCGTGTCTTTCGCGCTCGACGAAGGCACGCTCAACGTCCTGCTCGGTCCTTCGGGCTGCGGCAAGTCCACGACGCTGCGGCTGATCGCGGGCCTCGAGATCGCCGACGAAGGCGCGATCCGGATCGGCGGCCGGGACGTCACACGGCTGCCGCCGGCCGAGCGCAACATCGCGATGGTGTTCCAGTCCTACGCGCTGTTCCCGCATCTCACCGTCGCCGAGAACAGCCTGTTCGGCCTGCGCGTGCGCAAGGTGCCCGCGGCCGAGTGCGAATCGAGGCTGAAGGACACCGCCGACCTGCTCGGGCTCTCCGCGCTCCTCAATCGCAAGCCGGGCCAGCTCTCCGGCGGCCAGCAGCAGCGCGTCGCGCTCGGGCGCGCGATCATCGCACGCGCGCCGGTCTGCCTGATGGACGAGCCGCTGTCGAACCTGGATGCGCAACTGCGCGCCGAGATGCGCCAGGAGATCCGCGCGTTGCAGAAGAAGCTCGGCATCACGATGGTCTACGTCACCCACGACCAGGTCGAGGCGATGTCGATGGCCGACCGCGTGATCCTGCTCGACGGCGGACGCATCGAGCAGAACGGCGCGCCGGTCGACCTCTACGAGTCGCCGGCCAACGCGTTCGTCGCGCGCTTCATCGGCACACCGCCGATGAACCTCCTGAAGCTCGTCGCGGGCGCCGGCGGCGCGGTCGTCGACGGCACCGACGGGCCGGCGATGACGCCGGCCGATGGCGCCGGCGGCTGGATCGGCGTGCGGCCCGAGCACATCCGTTTCGCCCCCGGCCGCGGCCTCCCGGCGATCGTCGACAGCGTCGAATACCTGGGCGGCGACTCGCTGGTGATGACCCATGCGGGCCGCGCGCGCGTGGCGGTGCGCGTCGCCGGCGCGGTCGCGTTCCGGCACGGCGACGCGATCGGCCTGGAATGGCCGGCCGGTGCGCTCCATCGCTTTTCCGCCGACGGCGTGCGCCATGCGCCGTCCGGACAAACCTCGGGCGCGACCGCGTACGTCTGAACGGCCGCCCCGCTCGTCGCGCTCCCACCGAAGGAGGTTCCACCCATGTTGCGTCGCATCCGGCAATCGGTCGTCGCCCTGCTCGCCGCGCTCGTCCCGGCGTTCGCGCTCGCGCAGGTCGAGGTTTCGTTCTTCTACCCGGTCGCGGTCGGCGGCCCGATCACCAAGATCATCGACGGGATGGCCGCCGACTTCGAGAAGGAGAATCCCGGCGTCAAGGTCAGGCCGATCTACTCGGGGAGCTACCAGGAGTCGATCGCGAAGGCGCTGACCGCGGTGAAGAGCGGCGACCCGCCGGTGATGTCGATCCTGCTGTCGACCGACATGTACACGCTGATCGACGAGGACGCGATCGTCCCGTTCAGCGACCTCCTCAGGTCGCCCGACGACCAGGCCTGGGTCAAGGGCTTCTATCCGGGGTTCATGGAGAACAGCCAGACCGGCGGCAAGGTCTGGGGTATTCCGTTCCAGCGCTCGACGATCGTCCTCTACTACAACAAGGAGCTGTTCAAGGAAGCGGGGCTCGATCCGAATCGTCCGCCGCAGACCTGGAAGGAGCAGGTCGAGTACGCGCAGAAGCTCACCAGGCGCGACGCGTCGGGCAAGGTCACGCAGTGGGGCATGCAGATCCCTTCGTCCGGTTTCCCGTACTGGCTCTTCCAGGCGCTGGCGATCCAGGCCGGACAGAACCTGATGAACGACGCCGGCACCGAGGTGTACTACGACAGGCCGGCGGTCGTCGAGGCGCTGCAATACTGGGTCGACCTCGGCAAGACGCACAAGGTGCACCCGGAAGGCATCGTCGAGTGGGGCACGACGCCGCGCGACTTCTTCGAGCGCAAGGTCGCGATGGTGTGGACGACGACCGGCAACCTCACCAACGTCAAGAACAACGCCAAGTTCGATTTCGGCGTCGCGATGCTGCCGGCCGGCAAGCAGCGCGGCAGCCCGACCGGCGGCGGCAACTTCTACCTCTTCAAGAAGTCGACGCCGGCGCAGCGCGAGGCCGCGCTCAAGTTCATCCGCTGGGCGACGCAACCGGCGCGAGCCGCGCAGTGGGGCATCGATACCGGTTACGTCGCGGTGTCGCCGGCCGCGTTCGAGACGCCGGTCATGAAGCAGTACGTCGCCGGATTCGCCCCGGCCGCCGTCGCGCGCGACCAGTTGCCGTACGCGAAGGCCGAGCTGTCGACGCACGACAACCAGCGCGTGACCAAGGCGCTGAACGACGGCCTGCAGGCTGCGCTCACCGGCACGAAATCGCCGGCGGACGCGATGCGCGACGCGCAGCGCGAGGCGGAGCGCCTGCTGCGGCCCTACAAGCGCTGAACGGCTTCGTCCCACTTCCTGGCCATCCGTGGCGATGCCGCGGTGCGCAGGCCGACCCCCTCTCCCCGCAGGCGGGGAGAGGGCGGCGCGCGACGGGAGGGGGCTCGGCGCAAGCCGAGACATTCCCCCTCTCCCGCCTCGGCTGGAGAAGGCGGGGGTGAGGGTGGGCGAATCGGCTGAAATGCCGCCGGCCCGGCACATCGACTCTCCCGCCGTTCGCGGGGCGCGGGAGTGCGCGCGTGGACGTGGGCGGGGCGACGTGAACCTCAGCGCGCGAGGCGCCACGCGGTGACGCGCACACGGCAATGGCTCTACGCGTGGCTGCTGCTCGCGCCGGCGATGTCGCTGCTCGCGTTGTTCACGCACTATCCTGCGGTCGCCAACCTCTGGCACAGCTTCTATTCCACACCCAAGGGCGCGCGGCCCGCCGTGTGGGTCGGCGCGGACAACTACGTCCAGCTCGCCGAAGATCCGATCTTCTGGAAGGCGCTGGTCAACAACTTCGGGTACGCGCTCGGCACGATCCCGGCATCGATCGCCCTCGCCCTCCTGATGGCGATGTGGGTCCACGGCAAGGTCGCCGGTCGCGGTTTCC
The DNA here is from genome assembly GCA_020851255.1 of Burkholderiales bacterium. Classification (GTDB taxonomy): domain Bacteria; phylum Pseudomonadota; class Gammaproteobacteria; order Burkholderiales; family Casimicrobiaceae; genus VBCG01. The sequence goes on along the minus strand of JADZDA010000106.1, from coordinate 41,488 downwards.
TGCGCCTCGCGTATTTCACGCCGACGATCCTGCCGATGATCGCGGTCGCCAATATCTGGCTCTTCTTCTATACGCCCGAGTACGGACTGCTCGAGCAGTTCACCAAGGGGCTCGGCTTCGCCAGTCACAACTGGCTCGGCAGCCAGTCGACGGCGCTCGCGTGTCTGATGCTCGTGACCGTGTGGAAGGAAGCCGGCTTTTTCATGATCTTCTACCTCGCGGCGCTGCAGTCGATGTCGCCGCATCTGGCCGAGGCGGCGGCGATCGAGGGCGCCTCGCGCTGGTACTTCTTCCGCCGCGTGACCTTTCCGCTGCTCATGCCGGTGACGCTGTTCGTGCTGGTGAACGCGGTGATCAACGCGTTCCGGCTGGTCGACCACATCGTCGTGATGACGCGCGGCGGACCGGACAACGCCACGGCGCTGCTGCTCTACTACATCTACGAGATCGGCTTCCGGTTCTGGGACTCGGCCTACGCGGCGGCGCTCACGATGGTGCTGCTCGTCATCCTGGGACTGGCCGCGCTGTTCCAGTTCGTCGTGCTCGAAAAACGAACGCATTACCAGTGAGATCCCCCCGTAGCGGCCTGCGGCCGCCTCCCCCCGAGGGGGCCCGGCGACCTCGGGGCGGCCCTTCGGTCGCCGGAAGTCGCGCGTCCCCCCGCAGCGGCCGGACGCCGACGCGATGAACGCGACCACCCACGTCTACGAACCCCGCGGCGTCGCGCGCGCCGTCGAGACGGGCGCTGCCTGGCTGCTCGGGGTGCTGTGGGTGCTGCCGCTCGTCTACGCGTTCTGGACCGCGTTCCATCCGGGCGAATACTCGACCCGGTTCGTGTTGACCGCGCCGCTCACGCTCGACAATTTCGTCAAGGCCTGGCACGCGGCGCCGTTCGCCCGCTACTTCGTGAACACGATGGCGCTGGTGACGATGGTGCTCGCCGCGCAGCTCGTGCTGGTGACTCTCGCCGCCTACGCGTTCGCCCGCTTCGAGTTCCCCGGGCGCAACGTGCTGTTCGCGCTCGTGCTCGTCCAGCTGATGATCATGCCCGACGTGCTCATCGTCGAGAACTACCGGACGATGGCCGCGCTAGGCATCAAGGACACGATCCTCGCGATCGGGCTCCCGTACATGGCGAGCGCGTTCGGCATCTTCCTGCTGCGCCAGACGTTCAAGACGATCCCTCGCGAGCTGGACGAGGCGGCGCGCGTCGAGGGGTGCTCGCCGCTGCAGGTGCTGTGGAAGGTCTACGTGCCGCTCGCCCGCCCGACCTACGTCGCCTACGCGCTCGTGTCGGTCAGCTACCACTGGAACAACTTCCTGTGGCCGCTCATCATCACCAACTCGGTCGAGACGCGGCCGGTCACCGTCGGCCTGCAGGTGTTCTCGGCGACCGACCAGGGCATCGACTGGTCGATCATCACGGCGGCGACGATCCTGTCGGTCGCGCCGCTGCTCGTCGCGTTCCTGCTCTTCCAGCGGCAGTTCGTGGCGTCGTTCATGCGCGCGGGGATCCGGTAGTGCCCCGGACCTCCGGCGAGGGTTCCTGACGTGCTGCGGTTGGTCACCTGGAACGTCCAGTGGTTCCTCGGCCTCGACGGCCGAGTGGATCCTTCGCGCGTGATCGCGCACGCGCGTACGCTCGCCGATTTCGACGTGCTCTGCGTGCAGGAGCTCGCCGACCACTACCCGGATCCGATGCTCGCGGGCAACGACGACCGCGACCAGTTCGCGGAGCTCGAGCGCCTGCTGCCCGGCTACGAGATCGTGGCGGGTTTCGGCGCCGATCACCCGGGTGGCGAACGCCGCCGCCGTTTCGGCAACGCGATCGCCTCGCGCCTGCCGGTGCGGCAGGTCCGGCGGCATGCGCTGCCTTGGCCCGTCGACCCGGCGCGTCCCTCGATGCAGCGCGTGGCCGTCGAGGCGACGCTCTCCGGGCCGTCCGGCGAGGTCCGGGTCACGACGACGCACCTCGAGTACTACTCGCGGACCCAGCGCGCGGCGCAGGTCGCGCGACTGCGCGACTTGCACGCCGAGGCGCACGGGCGCGCGCGGGCGCCGTCCGCCGGCGGCGACGACGACGGGCCCTTCCGGGCATGGCCGGAAGCGCGTGCGGCGATCGTCGCCGGCGACTTCAACCTGCCGGCGGGTGACGCCGAGTACCTCGCGATGCTGGCGCCCTACGACGACGGGACGTCCCGGTTCCACGACGCGTGGACCCGGGTCCACGGCACGCGCCCGCAGCCGCCGACATTCTGCGTCCACCGGCCGTTCGCGCCGGGCCTGCCGCCGGTCGCCTGCGATTTCGTCTTCGTCAGCGACGAGATCGCGCCACGTGTGCGCGCGATCGAGGTCGACTCGCGGACGCAGCTCTCCGATCACCAGCCGGTCGTCGTCGAGATCGCCGACTGACGCCGGCGGTACGCCAGGACGCCGGCACGCCCCTCGGGGCTACAATTCGCCCGCGGCGCCCGCGAAGTACGAGCGCCGCCCGCCGCCCCTCCCGTCCATGGTCTCCGATCCCGCCGCCGCGCTCACCGCGATCGCCGCTTCGCCGCGCCCGCGAGCCGTGCTCGTTTCGCACGGATGGGGCGGGGGCGTGCGCCGCCACGTCGACGAGCTCGCGGCCGCGCTCGCCGATCGCGCCGAGATCCTGCGCGTGGAGCCCGCGTCGCCGGGCGTCGTGCGTCTGCGCTGGGCGAGGGGCGCGGCCGCGCTCGATGCCCGTTTCATCTTCCCGGGCGATCGCGAAGCCCTGATCGCGCTGCTCGCCGCGCTCGGCGTCTGTCGATTCCACTTCCATCATGTCGACGGGCTGCCGCGCGAGATCCTCGATCTGCCGGCGGACCTCGGCGTCGGCTACGACGTCACGCTGCACGACGCTTTCCCGGTCTGCCCGCGCTATCACCTGGATCGCGGCGAGGGACGCTATTGCGGCGAGCCCGACGAGACCGGCTGCGATGCGTGCCTCGCGCGGAGGTCCGCGCAATGGCGGCTCGACATCGCCGGCTGGCGCGCGCTCTTCGGCGCGTGGCTCGCGCGCGCCGAGCGCGTGATCGCGCCGACCCACGATGTCGCCGGACGGCTGCTGCGCCACCACCCGGCGTTGCCGATCGACGTGCGCGCGCATCCGGACGCGCCGCGACATATCGGGCTGCGGATCGTGCGCGTCGGGCTGCTGGGTCGGCTCAACGCCGCCAAGGGTCTCGATGTGACGATCGCCTGCGCGCGCGACGCGGTCGAGCGCGGACTGCCGCTGGCGTTCCGGATCGTGGGCGCGATCGGCGCGCCGCTGCCGCCTCTGCCCGGCGGTGCGATATCGTTCACCGGCGAGTACGACGACGCGGACCTGTCGCGAATCGTCGCCGCCGAGGCGCCCGACGTGTGGATGTTCCCGGCGCAGGTGCCCGAATCGTGGTCGTACACGCTGTCGGCCGCGCTCGCGACCGGAAGGCCGATCGTCGCCTCGGCGCTCGGCGCGCTGGCCGAACGGCTCGACGGCGTCGAACGGGCGCGGCTCCTCGACTGGAACGCGCCCGCGTCGGCGTGGAACGACGCGTTGCTCACCGCGGCAGGCGTCGAGCCGACGGCCTCCTCCGACCGCGGCCTGGACGGCGCGGTCGCCATCACCTCGGGCGAGGTCTGGCGCGACTACGCCGATTGGCTGGTCGCGCGCTGGCACGCCGGCACGACCCGAACGCCGGCGTCGATCCCCGCGCTCGATCCGCGGCATTTCGCGCCGGCACCGGCGGCGCCGGCGCTGCCGCTCGCCGAACTCGTCCGCGCCGGGGCGCAGTGCGGCGACCGCGAGGCGCTGCACGAGCTCGTCGCCCGTGCGGCGCAGTCCGACGAGGCTTTGACCGACGTCGCCCGTGCGCGCGCGACGCGCGAGCCCGAGCTGCGTGCCGCGCGCGAGCGCATCGCCGAACTCGAAGGCTCGACGAGCTGGCGGATCACCGCGCCGGTCCGCACGGTCGTCGGCGGCATGCGCCGCGCCGGCGGGCGGGTCACGCGGACACCGCAGGCGATCCGCCACCTGCCGCGCCAGACGGCGACGGCGCTCGCGATCCTGCGCGACCAGGGCGTGACCGCGCTCGCGCGGCGGATCGGCGAGAAGCTGCGCGGCCGCGCCTTTCCGGCGCCGCAGCGCAGGCGCAGCTGGAGCGTCGAGACCGCGATCGCGCCGCTCGCGTTCGCGCCGTCCGCGGCACCGCGCTGGTCGATCGTCGTGCCGGCCTACGGCGAGCCGCTGCTCACCTACACGTGCCTCAGGAGCGTGCACGCGACCGTCGCGCACGACGACGTCGAAGTCATCGTCGTCGACGACGCCTCGCCCGAGCCGCTCGCCGCCTCGCTCTCGGTCGTGTCGGGCGTGCGCTTCGAGCGCGCTGACGCGAACGGCGGCTTCGTGGCGTCGTGCAATCGGGGCGCGGCGCGGGCGCGCGGGGCGCGCATCGTCTTCCTCAACAACGACACGATCGTCACGCCCGGCTGGCTCGATGCGATCGGCCGCGTTTACGAACGCCATCCCGACGCCGGTGTCGTCGGCGCGAAGCTCGTGTACCCGGACGGGCGCCTGCAGGAGGCGGGCGGCATCGTCTGGCGCGACGGCTCGGCGTGGAACATCGGCCGCGACGACGATCCCGACCGGCCGGAGTACGGGCACCTGCGCCGCGCCGACTACGTCTCGGGCGCCTGCCTCGCCGTCGACCGCGCGCTGTTCGAGTCGCTCGGCGGTTTCGACCGGCGCTACGCGCCCGCCTACTACGAGGACACCGACCTCGCCTTCGCCGTGCGCGCCGCCGGGCGCGGCGTCTGGTACCAGCCCGACGCGATGGTCGTCCACTTCGAGGGTCGGACCGCCGGCACCGATGTCGCGGCGGGCATCAAGCGCCACCAGATCGTCAACCGCGAGGCGTTCGCCCGCAAATGGGCGCTCGTGCTCGCACGCCACCGCCCCAACGGGGAGGCGCCCGCGCTCGAGATCGACCGCGGCGCGCGTTTCCGGGTGCTGGTCGTCGACGCGTGCATGCTGACGCCCGACCGCGATTCCGGATCGGTGAGGATGCAGGCGATCGTCGAACTCGTCGGCGAGCTCGGCGGCAAGGCGACGTTCGTCGCCGACAACCTCGAGTACCGCGAGCCGTACGTGCGCGACCTGCAGCAGGCCGGCGTCGAGGTGCAGTACGCGCCCTACCAGCGCTCGATCGACGAGCTGCTCGCGCGCCGCGGGCCGGAATTCGACGCCGTGATCCTGTCGCGCCACTACGTGGCCTCGAAGCACATCGACTCGGTGCGCAGGCACGCCCCGCGCGCGAAGCTCGTGTTCGACACCGTCGACCTGCATTTCCTGCGCGCCGAACGGCAGGCGCAGGTCGAGGGCGGAGCGGCGGCCGTGGTCTCCGCGCGCGCGCAGCGGGAGCAGGAGCTCGACCTCGTACGGCGCGCGGACGTCACCTGGGTCGTTTCTCCGGTCGAGAGGCAGTTGCTGGCGGGCATGGTTCCCGGCGCGCGCGTCGAGGTGCTGTCGAACATCCACGAACCGATGCCGGCCGGCCGGCCGTACGCCGCCCGCGCCGGTCTCGTGTTCATCGGAAGCTTCCGCCATCCGCCGAACGCCGACGGCGTGCTCTGGTACGCGCAAAAGGTGCTCCCGCGCCTGCGCGAGCGGCTGCCGGGCGTGGTCACGACGATCGTCGGCGCCGAGCCGCCGGCGAAGATCGTCGCGCTGTCGGGGCCGGACCTGGTCGTCGCCGGGCACGTCGCCGACATCGCGCCGATCTTCACCGCCGCGCGCGTGTCGATCGCGCCGCTGCGCTACGGTGCCGGCGTCAAGGGCAAGGTCAACCTGGCGATGAGCTACGGCGTGCCGGTGGTCGCCACGACGCCGGCGGTCGAGGGGATGGGACTCGCGCCGGGCCACGATGTGCTCGTCGCGGACGACGCGGACGCGTTCGCCGACGCGATCGTGCGTGCGTACACCGACGAGCCGCTGTGGCGGCATCTGTCGCGGGGCGGGCTCGACAACCTGCGCGAGCACTTCTCGCGCGCGACGGCGAAACGCGCGCTCGCCGGGACGCTGGGCGTCGACCCGCCGCGTTGAACGGCGGATGCGCGCTACGCGCGCCGGAACAGGATGTCGAAGACCTCGTGGCCGAGCTTCATGCCGCGCGCCTCGAACTTGGTCCGGGGTCGCCACGACGGGCGTGACGAGTAACGCTCGGCGGTGTTGACGAGCAGAGGCTCCGCGGTGCAGGTCGCGAGGATCTCCTCGGCGTAGGGCGCCCAGTCGGTCGCCACGTGCAGGTAGCCGCCCGGCGCGAGGCGCTGCGCCAGCGCATGGACGAACGCCGGCTTGAGCAGCCGGCGCTTGTGATGCCGTTTCTTGGGCCAGGGGTCGGGGAAGTAGACGTGGACGCCGGCCAGCGAGCCGGGCGCGATCATGGCGCCGACGACCTCGACCGCGTCGTGGCGGATCACACGCAGGTTCGACAGGCCCTGCGTGTCGATCCGGTTGAGGAGCGCGCCCACGCCGGGTGCGTGGACCTCGATGCCGAGGAAATCGGTACCGGGATCCGCGTGCGCGATCGCCGCGGTCGTCTCGCCCATGCCGCAGCCGATTTCGAGGACGACCGGCGCGACGCGGCCGTAGACACGCGCGAAGTCCAGCGGCGCCGCGGCGAACGGCAGTACGTGGCGGGGCCCGAGTCGTTCGAGCGCGCGCGCCTGCGCCGGGGAGAGGCGCCCCTGGCGCAGCACGTAGCTTCGCACCGGACGGTGCGGGAGCTCGCCGCGGTCGTCCTCGACCATCGCGACCGACACGATCAGCGCGGCGCCAGCCAGCCCGCCTGCGACAGCCTGCGCTCGAGCGTGCGCGGCATGCCGTCGTCGGCGGTCGAGTAGTCGACGACGACGGTCTCGGCGTCCCTCCAGCGCGGCGTCGCGTCCGACCAGGCCTCGGTCGAGCGCCAGACCAGCTCGCGCACGACGCCCTCGCGGGTCACCCGCCAGACCACGAGCTCGTTCGTGCAGCCGGACGGGCAGAAGTCGGCGGTGGCGAGGCGCTGGCGGTCGGGGGCGAGCGCGGGTTCCGACGGCAGCTCGGTCACGCGATTGACGGCGCGTTGCAGCAGCACGAACGACGACTTCTCGCCGATCGTCTTGAACAGCAGGACACCGTTGATCGAGTCGATCGAGTCGAACAGGCTGTAGGACGTCGGCTGCTGCAGGCTCTCGATGTCCGAGAACTTCGCGGTGCCGCTCGGGAACAACGCGATCGTCAGCTCGATCCCCGCGCGTTTCGCGAGGCCGGGCAGGCGCTTCATCTGCTCCTGCTCGATCAGGCGGCCGCAGTGCGCGATGTCCTCGGCGTTCGCGCACCAGGCGGCGAGCTCGTCGCGGGTCGGCGGCAGGGCGCTTCCGTGGGGCGCGGCGGCGAGCGCGGCCAGCGCGCAGGCGAATCGGACCGCCGCAGCACGCGTCACCCGATCACCCCGGTCGTCGGCGAGCTGGGGCTGCCCGAGTAGAGCTTGCGCGGCATGCGGCCGGCGAGGAAGGCTTCGCGCCCGGCCTCGACCGCGAGCTTCATCGCGTGCGCCATGCGCACCGGCTCGCGTGCGAGCGCGATCGCGGTGTTCATGAGTACGCCGGCGCAACCCAGTTCCATCGCGATCGCGGCATCCGAGGCCGTGCCCACACCGGCGTCGACGAGCACCGGCACTTTCGCCTGCTCGAGGATGAGCCGCAGGTTCCATGGATTGACGATGCCCATACCGGAACCGATCAGCGACGCGAGCGGCATGATCGCGACGCAGCCGATCGCCTCGAGCTCGCGCGCGACGATCGGGTCGTCCGACGTGTAGACCATCACGTCGAAGCCGTCGCGCACCAGGATCTCGGCGGCGGCGATCGTCTGGCGCACGTCCGGATACAGCGACTTCGCGTCACCCAGCACCTCGAGCTTGACGAGCTTGTGGCCGTCGAGGAGCTCGCGGGCGAGCTTGAGCGTGCGCACCGCGTCGTCGGCCGTGTAGCAGCCGGCGGTGTTGGGCAGGTAGGTGAACTCGGACGGCGGGAGCGCGTCGAGCAGCGAAGGCGCGTTCGGGTCCTGGCCGATGTTGGTGCGCCGGATCGCGACGGTGACGATCCGGGCGCCCGAGGCGACCACCGCTTCGCGCGTCTGCGCGAAATCACGGTACTTGCCGGTGCCGACCAGCAGCCGCGACCGGTAGGCCCGGCCGGCGATGGAAAGCGGCGCGTCCGGCGCGACGATGTCCGTAGGCATCGTCGCATTGTAACTCCGCGTCTTCGACCCGCCGGTCTGGACGCGCGGATGCGGGCGCGGCGCTATCCGCCGCCGACGGCGCCGACGATCTCGATGCGGTCGCCGGACACGAGCCGGGTCTGCGGGTAGAGACTCCGGGGAACGACCTCGCCGTTTCGTTCGACCGCGATGCGCTTGCCTTCGAGTCCCATTTCGCGCACCAGGCAGGCGAGCGTCGCGTCGGGCGCGGGGATCGGGCGGACGGCGCCGTTGACGCGGATCGTGGACACGCTGTCGACGCGAAGGACCGGCGGCGCGGAAATCAGGAACGGTAGCGGCGCGCGGCCTCGCGCAGGAACCGCATCTGGCGCTCGAGGTTGGCGCAGGCCGCGCAGAGCCGCAGATGCGCGTGGACCTTGAGCCGCTCGCCGAACGGCAAGGTGCCGTCCTGCGCCCGGGAGACCAGGCGCGAGACGTCCTTGCACATCAGGCGATGACCCATCCAGCGCATCAACATGGTGAAACGACTCCGGCGTCAGGGGGCGGGCGCGCGGCGCGCGCCGTCGGCGAACCAATGCTGCTCGAGGCAGGTGCGCAGGGCCATCCGGGCGCGGTAGAGAATGACCCAGAGATTATTCGCGGTGATCTTCAATTCCTTACAAATCTCGTCGGTTTCCAGGTCCATGACTTCGCGCATCATGAACACGCGCCCCGTCTGCGGAGGAAGCTTCTCGAGGCAGAATTCCATGACGTCGAAGAACTCGCGTCGATTCAGCGCGGCCTCGGGGTCGCCCCAGTCCGCCGGCGGGTCCTGCCAGCCGCCGTTCGGCTTGAACAGCGCGTCGATGTCGTCGAGCGTGCCCTCGTCGTCGAGCGTCGCCAGCGGGACCGGCGCCTTCTGCTTGCTGCGGATCGCGTCGACGATCTTGTGCTTGAGGATGCCGGTGAGCCAGGTCTTGACGCTGGAGCGGCCATCGAAGCGGCCGGCCCCGGTCAGCGCCGCCAGCATCGTTTCCTGGACCACGTCCTGGGCGAGATCCGGATCGCGCAGCTGGAGCTGGGCGACCCGCACCAGGTACCGGCGGTGGGTCTCGATCTCGGCGGTGAGTGCTCGTGCGTCCATCGGTGGGGCGGGGATCGGTCCGCCAGTGTAGACCACGACGCCCGGAGTCGGGGCGGCGCCGTATACTGCGCCGCGGAGGGCTCCTGCCCACCGGCCGCGGGCGCGATGGAGTCCGTCGTCCGAGCGGGGGCTTTCCCCGTCGAGGCGTTCCCGGTCCGGGGACGCCCGAACCTGGAGCGCGACATGGCCAGAACCCTGTATCGGATCGTCGCCGTCCTGACCACCGTGCTTTGGGTGACCACGGGCGGCGCCCGCGCCCAGACGGCGGTCGCCCCGCCTGCCGGGGGCGGCGCTCCGGCGATGGCGCAGGACCAGCTCGACGCACTGCTCGCACCGGTCGCCCTGTATCCCGATCAGCTGCTCACGCAGGTCCTGATGGCGGCGACCTATCCGCTCGACGTCGTCGAGGCGGCGCGCTTCGTCAAGGAGAACAAGGACCTCAAGGGCGAGGCGCTCGACGGCGCGGTCGGCCAGAGGAACTGGGACCCGTCGGCGCAGTCGCTGGCGGCGTTTCCGCAGGTGCTCGAGATGATGAGCGACAAGCTCGACTGGACGCAGCAACTGGGCGACGCGTTCCTCGACGACGAGGCCCGCGTGCTCCAGACGGTGCAGCGCCTGCGCGAGAAGGCGAGCACCGAAGGCAACCTGAAGAGCAACGAGCAGCAGAAGGTCGTCGTCGAGCAGAAGACGATCATCATCGAGCCCGCGCAACCGAGCACCGTCTACGTTCCCGTCTACAACCCCCTGTACGTCTATGGACCCTGGTGGGCGCCGGTGTGGCGGCCATGGTACTGGGCGCCGCCGCCGTACTACTACCCGGGGGCCGCGATCGTCGGCGGGGCGATCGGCTTCGGCATCGGCTGGGCGATCGGCGCGAATCACTGGCACTGGTGCCACCCCAACTGGCGTGGTGGCAACGTCAATATCAACATCAACCGGAACAACACGTTCATCAACAACAACGTCGAGTTCCGCAACAAGGTGCAGAACGGCAACTGGGCGCACAGTCCGGCGCAACGCAGGGGCGTCGCGTACTCGAACGCGAACACGCGCGAGAAATTCCAGAAGGTCGACAAGTCCGCGGTCTCGTCGCGGCGCGACTATCGGGGGCACCAGCCGGCGAACAAGGTCGGAGCGGACAGCCGACCGACGCGCGAGGCGCGTCCGGGCGGCGTCGACCGGCCCGGTGGGGGCGGTGCGGTGACGCGCGAGGCGCGTCCGGGAGGCGGGTTCGACCGGCCCGGCGGGGGCGCGTCGGGCGGCCCCACCGATCGTTTCGGAGGGATGAGCAGCGCGCCCAACCGCGGCGGCGTTTCGCCCGGGGGCCTGAACAAGGCGCAGACACAGAACTACTCGAACCGGGGCGCCGCGAGCCGGGCTTCGGCTGCCGGAGGCCGGTCCGGGGCCGGTGGCGGACGCGGTGGTGGCGGGGGTGGGGGACGTGGTGGTGGTGGCGGCGGCGGACGGCATCGCTGAGACCAGGGGAACGACGATGACCAACGGCTATCCTGATTTCCACCCCGCGACCTCTGCGCGGCCGGCGAAGATCGCCGCCGCTGCCGCGCTGATCGCATCGGCGGCGTTCGCGGCGTTGATCGCGGGCCAGGCCTCGACGGCACGGGCCCAGTCCCCCGGTCCCGGTCCGGCGCGCGCGCAGGGCGCGCAGATGGCGAAAGGCGCGCGCAACGCGCCCGAGCAGAAGAGCTACGCGACACCGGAAGCGGCGGCCCGGGCGCTCGCGGACGCGATGCGCGCCGACGACTTGCGTGCCATCCACGCGGTGCTCGGACCGGGCAGCGGCCCGGTGATCTTCAGCGGCGACCGGGTCGCCGACAACGCGATGCGCGACGATTTCGTCGAAGCCTACGAGAAGTCGCACCGCATCGAACGCAAAGGCGATTCGGCGGCGACGCTCGTGATCGGGGAGACCGACTACCCGGTGCCGTTCCCGATCGTCAAAGGAGACGATGGGTGGCGCTTCGACGCCCGCTCCGGCGTCGAGGAGGTCCTCAACCGCCGCATCGGCGAGAACGAGGACTCGGCGATCAAGTTCTGCCTCGCCTACGTCGACGCGCAGCGCGAGTACGCCGAGGTCGATCGCGACGGCAACGGCGTGATCGAATACGCGCAGAAGTTCGTGTCGTCGCCCGGCGCGCGCGACGGGCTCTACTGGCCGACGCGGGCCGACGAGCCGGTGTCGCCGCTGGGACCGCTCGCCGCCCAGGCGCGCGCCGAAGGCTACGGACGGGCCCGCGGTGACGACGCGCGCGGCAAGGCCGGCAAGGGCAAGGGGCCGGGCGCGGCCGGCGCGGGCGGCGGCGCCTTCCGCGGCTACCGGTTCAAGATCCTGACCGGTCAGGGCAGGAACGCGCGCGGCGGTGCGTACGACTACATCGTCAACGGCCGGATGATCGGCGGCTGCGGGCTCGTCGCCTGGCCCGCGCGCTACGGGTCGTCGGGCGTGATGACCTTCCAGTGCAATCACGACGGCGTCGTCTTCGAAAAGGATCTGGGCGATCGCACCGCCGAGATGGCGCAGGCGACCAACGTGTTCGACCCGGACGCGAGCTGGAAGAAGGCCGAACAATAATCGCTCCGGCGCGCCGGAGCGCGCTGCCGCGACGCGAATCGCGGCGCGCACGATGAGCGGCGTCGAATGTCTCGCGCTGCGTGCCGGCGCTCGCGCGCTCGCGCACCTGCGGGCACACGGACTCTCTCCGGCCGACGTGCGGGCGATCCCGGCCGCCGCCGGCGGACCCAAGGGACTCGCGCTCGTCCCGCTCGACATCCGTCTTGCCCGCGACTGGATGCCGCGCATGGAGCGCATCGAGCTCGCCGGTGCGTCGATCGGCGCCTGGCGAATGGCCGCTCTGGCCCAGCCTGAACCGGTCGCCGCCCTGGGGCGGCTGTGGCGCGCGTACGTCCACGACCAGAATTACCGGAAGGACCCGACACCCGCCGAAGTCGCCGCGACCATCCTGGCGGTGGCGGCGCAGGTGCTCGACGGCGGCCGGCTCGACATCCGGGACGGCGTCTCGCTCGACGTTCTGGCGGCGCGCGCCCGGGGCCCGCTGGCCGGCCGGCGCGGGCGCGGGGCGTTCGCGCGCGCGGCAGCCGCCAACGCGGTCTCGAGGAGGCGACTCGCGCGCCACCTCGGCCGCGTCGCGTTCCACGCCGGTGCGCGTTCGACGCTCGTCGATGCGCACGACGCGTTCGGCCTGGAGCGCGTGCCGTTCGATGCGCGCAACGCCGAAGCCGCCCTCGCGGCGTCCGGGTCGATCCCGATCGTCTGCGACCCGGTGTCCGACATCGCCGGAGCGCCGCCCGGCGACTACTGGGACGGCGGCCTGATCGACTACCATCTGCTCCTGCCGCACGCGCGGCACGACGGCATCGTCCTCTACCCGCACTTCGTGCCGCACCTGACACCGGGCTGGCTCGACAAGTTCCTGCCCTGGCGCCGCGCGCCCCACGGACACCCATGGCTCGACAACGTGGTCGTGATCGCACCGTCGCCGTCCTTCATCGAGCGGCTGCCTGGCGGAAAGCTCCCCGACCGCAGCGATTTCTACCGCTACGGCACCGATCACCCGGCGCGGATCCACGCCTGGGAGCGCGCGATCGCCGAGTGCGAGCGTTTCGCCGACGCGGCGATGCGCTGGCTCGAGCGACCCGATCCCTCGGTCGTCGGCCGCCTGTAGACCGCCGCCGGGACCGGTGCGGGCCGAAGGCTATCCGTCGATCGCGCCCGCGTGCATCATCGTGAGATAGGTTCCGGAGTCCGACCGTTCGACCCGTCCCGAGGGCCCGCCATGAGACTCGCCGCTTTGATCGCAACCCTGGCCGCGGCGCTCGCCGCGGCGACGTCGCAGGCGCAGGACTATCCGGCGCGCTCGGTGCGCATGGTCGTGCCGTTCGCGGCGGGCGGTCCCGCCGACATCTACGCGCGTTTCCTCGCCCAGCGGCTCACCGAGTCGCTCGGCCAGTCGTTCGTCGTCGACAACCGGCCGGGCGGCGGCGCGGTCATCGGTACCGATGCTGTGGCGAAGAGCGCGCCCGACGGCTACACGCTGCTCGTGATGTCCAATGCGCACACGGTCAACGAATCGCTGATGACCAACAAGCCGTATGCGCTGATGCGAGATTTCGTCGGCATCGCCCCGATCAACTACTCGGACCTCGTGCTGGTCGTCCATCCGTCGGTCAAGGCGAACACGATCGGCGAGCTCCTCGCGCAGGCCAGGGCAGAGCCGGGGAAGATGACCTATGCGTCGTCCGGCCCGGGCACGCCCTACCACATGGCCGGCGAGCTGTTCAAGGCGATGGCGGGCGTCGACCTCCTGCACGTTCCCTACAAGGGCAGCGCCGGCGCGCGGACCGACGTGCTGGGCGGCCAGGTGCAGATGATGTTCGACGCCGTCACGACGATGAGCCAGCACGCCCGCGAGGGCAAGGTCAAGGCGCTGGGCACGAGCGGCGTCTCCCGGTCGGCGGTGCTGCCGCAGGTGCCGACGATCGCCGAGTCCGGCGTGCCCGGCTACGAAGCGACGATCTGGCTGGGCGTGATGGCGCCGAAGGGGACTTCCCCGGCGATCGTGGCGAAACTGAACGCCGGGATCGTGAAGATCGTCTCGCGCCCGGACGTGCGCGACGACTGGGCGAAGCAGGGCGCCGCGCCGATGACGATGACCCCCGCCGAGTTCTCGCGCCACCTGGAGCAGGACATCGCCAAATGGGAGCGGATCGTCAGGATCTCGGGCGCGAAGCCGGATCAGTGAACGGATCCCGTACCCGGTGAGCGATCTCCACGTTCTGTCGGCCGGCGCGGCGAAGGGCCTGGCCGAGGCGATCGCCGCCGACTTCGAGCGCGAGTCGGGCACGACCGTGCGCGCCCGGTTCGGCGCGGTCGGCGCGATGCGCGAGACGCTGCTCGCCGGCGAGCCCTGCGACGTCTTCGTTTCGACGGCCGCGATCGTCGAGGCCCTGTCGAGCGAGGGCCGGCTGGACCCGGCGAGCGCCGCGCCGATCGGGCGTGTCCACACCGCCATCGCGGTGTGCGCCGGCGACCCGGTGCCGGCGATCGCCACGGCGGCCGGGCTCGCGCACGCACTGCACGCGGCGCCCGAGATCCACTTCCCCGACCCGGACAAGGCGACCGCGGGCATCCATTTCATGAAGGTGCTCGACGCGCTGGGCGTGCGCCACGAGATCGCCGCACGACTCAGGCCGCACCCGAACGGCGCGACGGCGATGCGCGAGCTGGCGCGATCCGCACCCGCCGGCGCGATCGGCTGCACGCAGGTCACCGAGGTCCTCTACACGCCGAGCGTGAGCCTGGCCGGACGCCTGCCCAGGGAGTTCGAGCTCGCGACGGTGTACTCGGCGGCCGTCTGCGCGGCTGCGCGCGGGCGGGGCGACGCGCGCGCGTACGTCGCCTGGCTCACCGGGCCGCGCACAGCCGAGCTGCGGCGTCGCGGCGGATTCGAGGACTAGAGCCGGATCACGAGTCGTTCGCGGACCTGGGCGCACGCTCCGCGCGAGTCATCGCAGCCGATGTGATCCGGCCGAGAGCGCGCCGGCGCTCAGCAGCGCCTGCGCGGACACGGCGAAGGTGGCGTCGCCCAGGAGCGCGCCGGCCGCGGCGTCGCCGATCGCCGAGAGCGACCCGGATCTTCCGTACTGGTAGGCCAGGTCGCCGCCCAGCGCCGCGCTGTCGGATCCGGAACGCCACGCGCCGGCGAGCGCGCCGCCGAGCGTCCAGCGGCCCAACGCCGGATTCGCCGCGAGCGCCGCGTCGAAGTCGCCGGCCAGGCGCTGGAAGTCGAACTGCGCCACGCGGCGGTTGCGCAGCGGATCGGTCGAGCCCGCCGAATAGTCGGTCGACGCGTCGACGACCATCTGCAGCGTCGAGATCCGGTGGTTCGCGGCGGCGGCGTACCAGTCCTTGAACGTGATCTGGTCGGTGCCGGCGTCGAGCACGAGGTCGTTGCCGATCTTGCGCAGGCCCAGGTCCGCGTACCGGATTCCTCCGCCCAGCGACAGGGCGTCGTCGGTCCCGGCGGCGGCGACCAGCGTGTCGCGCCCGTCGCCCCGGTTGAACGCGATGAGATCGACACCGCTGCCGGCGTTGATCGTGTCGTCCCCCTTGCCGCCGATCAATACCTCGCGGCCGGCCGAACCGGTGATCGTGTCGATCCCCAGACCGCCGTCGAGCAGGTTGCTGCCGGCCGCATCCGACACCGCGTCGTTGCCGTCACCGCCCTGCAGCAGGTCGTTCCCGTTGCCGTCGGAGAGCATGTCGTCGCCGGCCGCGCCGAACAGGAGATCGTTGCCGTCGAGGCCCGCGAGCGTGTTCGCCGCCGCGTTGCCGACGATCTCGTTGGCGAGCGTGTTGCCGGTGCCGCCGATCACGGCGGTCCCGGTGAGCGTGAGGTCCTCGATATTGACCGCGAGCGTCCAACCGATCGACGCCTGGACGCGATCGAGCCCGGCCGCGGCCGCCTCGACCGTCGTGTCGGCCGCGTTGTCGACGACGTAGGTGTCGCCGCCCGCGCCGCCGGTCATCGCGTCGGCGCCCGTCCCGCCGTTCAGGATATTGGCGGCGGCGTTTCCGGTCAGCGAGTTCGCGAGCGTGTTGCCGGTGCCGTTGATCGCGGCAGCGCCGGTCAGCGTCAGGTTCTCGACGTTGGCCGATAGCGTCCAGCCGACCGACGCCTGGACCAGGTCGGTGCCCTCGCCCGCGGTCTCGGTGACGACATCGCCGGTCGCGTCGACGACGTAGGTGTCGTTGCCGGCGCCGCCGCGCATCGTGTCGTTGCCGGCCCCGCCGTTCAGCGTGTTCGCGGCGGTGTTGCCTGTCAGCACGTTCGCGAGCGTGTTGCCGGTGCCGTTGATCGCGGCGGTGCCGGTGAGCGTGAGGTTCTCGACATCGGACGAGAGCGTCCAGCCGATCGACGACTGCACGAGATCGGTTCCTCCGCCCGCGCTTTCGACGACGATGTCGCCGGCCGCGTCGACGACGTAGGTGTCGTTGCCGGCACCGCCGGTCATCGTGTCGGCGCCGGCGCCGCCGTTCAACGTGTTCGCTGCCGCGTTGCCGGTCAGTGCATTCGCCTGCGTGTTGCCGGTGCCGTTGATCGCGGCGGTACCGGTGAGCACCAGCCGCTCGAGGTTCGTGCCGAGCGTCGCCGTGACGCCGGCGCGGACGGTGTCGGTCCCCTCGGCCGCGTTCTCGGCGACGACATCGCCCGTGGCATCGACGACGTAGGTGTCGTCGCCGGCGCCGCCGCGCATCGTGTCGCTGCCGGTTCCGCCGTCGAGCGTGTTCGTGGCGGCGTTGCCGGTCAGCGTGTTCGCGAGCGTGTTGCCGGTGGCGTCGATCGCGGAGGTCCCGGTGAGCGTCAGGTTCTCGACGTTCGCCGAAAGCACGAAGCTCACCGACGACTGCACGACGTCGGTTCCTTCGCCGGCCAGCTCGACGACGGTGTCGCCGGCGGCGTCGACGACGTAGGTGTCGTTGCCGCGCCCGCCGGACATCGTGTCGGCACCGGCGCGGCCGTCGATCGTGTTCGAGCCGGCGTTGCCGGTGATCCGGTTGGCGAGCGCGTTGCCGGTCGCCGCCAGGTTGGCGCTGCCCGAGAGCACCAGGTGTTCGACATCGGATGGCAGCACGTACGCGATCGAGGAAAGAACCGTGTCGCTTCCCTCCGCCGCGAGTTCGACGACGACGTCGCCGGCGTTGTCGACGACGCAGGTGTCGTCGCCGGTGCCGCCGACCAGGCGATCCGCGCCGATACTGCCGTCGAGCGTGTCGTTCCCCCCGAGTCCGGTCAGGACGTTGGCGCCGCCCCCGCCGGTGATCACGTTGTCGAGCGCGTTGCCGGTGGCGTCGGCATTGGCGGAAGTCGCCAGGATCAGGTTCTCGACGTTCGCGCCGAGCGTCGTCGTGAACTCCGCCTGCACGGTGTCGATGCCCTCGCCGGGGAGTTCGATGACCGCATCGCCGGCGTCGTCGACGCTGTAGGTGTCGTTGCCGGCGCCGCCGGAGAGCCTGTCGGCGCCGGCGTTGCCGTACAGGAGGTTGTCGCCGGCGTTGCCGGCGATGTCGTCGTCGCCGAGCGTCCCCCAGGCGTCGATGTTCGCGGTTCCGATCAGACGCACGCGCTCGACGCTCGTCGGCATGTACGTTGTCAGCGACGAGCGCACCTCGTCCGATCCCTCGCCGGGGTTCTCGATGACGCTGTCGAGCGCGTCGTCGACGATGTAGATGTCGTCTCCGGACCCGCCGCGCATCGTGTCGGCGCCGCTGCCGCCGTCGATCGTGTCGTTGCCGCCTCGGCCGTCGAGCGTGTCGTCGCCGCTGCCGCCTTCGAGCGTGTCGTTGCCGCCCTGGCCGTCGATCGAGTCGTCGCCGGCACCACCCTGGAGCAAGTCGTCCCCGGCGGTGCCGAGGAGCTCGTCGGCGCCGTCGGTACCGGCGCGCGCGAGCGCGAGCAGCGCGGCGCCGTCGATCGACGTGCCATCGGCCAGGGTCACGCGACCGATCGCGATCGCGTCGCTGGCGAGCGCGTTGCTCACGACCATCGCATCGGCGCCACCGGCGATCGACAGCGTCAGCGTCGTGCCGGAGCGCGCAGCCCGCAGATCCGGGGCGAGCACGCCAGGTCCCATGCGGATCTCGTCGAGCGCGTCCGGCGCGAAGGCGGGCAGGGAGACCTGGTCGAGCCCTCCACCGCGTCCGAAATGCACGACCGCCTGCGCGACCGCACCCACGCTGATCCGATCGTCGCCGGCGCCGCCGTCGAACTCGACGCGGACGCCGGCGCCGGACAGAGTGTCGTTGCCCGCCTCGCCGGCCAGCAGATGATCACCGATGGCGGCGGAGAGGTTGTCGTCGCCTTCACCGCCGAGGGCGAAGCCGTGGGTGCCCTCGAGCCGGATCGAGTCGTTGCCCGAGCCGCCCTCGACGGCGTTGTCGCCGGACCAGTCGACGATCCGGTCGTCGCCTTCGCCGCCGCGCAGCACGTCGTCACCGCGGCCGCCGGAGAGCTGGTCGTTGCCGGCTCCGCCGTCGAGGATGTCATGGCCGGAGCGGCCGATCAGCGTGTCCGCGCCGTCGCCGCCGTCGAGGCGATCGTCGCCCGACATGCCGTCGAGTTCGTCGTCGCCCCGTCCCCCGGAGAGCGTGTCCACGCCACCGGCGCCGACGATCAGGTCGGCGGTGTCGGTGCCGGTGCGCGATGTCGCGACGGAGGGCACGGCGATCGCACGGGCCGCGATCTGCGCGGCGGTCGGCGAGTCGCCGAAAACGACGCCGGTGGCGGGATCGACGACGGCCAGGCTCACCATGCCCCCGTAGTTCGTGCCGGCGACGAAGAAGTCCGGCACAGCGATCCGGTCCTCTCGATCGCGGATCGACAGCACGAGGTCTTCGCCGTCGCGTTCGACGACGAGGTCGCGGTACGACGGCTGCGAGACGCGGATGTCGAACCGCGGACTCGCCGAGTTGCTGTGGAATTCCACGCCGTACGTGATCGAATCCTGTCCCTGCCCGCGACCGAACGCGATGCCGACCGGGCCGCCGGTCGCGCCACCGAAGAGCTCGTAGCGATCGTCGCCGGTTCCGCCATCCAGTCGCGCACCCGGATGGCCGACCAGCCGATCGTCACCGTCATCGCCGTACAGCTCGGTGCGCGCGCTGTTGGCGGAACCCGCGGTGAGCCGGTCGTTGCCGCCCTCGCCGTGCAATCGCGAGGCGTCGCCGGGCAGGTACGGATCGGCAGACAGGACGTCGTCGCCGTCGCCGCCGAACACATCGGCCTGCGTCTCGTGCAGCACGACCACGTCGTCGCCGTCGCCGGCGTGGATCGTGTCCCACAGGACCGAGGCGCTGCCCAGGCGGTCGTCGCCGTCGGTGCCGACGCCGATGCCGTCGAGGATCGCGTTGAAGTCGAGCGTGCTTCCATCGGCGAATCGCACGCCGGCGATCGCGCTGGTGTAGTAGTAGGATGGAAAATCGCCGTACCGGTCGAAATGGTCGCGTACCCGGACGGAATCACCGGAGTCGCGGATCGTGATCAGGAGGTCGTGGTTCTCGATGCCGAGCGCGAGATCCGCGGCGACGATCCCCGGGCCCATCTCGATCCAGGACTGCAGCGTGCCGACGGACTGGCGGCCCGACGAGTTGTAGAGCTGTATCGAATCCTGGCCGTCGCCGCGGCCGAAAACGAAGGTCCTGCCTCCCTCGAACGAGTCGTCGCCCGGACCACCGATCGCGCGGGTCGCACTGACGATCGTGTCATCGCCGTCCAGGCCGATCGCGAATGCGCCGCCGAAGCGGTCGCTGCCCGGCGTGCCGATCGACGGCAGCGCGGACGGTGGAGAATCACCGGCGATCATCGGCGTCGCGCGCGCGATCGCCTCCGCGAGCGTGAGCGAGCCCGAGTCGAAGTCGAAGCCATCGACGCGGGCGGACGGGTAGTCGGTCGTCGGCGTCACCGCATAGGCGAGGCGCAGGCGGCTGCCGTCGGCGAGCGCCGCGACCAGGTTCGTGCCGTCGGTGCGGAACGCGACGTCGGCGATCGCGATCCCGGGCGCGAGCCGGACGCGATTCGCGCCGTCGGTGTCGACGATCTGGTCGTATCCGGCGCCGGGTCCAAAGCGGTATGTGTCGTCGCCGGCGTCGTCGTGGAGAACGTCGTTGCCCGCATCGGACACGAACGTGTCGTCGCCCGCGCCGCCGAGGACGACGTCGTTGCCGGCACCTCCGGCGAGCGTGTCGCCGCCGGCGCCGCCGAGCACGACGTCGTCGCCATCGCCGGCGTCGATCGTGTCGTCGCCCGCACCGCCATCGATCATGTCGGCGCCCGCGAGCGCGGAAAGCGTGTCGTCACCGTCGTCGCCGGAAAGCCGGTCGGAACCGCCACCGCCGGTGATCGTGTCGCTGCCGCCGCCGCCCCGCAGGTCGGCGTGCGTGGCCGCGCCCACCGAGATCGTGTCGGCACCCGAGCCGCCCGCGATCTGTCGGCGCACCGCATCGGCGGACAACACGAGCGGTGCATCGAATCGCCGATCGAGGATCTGCGCGCGGGTGAGTGTCGTCCCGTCCGCGAAGACGTAGCTCGCGGGCCCTGCGCGCAGGCCGTCCTCGATGATCGTCCGGTTGCCGCCGCCGAAATCGACGATCAGCGAGTGCTCGTCGGGTCCGCCGGCCGCGCCACGCGTCAGCGTGAACGAGTTCGTCGAGATGCCGGCGGAGAAGCGCACCGTCGACACGCCGCCCGCATCGCGGATGCGATCGAGTCCGAGGCCATCGACGATGAACGTGTCGTCGCCGGTACCGCCGTCGAGCGTGTCGTCACCGGTACCGCCGGTGAGCGTGTCGTTTCCGGCGCCGGCTGTCAGGATGTCGTCATCCGCGCCACCCTCGAGCACGTCGTTCCCCGCGCCGCCGAGCAGCGTATCGGCCCCTGCGTCACCGGCAAGCGTGTCGCGCCCGTCGCCGCCGTCCAGCGCATCGTCGCCCTCGCCGCCGGCGAGTTCGTCCGCGCCGGCGCCGCCCGTGATCGTGTCGTGTCCGGCCCCGCCGGTTGCGCGGTCGTCGCCTGCGGCACCGGCGAGGATGTCGTCGCCGTCGCCGCCTTCGAGGACGTCGTTGCCATCGCCCGCGTCGAGCTGGTCGTTGCCGGCGTCGCCGGCCAGGATGTCGTCACCGCCGGCGGCGGTGATCTGGTCGGCGCCTTCGCCGCCGTGCAGGTCGTCATCGGCGCGGCCGCCGAGGAGGTTGTCGTCGCCGGCGGCGGCGTGCACGACCGTGCGCCCTCCGGCGGACACAATGCGATCGGCGAGCGCAGAGCCCTCGGCCGAATAAGCGGGAAGCCGGATCTCGACCTGAAGCGTGGGATGGCGGGCGAGCGCGGTGTCGATGACCGAGTTCGAGACCAATGCGCCGCTCGCGAGCCGCAGCGTCGGGCGCGTTCCCGTGGCGGCTTCGAGCGCCACTGCGATGACGGCATTGCCGGCGAGGATCGCGAGATGCGAATCGCGTCCATGCTCGTCGCGCGCTTGCTGGAAATCGAAATCGTCGGCGTCGAGCCCGACGGGGAGCACGATGACGTCGCTCGCATCGAGATCGGCGAGGAAATCGACGCCGTCGCCTGTGCCGATCAGGAAGTGATCGGAGCCGGCACCGCCCAGCAGGAGGTCCGCCCCGTCGTCGCCGTCGAGGGTGTCGTCGCCTTCGCCGCCGGAGAGCGCATCGGAACCGAGGCCTCCGTTGAGGGCGTCGTTACCCGTGCCTCCGTCGAGATAATCGGTGCCGGCTTCGCCGATGAGTTCGTCGTTCCCGTCGTCGCCATGCAGGTCGTCCTGCCCGGTCGCGCCCATCAGCAGGTCGTCGCCTTCGCCGCCCGACAACGTGTCGTCGCCGTCTCCGCCGTCGAGGCCGTCGATGCCGTCGCCGCCCCATAGCGAGTCGTCACCGCCTGCACCTTCGAGCGAGTCGTCGCCCGCCGACCCGGCGAGCAGGTCGCGGCCCTCTCCGCCCAGGATATCGTCATCGCCAGCCATGCCGTCGATCGAGTCTTCGCCGTCGCCGCCCTCGACGTGATCGTCGCCGCCGCCGGCCTCGACGAGATCGTCGCCGCTGCCGGCGTCGATCCAGTCGTCGTCTCCGCCGGCATCGCCGGCGATGTCGCCGGCGATCTGGTCGTTGCCGTCGCCACCCTCGATCGAGTCGGCTCCGTACCCACCCTCGATGGCATCGTCGCCCGCGCCCGCGTCGATCCGGTCGTCGCCGTGGAACGTCGTCGCGAGGCGGGCGATCGCGTCGTCGCCGAAGATCGTGTCGTTCCCATCGCCTCCCGACAGGTCGTCCACGTTTCCGCCGCCGATCAACGTGTCCGCCCCCGCGTCACCGGACAGCCAGTCATGGCCGTTGTCGGCGCCCGAGGTGGTCTGCGATCCGTCACCGACGAGACGGTCGTCGCCCTCGCCTCCGGTGATCGCGTCGGATCCTGCGTCCCCCTGCAGGAAGTCCGCGCCGTCATCGCCGTGTATCGCGTCGTCGCCACGGCCGCCCAGCGCGAAGTCGTCGCCGGTCCCGCCGAGCAGCGTGTCGTTCGCGCCGCCGAGAGGATCGAGCGCACCCGAGTCCATGCCGGTGAACGAGCGGGCGAGTACGCCGCCCAAATCCTGGTCGACCCAACCCCAATCGCCGGTCGCGGCCGTGAATTCGGCGTCGCCGAGCAGCGAGTCGTCGCCGGCGCCGCCGACGATGAAGTCCATGCCCGATCCGCCCGCCAGACCGTCGTCGCCCTCGGCGCCGATCAAGACGTCTTCGCTGCCGCCCCCGGAAAGCCAGTCACCCAACTGTCCCGTTGCGGGCGCCGTCGACGCGAGCGTGGTCCGGACGGCGGTCAGTGGGTCGACGGTCGCGGTCGTGGCTGCGAACAGGCGATCGCGCCCCTCGCCGCCTTCGAGGATGTCGGCACCTTCGCCCCCTTCGAGAACGTCCTCGCCTTCCTCGCCTTCCAGCCGATCGCGCCCGGCGCCGCCGAGCAGACGGTCCGCGCCGAAGCCGCCGAACAGCCGATCGGTATCCTCGCCTCCGTCGATCAGGTCGTTGACCCCGGTTCCGAAGAGCGTGTCCCGGCGGTCGGCGTTCTGGTCACCGGTGATCGTGTGGGTCGTCGCCTGATCGGGGATGTCTGCGAGCAGGTTGATTCCGAGCTGACCGTTCGCGTGATCGGACACGACCACCTGCGAGCCATCGGGCGCGGTCAGTGTCAGCGGCGAATTCCGCGTCGCCGTGAACTCGGTACCGCCGCGGACGAACATCGCCCAGCGGTTCGTGGCGGTGCGGTCGGCGATGCCGACGCCGGCGACGATCGTGGCTCTTCCCTGGTTGTCGACGTATTCGATCTGACCCCTGCCGTCCGAGTCGCTGATCGTGTCCCTTCCGTGCCCGGCGCGCACGACGTACGTGTCCACACCCGCGTCGCCGCGCAATGTATCGTTGTCGCGCCCCCCGTCGAGGCGATCGTCGTGTGTTCCGCCGATGAGCGTGTCGACACCGGAGCCGCCAAGAAGGATGTCGACTTCGGTGCCGCCGTCGAGCTGGTCCGCGCCTTCGCCGCCGATCAGCGTGTCTCGGCCGCCGGAGCCGACGAGGGTGTCGACGCCGCGGTTGCCTTCGAGGTAGTCGCGGCCGGTCGAGCCGGTTAGCGTGTCGTCGAGGCGGCCGCCGAAAAGAACGGACTGGGCGCCACTCGCGGTCAGCGAGTTCGCCGTGTCGGGATGACCGAAGACCACATTGGTCGGCGTCGCGTCCGGTCGAGTAGACAGGTCGGCCGACGAGATCTGGCCGGAAGCGCGATCCTCGTAGTTGTGCCCGAAGAGTCTGCGAGTGGCGCTGCGCGGACTGATGTTGGACGCCCCCTGGGCCGTCAGCGCGCTCTGGAATCGGGCACGTTCCTCCCGCCAGCGTGCGCTGAACCAGGCATCCGTGCTCCGATCGTCGCCCGCCAGCTCCAGGTCGTGCTGCAGGGCGAGATCCAGCGCGGCGTGACGCGGGGCGAGTTGCGCGTCCACGTTGGCGAGACGGAACGGCGTGAGCAGCTGCAACGCGATCAGGGAACCGAGCGAGGTCTGCGCATCGCGAGCGAGGGCGCCGTTCGCCAGCGAGGCGATCGGGTCGAGCCGGGCTTGGCCGGCGAGGGTCAGGTAGGAAGCGGAATCGCGGAGCGCGAGAAGATTGGCGTGATACGCGTCTCGGTTCTCAATCGTCGTAGGTGGCTGGTTCGCACCGAGCACCGTGTTTCGCAGGGCGTCGAGCGCCGTCTCAAGCCTCCCGTTCGGGGTCGATCGGGTGCCGCGCAGGATGGCGCCGATCTGCGGGATCGCGTCGGTTGCCGAGAGCCCGCCGAAGGCATCGTAGAGTGCGAGCGAGTCGGTGAGCGGAACGATCGAGTGGTTCCCGATCAGCCCGCGATCCTCACCTTCGATGAGGATCGGCGGAGCGGGTTGGTTGCCGAGTCCCGAGATCAGCGAATTACCGGGTCTAGCGCGGACGTTTGTGAAGTGCGACGGGTCGTAGGCGCCGCCGGTGACGTGGTAGACGTGGGCGATCGCGTCGAGGACGTTTCGCCCGGTGAGCCCGCCGAGACCGGGGGCGTTGTACACGTAAGCGTGGGTCACGTGCTGCGGAAACTCCAGGGCGAGTGCGTTTGCCAAGAAGCCGCCGAGCGAGTGGCCAGTCGCGACAAAATTCTGGGGAAGAACCCCGGCGGCGATCCATTCCAGAATCTTGATGCGAAGTGACTGGTATTGCCCTTGCCTGGTCGGTTCTCCGAGTGCGGCGACGGAAATGTCCGCGATGGCGTCGTTAACGTCGTGTGTGCCTCGGATCGCGAGGACTACTTCATTTGTCTGGATGTTCTTGAATACGGTCGCCGAAAGACCGTTAGATCCGCTGAACTGCCCGAGATACTGGCCGGTGTTCGGATCATGGATCGGATACGGATCGTTCTGGTGCTGGTATGTGTCGACCACGTTCCACCGGGCGCTGAACCGAGTCGCCGAGGGTTCTGCAAAGTCCTGTGCCTGAAGTGCCGAAACGTCCGGCGCGCCCCTTGTCAATCGTGCGTAGGCCGCTAATGCAAGCTGTGAATGACGATACAATTCTGCGACTATCGACATGAGTTCCTCTGCTACTGGGACTCGACACCAAATACAGCTTCGACCATCGGCCTAAGAGCTCCGCTGTCCGGGCAGGTGTAGTTCGATCGAAAGGGCGAATATGGCCCAAGGTCATCAACAGGCCGTATGTAGGTAACTGCCGTTCCTAGATGCTTCTTGTCGCTGGTTCGAAGCAGTTGTTCTTCGATTCGATAAATCGTCGGCTGGCCAGACTGAATAGCAATTGACTGCCGAACGATAAAGTACTGCTGTCCTGGTTTCGCACGTCCGAGTTCACCGACATTCACGCGCCCGTTCGGCCACAAGAACTCCTTCGGCGCCACATCCTTCTCGAATACCTTGACCCCGCCGTCCTGCTTGCAAAGCTGATCGATCTTCCAATCCGCCAACACGCGGCTGAACCCGCAACCGGAAACCGTCAGCGCGAGAACGACGGCGACCAGGCGTTTCGCGTACGTCTGGATCACGGTGTTCATGGCCGCGCCCCCCGCCCAACCCCAGGCCGCGACATCGACAGCCGAACCCGCCGAAGCCTCCAGCCCCGCGTTGACGAACTCGCCCCGGGCGGCGCACTCGTCGTCAGGGCCGCCGAGTCCTGGTACCCCATCGGGAACCGGCCAGCCCACCGCTCGGCAATAACCTCCGGCCTGCGTACTCGCATGGACGCGTCCTCCCGCTGGCGCGCCGCCGGATGCGGCGCGTCGGCCGTGGCGTGCGCCCCGTCGGGCGACGGGGATCCACGCTCGGCTTCGATGATCGGGGACGTTACGCCTGCCGGCAATCAGCCGAAAGGCCTAGGCGGTGGGCTCGCCGCGCCACCCTGACCGCAACCCTCGCCCGCTCAGGCTCCGGTGACCTCGATCCGGGTGACGCCGCGCGCACGGCGAGCGAGTGGCCGATCGAAAGTCACGAAGCGCTGCGAATCGCCACCGCTGGCGACATGGAGCGCGTCCGCGAAATCGATTCCGCGCTCGACGAGATCGAGCGCGCGGGCGACCGAGGGCGAGTCCTCGATCTCGACGTCGGGGAGTCCTGCGACCGCGCGGATCGCCGCCGCGACGCTCGCCCGGTCCTGACGGTATGCGTAGGAGAGCACCCACGCGGTCTCGAGCACGACGCTCTTCGGGATCAGGATCGCGCCCTGCGAGAAGATCGCTTTCGCGCGGGCGGATTGCCGCGGGTCGTCGCCGACCAGCAGCCGGACGACGACGTTCGTGTCAACGGCGATCACGCCCTGCCCGTGCGCCGGCCGCGATCGCGCGCTCCATGTCGGCGAGCGACCTGGGCCGCCCGCGCCAGCGGACGCTGGCCGCGACATCGTCGAGACGCGTGGGCGGGAACGCTCGCATCGGCTTGAGCAGTACGCCGTCGGCGACTATCTCGACCGTGAATTCGGTGCCTTCGGTCCATTGCTTCGCCGCGCGCACGGCCTTCGGCAGCACGATCTGGCCCTTCGAGGAGAGTCGGGTGCGTTCCATGGGCGGGGCTTCGGGATCGGACGCGGGGGTCCGTTCCAAAGTAAGACTTGAGTAAGACATCATAGCCTTCCAGAAATCACCCCGCAACGCCCGCTGCTGATCCCTAGGCCGGCGTCCTGCGGCGACGCCGCCTCAGGAAGTCGTCGATCTCGCGATCCAGAGCCGATGCTCCGCCCGTCGACGCACCCGAAGCCTCCCACGCCTCGACCGGGCGCACGGTGAGCACGCCCTGCTCGAATCCGAGGCTCACGCGCTCGCCGGGGTCGAGCAGCAGCGCGTTGCGGATACCTCGGGGGATGCCGATCGTGCCGTTCGCGCGAACGACGACCGTCGGGCGATCGCCGCTGCCTGCGAGAAGGTCGATCGCACCCTGCGCGATGTCGTCGGCCAACCGGACGAAGCCTCGCGGCGGCGGCGGGAATCGCTCGTCGGCTCGCGGGCCGGATCGGGCGCGGTCGGGCGCGTGGCGCCGGCGCGGGGCGCGTGCGATCGCGGGACGGGCACCGAGGGAAGCGGTCGGCGTGCGGCGGATGCGAGTCATCCACGCAGGATGCGCGCCCGCGCGTGGTTGCGCCTTCGGTCTTTCGGCCGAGGCGCGCTTGCGCTTGGCCGCGAGTGCCGTGCGCCTGCTATTTCGCGGCTTCCTTCGCCGCTTCCTTCGCGGCGGCCCCGTCTTTCGCGACGAGCTTGCGGATCTCGACGAGCTTGGCTCTCACGCGCGCCGCGTTCTCCGGGCCCATGCGCAGCAGGATCTTCTGCCCGGACGGAAGCGCCTCGAGGTTCTCGTCGGCGTACTGGTAGAACACCTTGGGCTGCGTCACGCGGAGCTGTCCGGGCATCGACGGCGTGGCGATCATCACATCGAGCGCCTGCACCAGGCGGTCGTTGAAGTAGGCCTTCGGATAGCCCAGCTCCTGGTAGGCCTCCTGGAACAGCGGATAGAGGCGCACGTAGAGCGCCACGAGCTTGCGCGCGTCGACCGCGTCGAGCACGCGCACGTAGGGCGTGTAGCGCGCGGCGTTCTTCGCGTCGATCGTGCGCTCCGGGTCCTTGCCCGACACGAGGAACGCGCCGGCCACCGGCTTCACCGGCGACAGGCGCTGCGCGTAGGTCTTGCGCGGCAGGTTGTCGACGGTCGCGACGATCCGTCGCACCAGATCCTGCGAAACGAAGTAGCGCGCGTACGCGTCCTTGCCCAGCAGCGCGGCGAGACCTTCGCCGGCGTCCTTGTCGCTCTCGGCGAGCTTGGGCAGAGGCGGAGCGCCGGCGACCGGGGCCTCGTCGATCGGATGCAGGATCACCGGCTCCGCGGGCGGCGCGGGAGCGGCGGCCTTCGGGGGTTCGGCCGGCGTCTGGGCGAGCTGCGCGGGCTTGGACTCGGGTGCGAACAGCGCGCTCCAGAACCACCAGCCCAACCCCAGGACGACGAGCAGCAGCCCGAGCAACAACAGCGTACGGCCGCCGCTGCCGCCTCCTCCGGCGGAGGCGGCCTCCTCGCGACGCTCGGCGCGCATCGCGTCGAGCTGGGCGTTGGGAATGGTCGGCGGGTCGATCGGGTTCGACGACATGGCGCTGCCTCCGTGCCCTGGACCGGGGGACGATACGCCCAATTCGACGGCGCCGATACCCAGGGAGTCGGGCATTTCGCGCGCTACCGGCGCGCTACTTCGGCGTCTTCTTCGCGACCGGTTTGGCGGGCGCCTTTGCGGCGGGTGCCGTGGCTGTGGGTGCCTTTGCGGTGGGTGCCCTGGCGGCGGGTTCCTTGCCGGTCGCCGCCCTGGCCGTACCTTCCGCCTTCGGCGATGCCGCCTTCGCTGCAACGGGTTCCGTTGCCGCTGTCGCAGGCGAGGCCTTGTCCGCACCGCCCGATTCGCCCAGCGCCTTGCGCAACAGCTCCGCCGTGATGTCGTTGAGCGACGCGGCCCGCGCCTGCGCGAGCGCCTGCAGCGTCGTCACCAGCGATTGCGGCAGCTTGACCGCGTAGGGCACGAGCCCGGCCGCCTGCTCGGCCATGCGCTGCTCGCGCCGGTCGTGCACCTGCGCCGATCCTGCGCCGTAGCGGTCCGAGTGCTGCTCGCGGCGCATCGCGCCCTCGACCTTCTTGGCGAGGAACTTCTCCAGGTCGGCTTTTTTCATCGTCGTCACCGTGTCGCGAACGGCGCCCGGGCGCCCGATGAGGACATTGTCGGGGTCGAACGCCCCGCGGGCAAGGCGCCGGGCCTCCGCGGCGCGCACTCGGGCGCGGCCGCCCGGCCGCCGCTATACTGCCCCGTTCCCTCGCCCGCCCTGGCGCCCGATGCACGATTCGCCCGGCATCGCCACGTTCCTTTTCACGGACATCGAGGGCAGCTCGCGTCTGTGGGAAACCGCCCCCGACCGGATGGGGCCGGCCCTGGCGCGCCACGACGCGATCATCCGCGGTGCGGTCGAGCGGCACGACGGCACCGTCGTCAAGATGCTGGGTGACGGCGTGCACGCGCATTTCGACGATCCGCTGGCGGCGATCGGCGCGATCGTCGAGGTCCAGCTCGCGCTCGTCGATCCGGCGTCGACCGGCGGTTTCCCGCTCAAGATCCGCTCGGGCATCCACGCCGGCGCGGTCACCGCGCGCGACCACGATTACTACGGATCGACGGTCAATCGCGCCGCGCGGATCATGAGCTCCGCGCACGGCGGCCAGATCCTGGTCTCGCACGCAGCCGCCGATCTGGTCGCAGACCGGCTGCCGCGCGACCTCGAGCTCGTCGACCTGGGCGAGGTGCGGTTGCGCGACCTGACCAGCCCCGAGCGGCTCTACCAGGTCGCGCATCCCAAGCTCAAGCGCACGTTTCCGGCGCTGCGTTCGCTCGAGGCGACGCCGAACAACCTGCCGCAGCAGCTCACCTCGCTCGTCGGGCGCGAGCGCGAGCTGGCCGAGGTCAAGCGGATGCTGGGCACCTCGCGGCTCCTCACGCTGCTCGGGCCCGGCGGAATCGGCAAGACGCGCATCGCGCTGCATGTCGCCGCCGAGGTGATGGACGACCACGCCGACGGCGTGTGGTTCGTCGACCTGGCGCCGCTCGCCGACCCGCAGCTCGTGCCGCAGGCGCTCGCATCGGTGCTGGGCGTCACCGAGGAAGCCGGCCGTCCGGTGATCGAGGCGGTGATCAAGCATCTCAAGGACCGGCGCGCGCTGGTCGTGCTCGACAACTGCGAGCACCTGCTGCACGCGTGCGCCGAGCTCGCGTCGCAGCTCCTGCGCAACGCCGCGCGCGTGCGCGTGCTCGCCGCGAGCCGCGAGCTGCTGCACGTCGGGGGCGAGACGAGCTATCCGGTGCCGGCGCTCTCGGTGCCCGACGCGACGCGCGCGCTGACGCCCGACGCGCTGCCCCACTACGAGTCGACGCGGCTGTTCGTCGAACGCGCGACCGCGGTGCAGCCGGCGTTCCGCGTGACCGCGCGCAACGCCGGCGCGATCGCCGACATCTGCCGGCGCCTGGACGGCATCCCGCTCGCGATCGAACTCGCCGCCGCGCGCGTGCGAGCGCTCCCGGTCGAGGCGATCGCCACGCGTCTTTCGGACCGGTTCCGGCTGCTCGCCGGCGGCGACCAGACCGCGCTGCCGCGCCAGCAGACGCTGCGCGCGCTGATCGACTGGAGCTACGATCTGCTGAACGAGGCCGAACGCGCGCTGCTGCGCCGCCTGTCCGTGTTCGCCGGGGGGTGGACGCTGGAGGCGGCCGAGGCGGTCGCCTCGGGCGGCGCGATCGAGCGCGAGGACGTGCTCGATCTGCAGACGCACCTGGTCGACAAGTCGCTGGTCGCGCTCGACACCCACGGCGGACGCTACCGGATGCTCGAGACGGTGCGCGAGTACGCACGTTCGCGTCTGGACGAGGCGGGCGAGGCGGACCCGAAGGCGAACGTCGCGAGCGACGTGCAGGCGGCGCGCTACGGCATGCTCGAGACCGTGCGCGAGTACGCGCGCGAACGGCTCGATGCGTCGGGCGAAGTGGAGACCGTGCGCGACCGCCACCTCGTGCACTACCTCGGCCTCGCCGAGGACGCGCGGCCCGCGCTCGCCGGCCACGAGCAGGGCACGTGGCTCGCGCGACTCGACGTCGAGCGCGAGAACCTGCTCGCCGCGCACGCCTGGTGCGACCGGTCGGCGCAGGGCGGCGCGCTCGGCCTGCGGCTTTGTCACGCGCTGTCGCCGTACATCTACGCGCGGGGCCTGCTGGCGCTGGGCAGGCGGATGGCCGCGACCGCGCTCGCACGTCCCGGCGCCCCGTCGCGCACGCTCGACCGCTCGCGCGTGCTGTTCCAGGCGGGTCAGCTCGACTGTTTCATGGGGCGCTACGAAGAGGCGCAGCGGGAGCTGGGCGAGAGTCTCGACATCGCCCGAGAGATCGACGATCCGCTGCGTGTCGCCGCAACGTTGCAGCCCCTCGCGATGGCCGCGGCGGGACGTGGCGATCTCGCCGGGGCGCGTCGCTACCTCGAAGAGGCCGCGGCGCTCGCCCGGGAACTGAACGACCGCCGTGAGCTCGCCGGCGCGATCAACGGACTCGCGCAG
Organism: Burkholderiales bacterium; assembly: GCA_020851255.1. Lineage (GTDB taxonomy): Bacteria > Pseudomonadota > Gammaproteobacteria > Burkholderiales > Casimicrobiaceae > VBCG01. The sequence goes on along the minus strand of JADZDA010000106.1, from coordinate 10,373 downwards.
ATCCACCGGATGGAGAACCAGTACGAGCCCGCCGAGCCGCTGTTCGTCGAGGTCGTGGAACTGGCGCGCGAGCTGGGCGACCGCGAGAGCACGGCGATCGGGCTCATCAACCTCGCGATGGTCTCGATCGCGCGCGACGCCGGCAGTCGTGCCCGCGAGCTGCTCGCCGAGGTCGTGACCATCGCGCAGGAGATCGGCAGCAAGCCGGTCGCGCAGGGCGCGTTCGACACCGCGACCGCGCTGGGCGCCTGGCGCGAGGAGTGGGGTGTCGCGGCGCGGTTCTGGGGCGTGGCCGAGGCGCAGGGCGCGGCGATCGGCTATCAGCGCGATCCCGCCGACTCGGCCTTCGTGCTGCCCTGGGTCGATCGCGCGCGTGTGGCACTGGGGTCGCGTTTCGACGCCGCCGAGCGCGAGGGCCGCGCGCTCGCCTACGAGCAGGCGGTCGACGAGGCGCGACGCTGGCTCGCGGGCGGGACGGCGTGACCGCGCCCGCCCGGGATACTCAGCCGTTGCGGATCCAAGGGTCGGGCGAGGTGAACGTCCGCCCTTGCTGCCTGTGCCTGACGGTGATCGTGTACTTGTAGTCGCCGCGCAGGCCGTCGTTGTCGCAGCGGAACCGGAACTCGTTCTGCGCGCGGCAGCGGAACGGATTCTGCCCGCTCCGGTTCGCGCCGATGTTCACCGACACCAGGACCCAGTCGCGGCGCGCGGCGGCGGTGAGCTGCCACGTGATGCTCTTGTCCGGCGCGTTGCCGCGGATGTAGATCGGGTCCTGGTCGACGACGATCACGTCGCCGGAGAGCACCTCGACGACCGGTTCGTTCGGGTTGATCCGGATCGTCGGGCCGTCTTCGGGCGCGATCGGGTGCGGCGCGCAGGCGGCGAGGGCGAGGGCGCCGGCAGCTGCGAGCGAGAGGCGGCGGAACGGATTCATGAAGTCGGCGCGCCCTCGTTCAGCCGTTGCGGATCCAGGGGTCCAACTCGCAGACCTTGTCGGGATTCTCGACCAATCGGAACTGCAGGTTGTACTTGAAGACGTCGAGCGACGAGTCCGCGGTGTTGGCGTTGGTGACCACGTACTTCCTGCGGCACCCGTCCGGCAGCGATCCGTGGTCGCCATCCTCGTAGTCCCAGCCGCTGAACTGGCGCTTCGGGTCGGTCCCCTTCAGGTAGGCGCCGTCGCGCTTGCGCGGGCAAAACATGAACTTGTTGTCGAGAACCCAGACGATCTTCGCCTGCATTCTATTGTCGAGCGAGAGCTGAGAGGGCGTGACCCACGCGTTCGACGTCTCGCACTTGTTGTTGCGGATCCTGGCGTCGACCGTCACTACGCAACGTTTCATCTGGCCGGGGGCGGGTCCCCCGGGGGGAATGTCCGCGGTATTGCAACCAATCCACTTCGATTCGCCAAACGCGTAGCCGCCGGGGTCGACGTTGGCAGGGTCGGTGCATCCGAGCGTGAGCACAGCGGTGACGACTGCGGCGATGGAAAGTCTGCGCATGGCGGACTCCCTCCCTGACAGAGTAGACGGGCGCGAGACGATAGCCGCTCCGAAGTCTGCGCGCGCGGCACGTTGTTCGCAACAGCCCGCCCGCCCAGACGTTCGGGCGCGCGCGTGCCCGACCGGGCGCCGCCTACCCGTTCCTCACCCACGGATCCTTGACGCACACCGCCCCGTTCGGCCCGGTGAACCGGATGACGTAGGCGTAGCGCTTGCCCCAGGTGTGCGCCTCGTTCTTGTTCTTCCAGCGGAAGCTCTTGCGGCACCGGGCCGGGGCCGACGCGTCGTCGTCGCCGTCGTCGTCGTCGGTCGCCCGGGGATCGTAGAACTGGAAGTCCTGGCCCACGTCCTTGAACTGGATGCCGTCGCCGTTGGCCGGACAGAACTCGTAGCCGGGCGCGGTCAGCTTCCAGACGACGGTGCGCCGTTCTCCACGGCCCATCTCGACCGAGTCCGGGCGCACGTCGATGCTCGACTCGACGGTGCACGACGCGCCTCGGGCGACGTCGATAGTCACCTTGCACGACCCCTTGGCGCCGCAGTGCCCACCGCCGCCCGAGGCGTTGCCGGTCTGGGCCGACGCCACCCAGGGAAAGGCGATGGCGGCGAGGAACATCGGGACGACTCGGCTTGCGCGCATGCTCTTCCTTTCGGGCGGGGCGATGGTCGACCGGCGTGACGAACCACCGGTCGGCATGGAGGTGCGCCGACCGGTCAAGGGTCGGCGAGATAGTAACGAAAATCGTTGACGAATGCGGCCCTGCCCGTATTCAATGCCGGCACTCGACCGAGCGCCGGGGCGGCCGCCGGAGCCATCGCCCCGCGCGTTCGCGCTCCGGGTGTCCGTTCGCTCGTCCCGCAGCTCTCGGTCCGTTGCCCGAATCCGCCCGCACTCGCACGCACCCGTCCGCGCTTGTTCGTACCCGTCCGTCCCCTTCCCCGCCCGTCCGCCTTCGATCGCCGACCGGAGTTCCGATGAAGCTCGTCCCCCTTTTCGCCGCGGCCGCCCTCGCCGTCGTCTCCTCCGCCGCCCACGCCCAGGCCACCCGCACCTGGGTCTCCGGCGTCGGCGATGACGCCAACCCGTGCAGCCGCACCGCGCCGTGCAAGACCTTCGCAGGCGCGATCAGCAAGACCGCGACCGGCGGCGAGATCAGCGTGCTCGACCCGGCCGGATTCGGCGGGCTCACGATCGCCAAGGCGATCACGATCGACGGCGCGGGCCAGCTCTCGGGCGTCCTCGCCTCCGGAATAACCGGCGTCATCGTCAACACGACCGGTGCGGTGACGCTGCGCAACCTGACGATCCAGAGTCCGGGCAACGGCCTCGCCGCGATCCGGCACATCAACAGCGGCCCGTTGCATGTCAAGAACGTGCGGATCAACATGATGGGCGGCGGCGCGTTCGCCGCGGTCGACATCGCGCCGAACGCGGCGACCGATGTCACGCTCTCCGACGTCACGATCACGAACTGCACCAGCCCGGCCAGCGGCGTCAAGCTGAACGGCGCCGGCGGCGCGATCAAGGCGACGCTCGACGGCGTGCAGGTGACCAGGTGCGGCATCGGCGTCGAGCTGCTCGCCAACGCCAAGGTCGCGGTGCGCAACGGCAACCTGTCGCACAACACCACCGGCGCGTCGGTCGTCACCGGAGGTACCGCCTCGGCGCTCGCGTTCGACCACACGACGATCGGCTTCAACGGCACCGGGCTCGTCATCGACGGCGCGAACGCCTCGGCGCGGCTCTCGGACACGACGATGCAGGACGACAACACGACCGTCTGCACCAAGGCGAACGGCGGCGTGCTCGTCTCCTACGGCAACAACCGCATCGGCGCGGCCTGCTCGGTCTCGACGGCGGCGTTGCGGTGATTCGTCGTCGGGTCAACGCGACGGCGAGCGTCGCGCTCGCCTGGCTCGCGCTCGCGTTCGCCGGTGCGACGACCGCGTTCGCGCAACAGGCCGACATCACCGTCGCCAAGACCGGCCCGGACACGGCCGCACCCGGCGCGAACGTCGTCTGGACCATCACCGCGCTCAACACCGGTCCGGACGCGGCGACGCTGGTCCAGTTCGACGACACGCTGCCGCTCGACATGACGTTCGTGAGCCTCGCCCAGACCACCGGGCCGACGATGTCCTGCGGCACGCCCGCGGTCGGCAGCGGCGGCGCGATCCAGTGCACGCTCGACACGATGGACGCGGGCGCCACGGTGACCTTCGTGCTCACCGGCAACCTGCCTCCGGCAGCCGCCTCCGGCGCCTTCTACACCAACGTCGCGACCTTCACGTCGTTCGAAGACGTGACCGACGAGAACAACGGCGGCGCGACCGCGGTGCTCGTGACCGGCGGACTCACGCCGGCCGACCTGTCGGTGCAGAAGTCCGCGGCGGGCGCGGCCGGCGCGGACACCGACATCACCTACACGATCACGCTGCTCAACGCCGGGCCGGGAAGCGCGGCCAACGTCGTGCTGACCGACACACTGCCCGGCACGCTCACGTTCGTGTCGTTCGCGCAGAACACCGGCCCGACGATGAGCTGTTCGACGCCGGCGGTCGGCGCCGGCGGCACGGTCACCTGCACGCTCGCCTCGATGCCGCCGGGCAGCGCGAGCTTCACGCTGGTCGTCCACGTGCCCGCCGCCACGCCCGCGGGCACCACGTTCGACAACGTCGCGACCGCGACCAGCGACAACGACCCCGCCGAGGAGAACGGCCAGGGCGCGACCACGACCGCGATCTCGTCGACCGACCTCTCGGTGACCAAGACCGGACCTGCGAGCGCCAACGCCGGCAGCGATGTCGCCTACACGATCATCGTCTCCAACGCGGGTCCGGACAACGCGATCAACGCGGTCCTGTCGGACGTGCTGCCTGCGCCGACCACGTTCGTCTCGATCGTGAGGGACAGCGGGCCGGCGGCGACGTGCGCCACGCCGCCGGTGGGTGCCGGCGGGACGGTGAGCTGCACGTTCGCGTCCCTCGGTTCGGGCGCGACGACGCAGTTCACCGTGACGGTCAACACCCGCAACGCGCTCACCATCGTAAACACCGCGACGATCGCCGCCGATACGTTCGACCCGAACGGGGAGGACAACCATTCGACCGCGAACACCTCGGTCGTCCAGAGCGCGGACGTGTCGATCGGCAAGGGCGCGAACGCCCCGCTCGCGTCCGGCGCGGCGAGTTACACGATCACGCTCGCCAACGCCGGACCTAGCGACGCGGTCAACGCGGCGTTCAACGATCCGCTGCCCGCCGGCGCGCGCTACGCCTCGCTCGCGCAGCTCACCGGTCCGTCGGCGACATGCACGACGCCCGCGGTCGGCGCGAACGGGGTGGTCCGTTGCACGGTGGCCTCGCTAGCGGCGGGGGCGAGCGCGATCTTCCGGCTGGACGTCACCTTCGGTCGTGAAGTCGACGGCCAGCTCGTCGTGAACCTCGTCACCGCGACCAGCGCGACCGCCGACCCGAACTCCGGCAACCAGACCGCGTCGGCCGAGGTGTCCGTGCGCGTGCCCGCCGCGGTGCCGGTGCCGCTGCTGCCGCTGCCGGCGCTCGCGCTGCTCGTCGCGCTCGTGGCGATGATCGGGGCGGGGGTGGTGCCTGTGCGGTCGGGGGCCGGCGTGCGGCGGTGGTAGGCGCGGCGAGCGTCGCGGCTCGGCGTCGCGCGACGCCGATCGAGCGGGCGAGGCGAGCGAGCCGGCGATCGCGCGTCCACAACCGCGTGCCAGGTGCGAGCACGGTCGACGCCAGCAGGTGGACGTCGGCATAGCCGATCCCCGGCCCGGTCAGGCGGCGGCTCTCGATGAACGCGAGCGCCTCGGCGTCGGTGGCGACCGGTGCCGCAGGCAGGTCGCGCAGCAGGCCCGGGATCGCCGCGCGCCGCCTGAGCGTCCGGCACGCGAGTTCGCCGATCACGATCGGGTGTACCAGCACGCGGCCCTGCTCGAGTTCGGCCGCGAGCGTGGCGTCGCCCCGTCGAAGGTGATCGATTCAGACCGACGTGTCGGCGAGGATCACGCCGATGGCGCGCGCGCGTCGGCGCCGCACCGCCTTCAGCGCCGGCTCGCTGCCGCCCAGTCGTGCGAGGCGACGCGCCGATTCCCGCTGGGTCAGCGCGCGCAGACCCTCGTGGACGAGCGCGGTGCGCTCGGTCAGGCCCGAGACGTGCCGGCGGGGCGGCCGCGTCACGGCGGACGCCGCGCGCGCAGCCGATCCGACAGGATGCGCAGGATGCCGGGGCTGGTGCGCCGGGCGCGATGCGTCGATCCCGGGACGCGCGGGGCCGGGATGCGCGGCGGCGGGCGGCCCGCCGGCGAGACCGGAACCGCGGGGGCGGGGAACACGGAAGGACTGACGAGCGGCGAGCGGGTGTCCATGCCCGCAGTGTCGCCGCGGCGCCCGCGGCTCCGCCATTGGACGTTTGGATGAGGCGGAGGGGGCGAGACGGGGCACGAGCGCTCTCGCGGTGCCGCCCCTGCCGGGTGGCGACGGCCGCGCCCAACGGCGGCGACTGCGTGGGTGCCGCCCAAGGCGTTCGCGGGGACCTCGTACGGACACCGGGGAGTCCGGGAGATCGGGTCATCCGCGAGGACGAACGCCCGTCGCGCGGCGTCGCGCTATAATGTGTATTGACTCATCATTCAATACACATTGCATGCGGACCAACATCGTCATCGATGACAAGCTGATGCGGGAGACCCTCCGCCTCACGGGGCTCAAGACCAAGCGCGAAGCCGTCGAGCTCGGCTTGCGCACGCTCGTGCGGCTGCGCCGGCAGGAGCAGGTCCGGCGCTTCCGCGGCAAGCTCGAATGGGAAGGCAATCTCGACGCCATGCGGACCGATCGATGATCCTGGTCGATTCCAGCGTCTGGATCGACTATTTCGGGGGCGTCGACAGCCTTGCGGCGGAACAGCTCGACGCCATGCTCGGTGTCGAGCACCTCGTCATCGGCGACCTGATTCTCGCAGAGGTCCTGCAAGGTTTCGGCGCGCACCGGGATTTCCGGCGAGCGAGAGCACTGCTCGAGTCCTTCGAGGTCGTGTCGCTGGCCGGTCGCGATGTATGCCTTCAGGCCGCGGAGCATTGCCGCGCGTTGCGACGCAAGGGCGTGACCATCCGCAAGACCATCGACACCATCATCGCGACCTGCTGCATCCGCAACGGCTACGTGCTGCTGCACAACGATCGCGATTTCGATGCGTTCGTCGAGCATCTCGGTTTGCGCGTCGCGGCGCCGAAGGCCTGAGTGATGCGAAGCCCGCGACGTGGCGCATCGTCGTCCCTCGTGCGTCGAGGCCGCCTCAACCCGGCCAGTAGATCTTGCGCAGCGACACCAGCCGCTGCGATTCGGCATCCATCCGCTCGTAGTGCTCGAGGATCGCTCGCACGAGGTCGTCCAGGTCCATCAGCGTAGGTGGAATGCTGGCCCGCTCCGCCTCGTAGCGCGCGTCTTTGGAGAAGCCGCCGGCGGCTCGACGTGCAGCGTGCCAGTGCTGCACAGGCGATCAAGGCTCGGCGAGGGCATCGTCGTTCCCGATCAGCCAGATCCGCGGCAGCGTCAGGACACGCTTGACGAAGCCGTCGCCTCGCGCCGCCCGCTGTGTCCACCGTTTGCGCGAGTAGATGGTGGGTTTCACCTCCCGCCCCAACCGCCGGGTCACGGCCTCCAGCACCGTGAAGATGTCCGCGTAGGTCAGCTCGTCGCTCACGACCATCAGGTCGATGTCGCTGCTTGCGGTGTCCTGCCGCCTGGCGACCGAGCCGTACACGAACGCGGCGTGGACTTGCGGCGCGAGCGGCGCGAGCGCCTGCCGCAAGGGCTCCGCCAGCCCCATCGTCTTGCTCGCGATCCCGCACAGCTCGGCGAAGATGGGCGCGCTGGGATTGGCCTGGTAGTGCTTCTGCCGTCCGATCACCTGCTGCGTCACCAGCCCGCTGTGCGCCAGCCGCGCAAGCTCACGCTGCACCGCGCCTGAACCACCGCCCGTCAGCGCCATCAGCTCATTGGCGTAGAAGCTGCGTCCCGGCTGCCCGAAGAGCAGGCCGAGCACACGCTGCTGCGTGTTGCTGAAGAGGGCGTCGGCCAAGCTGATCCGTGGCGAGGCGGGCGCGAGTCTGCGCGACGTGGCGGCCTTCGTTCTCGTGCCCAATTTGGGGTGCAATATGCCCAAATTGGGGCTAAACCCCAGGCTGCGTAACGGCGAGCGCCGGCTTGCCGGGCCGGGGCGCGATGCAGTCCACCATCGCCTGGATGAGCGGGCGCGGCGTGTAGTACCGGCCGGCCCCGCTCTTCGTGTCCTGCGCGTTCTTCTCCAGCAGGCCCTCGTAGGCGTCGCCCTTCACGTCGGCGCCCAGCGCCGACCAGTTCTCGGCGTCGATCAGGTCGACGATCACGCGCCGCAGTTTGGCGGGGTCCTGAAATTTGTTCTGCGCCTTGCCGAAGATCAGCGCCAGAGTGCCCGGCTGCCTGCCCAGCTCTTCTAGCGTGTGGCGGTAGTGGTCGAACAGAGCATCGCCGTCCAAGGCCCGCGACGCGGGTCAGGCGTAGGCGGCGGAGATGGGGCTCGGCTGGTGGTACGGCGGGCGGCTGCGCTCGTCCGCCATCTTGAGGAACAGCAGGTAGGTGAGCTGCTCGACGTAGTCGCCAAAGCTCATCCCGTCGTCGCGCAGGACGTTGCAGTAGTTCCAGAGCTTCTGGACGAGGGTGGAGGTGTTCATCGAGATTTCATTTCGCACGCCGGCGCCGTACCATAGCCGGCATGACGCTCAAGCAGTCCAACCCGCACCTGAAGTCGGCCGCAGCCCGCGCGGCGGCCCTGCGCGTCTCCGCGCAGACCTCGTCGGCCGTCGAAGGCATCCGCGCCCCGTTCGCCAAAGGGGCCCAGTCCGAGCCGCCCGCCAGCACCGAAGCCTTCATCGCGCACTGGAAGCAGCGCGTCGCCGCGAACGCGCGATGACGCGGCCGAACATCGCCGCCAGCGGCAAGTAGTCGCGACACACCGCCGCGTGGATGTGTATTCGCCGTGATCGTGCCGACCAGATACTCTCGTCTGCCGGGGTCATAGGTCAGCACGCGATCGCCCGGCTTCATCTCGCGGACGAACCGAAACGCTTGCCCCGCAGACGTAGCCACCTGCATCTTCCGCGAGCTGGGATAGGTCTTTTCAACCGCCTTCGTGAACTGGTCGCGCGTCTTCAGTGCCGACATGTCGCCCATTTCGATCCGGCCGATTGCCACGAACGACCCCGCCCGGAACTCGTCAACGTGTACACCGCCTTCGCCTGCACGGACCATCCACATCGGCTTGATGCTCATCTCGCTCTCCCTTTTTCCCTGTACCGCCTCAGCCCAGGAAGCGACTCTCGGTGTGCCAGCGCAGGAAGTCCCGCGCCGGTCGGTCATGCGGCGAACCCGGCTTCACCGCTAGCGGCTGCCCGTGGTGCTTGTAGTACTCGCGCCCGTTCTCGAACTCCTCGCGGATGCGACGGCTCACCTCCACGCGCAACGCCGGCGTCACTGTGATGTAGCCGCGGTCGAAGAGCGTATGCAGGTCCGAGCGCAGCAGGAGACCGTTCGACACGAGGTGCGGCCCGCTCTCCGCATACGGCCGGATATGTGCCGCCTCCAGCACCGGCAGGGTCTTCTCGCCCGTGACGGCGCAGCGCCGGTCGTAGGCCTCGGTGACCAGCACGCGGAACGCCCCTTGGCCGAGCCGGGCATGCGTCAGGTAGTCCGCGCCGAAACGCGGCGCGTCGGCGACCTGCTCGGTCGCGACCGGCCGCAGGCGTTCCAGCACGTCCGACCAGAGCCGCGCCCCGGCGGGCTCGGTTGATGCGTAGCCCTTTCCCTGAACGATGTTCGGCGCCCAGTCGGCTGGCACGGGGATCCACGCGTCCTCCGACCAGAAGAACGGCCGGTTCAGCACGTTGCAGCCGATCTCCGGGTCGCCGACCACTTGTTCTGCCCGGTACTGCTCGACCCGGCGCCGCAGGACCGCGTAATCGGCGACGCCGTTGTTGAGTCCGAACGCCTCCCAGGCCAACCGTGCCGGCAGCGCGCTGTAGCGGACGAAGAAGCCGCCCCCGACGATGAAGTTGCGCGGCGCATGGAGCTTGAACAGGAACGGGGCCCCGGCCTCCAGCGCCGCCGCGCGCCGCCCGGCCGATGGCTGCCAGAAGTTCACTTCCTCAGGCTGGCGGGCACGCAGGAACTCGAACCAGTTCCTGTCGGTGACGCCGACCCAGAGCTTCATCGCGTCAAGCAGTCGTGGCGTCGCCGCGACCGCCGTTGAGATCGGTGGCGATCAACCGGAACTGCTCCAGCGCCGCCTCGAGGTCCTCGACGATCTCCTGCGCGATCACCTCCGGCGGCGGCAGGTTGTCCGAATCCGCCAGCGACTCGTCCTTGAGCCAGAAGATGTCCAGGCTCGCCTTATCGCGGGTGATCAGCTCGTCGTAGTCGTACACGCGCCAGCGACCGTCCTTCCCCCTCTCCCCGCTCGCGGGGAGAGGGGTGGGGTGAGGGGCGGCTTCGTCGAACCAGGACGCCTGCCGCTGGTGGCGGTTCGCGGGGTTGTAGAGCGCGACGAACTCGTCAAGGTCCTCACGCTTGAGAGGGTTCGTCTTCAGCGTGAAGTGCTTGTTGGTCCGCAGGTCGTAGATCCAGAGCTTCTTCGTCCACGGCGTCTCGCTGGCCGGCTTCTTGTCGAAGAAGATCACGTTGGCCTTGACGCCCTGCGCGTAGAACAAGCCCGTGGGCAGGCGCAGCAGCGTGTGCACGTCGCACTCGTGCATGAGCTTCCGCCGGATGGTCTCGCCGGCGCCGCCTTCGAACAGCACGTTGTCGGGCACCACCACCGCG
>JADZDA010000105.1 GCA_020851255.1 Burkholderiales bacterium | reverse complement strand
TCGAGGTCGACGCGCAGCACGTTGCAGCGCGCGCGCAGCTCGAAGTTCGGGTGCTTCAGCAGCGACGGCAGGACCGCCGTGATCGGGGTCGCGCGCGCGCCCATCGCGCAGACGAAGTGGCCGCAGAAGCCTCCGCTCACGCAGGGCGACATCGTCTGGCGATACGGATTCGTGTAGGTGCGGCTCATCGCCGCCGTCGGCGTCGGATAGGCGTGCCAGCCCATCGCCGCGGCCGCCTCGCGGAACAACGCGCTCGCGTACGTCGGGGGTTTCGCGGGGTTCGGGTACTCGCGCGTTCGCGGTCCTTCGAACGGGTTGCCGCCGGGCCGGATCTCGCCGTTGAGATTGCCGGCCTCGCCGCCGATGCCGTAGATGTGCTCGAACTGGTCGGAGTAGGGCTCGAGTTCCTCGTAGGTGATCCCCCAATCCTGGCTCGTGCAGCCCGGCTCGAGCCGCGCCGCGCCGTACCGGTCAACGGTGCGGGTGCGCGTCTCGAAGTCCCACGGATGGAAGCGGAAGCACTGTCCGCCCCAGTGCGCCGCCGCTCCTCCGACGCATTCGCCCAGCTTGAAGGAACCGATCTCGCGCATCGGCAGAGCGACCTCGTCGCGCGCGTTGCGGAACGTGACCGTCTCGCGCGCGAGATTCTGGTAGATCTCGCTGTAGCGGTCGAACTTGAGCTCGTCCTGCGCGTAGGGCATCGCGAAGTCGTGGTTCGCGTCGAGCACGCGGCCGCGTTCCAGCCCGACGACGCGCAGGCCGGTCACGGCCAGTTCCTTGGCGATGATCGTCCCGGCGAGTCCCTGGCCGACGACGACGACGTCCACCGGCTTGAGGCGGGTCGCGCTCACCGGGGGTCCACCCGGGAACCGGCCGATCTCCCGGCATCGACTCTCCGCGCGGCGCGTTTCCCCCCTGCGTACGGGCGCGCGTTGCTCAAAGGTCCCCGGCATCGGGCGGCGAGTGGATCGGATAACCCTGCGCGTCGACGCGCACGCGCCCGGCGACGATGTCCTCGATGCCGACCGGCTCGACGCGATACGGCGAGTCGCGCTTCTCCAGGTGCCCGGGATACGACGAAGAGGCGACGCCGGGAAACCCGATCAGTCGCCAGCCGACCTTGCCGCGATTGCCGCCGTACATCGGATCGGCGAAGAAGCCCTCCTCGGTGTTGCGGAGCAGGAGATCGAAGAACACGTTCGAGCGGACCGCGTCGATCGGAACCTCGCCGGCCTCCAGACTCGCGAGCACGCGGTCCTGCGTCGGTTCGTCCAGCGCCGCGAGCGGGCGGCCGTGCGTGGTCACGCACCAGGCGTCCACGTCGCGGATCGCCTGGCGGTAGAGTTCCTGGGGCGTCAGCGGCGACTGGTAGCCTTGCTGGGGCGAGCCTTCGCGCCAGGGCCCGGACCGATAGGCGCGCCCGTGGACTCCCCACGATCCCGCCAGCTGCCGGTCGATGTAGACGGTGACCCCGGCTTCCCGGGCGCCCGGTCCCAGATCATCGGCCGGGACGAGCCTCGCGACCGCCGCGTCGAGGAAGTTCGCCTCGGATCGCGTCAGATAGCGGAGCGCCGGCGTGTCGTCGGCCTGGCAGGCCTTCGCCGCTCCACCGCTTCCTGGCGCACCCGACATCGGGATCCCTTCGCTGAGGCGTCGTATCCGGCGTGCGGACGAATCCCGCGTTCCGCGCGGGAACTCGCGCCGAGTGTAAGGGTTCTCTTGTCCTGCTTGATATCAATCGCCCGCGCGATTGATGCGGCGTGGCCATGAATTCGCCCTGGCGGGCTCAGGCCGGGGTGACCTCGACGAGCACGTCGTAGAAAGTCGCGCCGCCGCCCATGTCGGCCAGCGCCTGCGACGTCAGCTCGTTGACGTTGCGGCCGTCGGGCGAGAGTTTGCGCCACCAGACCGACGTCGCGACGACGACGCCCGGGCGCGCGTTGTCGGTGACGGCGGCCCGCAGCGTGATCGAGCCGCGATCGTTGTACACACGCACGTCCGCGTCGTCCGCGATCGCGCGCTCGCGCGCGTCGTCGGGGTGGATCTCGATGCGCGGCGTGCCCTCGCCCGCGCGCAGGCTCGCGACGTTGACGAAACTCGAATTGAGGAAATGCCGGGCGGGCGGCGAGATCAGCGCGAGCGGATAGCGGCGCGCGAGCTCCGGCGCGCTCGCGACGCTCTCGTGCGGCGGCACGTACGCCGGCAGCGGGTCGAATCCGTCGCGCTTCGCGGATTCGCTGTAGAACTCGCACTTGCCCGACGGCGTCGGGAACCCGCCCGAGGCGAACGGCGCCCAGGGGCGCGGCAGGTCGAGCCGCGCCCATCCGCGCTCGGCGAGCGTGTCGAAGGAGGTCGAGGCGAGTCTCGGGTGATTCCACAGGAGGGCGTCGCGGGCGATGTCGTGGTCGGAGTCGCGGAAGCACGGCTCGTCGAAGCCCATCCTTCCGGCGAGCGCGCGGAAGACATCGGTGTTGCAGCGCGATTCGCCCAGCGGTGCGATCGCCGGGTGGTTCACCTGCAGGCAATAGTGGCCGTAGGACTTGAGCAGGTCGAAGTGCTCGAGCTGAGTGGTCGCCGGCAGCACGATGTCCGCCCAGTCGACCGTGTCGGTCGCGAAGCTGTCGTGGACGACGGTGTAGAGATCGGCGCGCGCGAGTCCCTTCCGGACGGCGCCCGATTCCGGCGCGACGGCGGCCGGGTTCGAGTCGTAGACGTAGAGCGCCCGCACCGGGGGATCGCCGGTGCGCGACAGCGCGTCGCCCAGCCGGTTCATGTTGATCGACCGCGCCTCGCGGCCCCCCAGTCCCTTCGCGAGCAGATCGGGTCGCTCGAGCGCACCGACATCGACCGGATAGGCGGCGCCGGTCGACAGCAACAGCCCGCCGGACGCGTGACGCCAGGCTCCGGTGAGCGCCGGCAGGCAGGTGATGGCGCGGATCGCAGCGCCGCCGCCGCCGTGGCGCTGCAGGCCGTAGTTCACGCGGATCATCGCCGGAGCGATCGTGCCGTAGTCGTGCGCGAGCGTCTCGATCTCGGCACGCGCGACGCCGGCGATCGCCGCGACACGATCGGGCGGGAACTCGGCCGCCCTCCGGGCGAGATCGTCGAAACCCAGCGTGTATCGCTCGACGTAGTCGCGGTCGATCAGGTGGTCGCGGATCAACACGTGCATCACGGCCAGCGCCAGCGCCGCATCGGTGCCGGGCAGCGGCCGGATGTGGACGTCGCATTTCGCGGCGGTCTGGCTGCGCCACGGATCGATCGCGACGACCTTCGCGCCGGCGCGGCGCGCCTCGACGACGCGCGACCAGAAGTGCAGGTTGGAGACCAGCGGGTTCGATCCCCAGATCACGATGAGCCGCGCGGCGGACACCGCTTCGAGATCGGTGCCCAGCGCGGCGCCCAGCGTGTACCCGACGCCGACCTTGCCGGCGGTCGCGCAGATCGTGCGATCGAGCAGCGAGGCGCCCAGCCGATGGAAGAAACGCCGCCCGAGGCTGCCTCCCTGGACGAGTCCCATCGTCCCGCAGTAGTCGTAGGGCAGTATCGAGCGCGGATCGTCGGCGGCGATCGAGCGGAAGCGCTCCGCGATCTCGTCGAGGGCCTCGTCCCAGCCGATCGGTGCGAACCGGCCCGCGCCCTTGGGACCGACGCGGCGCATCGGATGGCGCAGGCGATCGGGGTGATAGGTCCGTTCCAGATAGCGCGCGACCTTGGTGCACAGCGCGCCGCCGGTGGGCGGATGGTCGGGCGCACCCCGGATGGCGACGGCGCGCCCGCCTTCGACGGTCACGAGGAACGAACAGGCATCCGGGCAGTCGTGGGGGCAGGCGCCGCGGACGATGCGGCGATCGGCGGGAGGGTCGTCGGGGGCCACGGCGATCTTGAACCAGCCTCGGATTCCGGTGTCGGGCCCGAGGCCCGCGTCGGGCGGCGTCGCGCCGCCGGGAAGCCGCACAATCTACGCCCGGCCACGCGCCGGGTCAAAGTACGCACGGCCGGTCGTGCCACGCGACCCGGCGAGCGGGTACGCTATCGCCGGCCGGGTGCCAACGGGAAGAGACCATGGAACGGCACGAGGAGATCGTCGAGCTCCTGCGTCGCATCGAGGCGAACCAACGTCGCGCGCTCGAGGCGCAGGAGCAGCAACTCGCTTTCGCGAAGTCGCAACTCGAACGGTCGGAACGGGTCGCGAGCGAGAGCGTCGCGCTCCAGAAGGTCGCGGTCGATCGGCAGCGCCGCGTCGGCTACTTCGCTCTGCCGATGATCGTCGCGTTGCTCGCGCTGCTCGCGTGGCTGCTCGTCCGCTGGCGCGTCCTCTTCTGACGCGCGCCGCGGCATCGAACCGCGCGACCCTCGGAGATTGCGACCCGGAATCGAGTACCGCCGGCGCGGCGCCCGTGCGCAGGCGCCGCGCCGCTCCCTTCCCCTCAGTCGGGAGGCGGTGATCCGCGCGGCGGGGGCGATCGCGCGGGGGGATCCCGTGCGTCTACTTCTTCGGCAGCACGCCGACGAACGCGTTGTCGACCAGCGGCTTGGCGTCGAACTGCGGCGCGTGGCAGAGCTGGCAGGCGTAGCGGCGCATGTCCGCGTCGGCGAGCTTCCGGCCGGTCGCGCTCGTCATGTGCGAATCCGAGATCTTCGGCGCCGACTTCTTCACGTAGTTCGCCGGCCCGTGGCATTCCAGGCACTGGTTGTCCGCCAGCGACACCTCGTCGAAGTTGTCGGTGGCGTGGGGGATCATCGGCGGCTGGCCGACGAACGTCCGGGCGATCTTGTCCTGCAGCCCGGGCTTCTTGCCGAGCTGGTCACGGACGACCGGCGCCTGGTCCGGGGCCGCCGTGTCGCTGCCGCGCAGGCTCGCGACCGGCATCGGGGGACCACCGCCGCCCATCGGTGTCGACACGCAGGCGGCGAGCCCGAGGCTGCCCGCAAGCACGACCGCCAGCGTCCCCATCAAGGTCCTCTTCATCGCACCCTCCTTCATCGATACGCCATGATCACGCGCGATCCGAGCACGCCGCGACCGCGCCGGCCGGCATCCTGCCGGCGGACTCGGTGACGCGGTTGTCGTACCGCAATCCGAATCGGAACACGTCCTTCGAGCAGACGTCGATGCAGCGGCCGCAGTTCGTGCAGTTCGGCGACAGGATCACCGGCCCGACGCCACGCGCGGCGCCCTTGAGCGCCGGCTTGATCACGTGCATCTCGGGGCAGACCGCGTAGCAGTCCATGCAGTCGTTGCAGTCGGCCCGCCGCGCGGCGGTGACGCGCAACGGACTCTTCAGCGCGACCACGCTGTAGAACGCGCCGACCGGACAGACGTGTCCGCACCAGCCGCGCTCGGCGAACAGCAGATCGAACAGGAACACCGCGAGCACGACCGCCCACGCGGCGCCGATCCCGAAGATGAGCCCGCGGTGGACCATCGACACCGGATTGACGAGTTCCCACGCCACCGTGCCGGTCGCTGCGGCGAGCGCGAGCGTCGCCGCGAGCGCGTAGTAGCGCAGCTTGCGCGGAATCCGGACCGTCCTGCCGATGCCGAGGCGGCGGCGCAGCCAGTGCGCGACGTCGGTCACGAGGTTGACCGGGCAGACCCAGGAACAATAGACGCGGCCCCCGACGAGGAAATAGAACACGAGCACGATCGCCGCGCCGATCAGCGCCTTGCCTTCCGGGGTCGCGCCGCCGGCGAGCGACTGCAGCAGCACGTAGGGATCGGTGAGCGGAAGCACGTTCAGCGTGTAGCTGAAATTGAGATTGCCCTTGACGATCCACACGCCGGCCAGCGGTCCGAGCAGGAACAGCGCCAGGACGCCCGCCTGCGACACCCGCCGCACGATCAGCCACTTGTGGGCGGCGAACCAGCCCTTCGCGACGATCGCCTCGGCACCGGGACGCTTGAGCGCGGCCATCAGCGCGCTCCTTTCGCCGTCCCGGGCGCCGGCGGCAGCGTCGAGAGCGCCGGCTCGTCACGGACCAGGCCCCGGCCGCCCAGCTCGTACCGGTAGCCTTCGGGCAGGTTGTACTGGTGGGGCGTGTCGGCCGGGACGAGGCTCTCGCCCGAACGCTCCTTCTCCTTCCAGCCCAGCCGGTAGTGCTTGCCGAGCGCCCCCTTCGCCAACGCGAACGGGAGCACCTTGATCGCGGCCTCTTCGAGCACGCAGGCCTTCTCGCACTTGCCGCAGCCGGTGCAATGCTCGGAGTGGACCACCGGGATGAAGCGCGTGTGCTTCCCGGTGCGCGTGTTGTGCTCGGGGTCGAGCGTGATCGCCTTGTCGATCAGCGGACAGACGCGGTGGCACACGTCGCAGCGCATGCCGAGGTAGTTGAGGCAGGTCTCCTGGTCGACGATGACCGCCAGCCCCATCTTCGCCTTCCGGATGTCGGTGAGCGAGTGCTCGAGCGCGCCGGTCGGGCAGGCCTTGACGCAGGGAATGTCCTCGCACATCTCGCACGGCACGGTGCGCGCGTTGAAATACGGCGTCCCGGTCGCGACGTTCGATTCCGGCTTCGCGAGGTCGAGCGTCTTGTACGGGCAGTCGCGCACGCACAGGCCGCAGCGGATGCAAGCCGACTGGAACGCCGTCTCGGCGAGCGCGCCCGGCGGCCGCAGCGCGTCGGGCGGCAGCGCTTTCGACTGCTTCGCGTAGAGCGCGAGCCCGCCGGCCGCGAAGCCGATGCCGCACGCCATCTTCGCCGCGTCCAGCACGAACTGGCGGCGGGCGGCACTGTCGGGCGCGGGGGCGGGGGCCGTCTTCGGGGCGTCGTTCATCGTTGCCGCAGCGGGTGCCGGGACCGGGGTCCCGGCACGCCGCTGTCCTTCAGGGCGTCACGGTCGGAGTCGGGAAGCCTCAGACCTTGGTCAGCTTCACCGCGCACTTCTTGAAGTCGGTCTCCTTCGAGATCGGGCAGGTCGCGTCGAGCGTGAGCTTGTTGACCAGGCGCCCCTCGTCGAAGAACGGCACGAAGACCATGCCGGGCGGCATCCGGTTGCGGCCGCGGGTCTCGACGCGGGTCGTCATCTCGCCACGCCGGCTCGCGATCCTGACGGTGTCGCCGCGATTGAGGCCCCGCTTCTTCGCGTCGTCGGCGTTCATGAACACCCAGGCCTCGGGGAAGGCGCGGTGCAGCTCGGGCACGCGTCGCGTCATCGTTCCGGTATGCCAGTGCTCGAGCACGCGGCCGGTGCAAAGCCACAGGTCGTACTCCGCATCGGGCGCTTCCGCCGCCGGCTGGTACGGGAGCGCGAAGATCCACGCCTTCCCGTCCGGCTTGCCGTAGAAACGCACGCCCTCGCCGGCCTTCACGTACGGGTCGTACCCCTCGCGATACCGCCACAGCGTTTCCTTGCCGTTGACGACCGGCCAGCGCAGGCCCCGCACCTTGTGGTAGTGGTCGAACTCGCCCAGGTCCTTGCCCTTGCCCAGGCCGAACTGGCGGTATTCCTCGAAGATGCCCTTCTGCACGTAGAAGCCGAAGTCCTTCGCCTCCTCGTTCGTGTAGCCGGGACCGTTCACCTTCGCGAGCTCGGCGACCGGGAACTTGTTGGTCGAACCGTTCGCGAACAGCACCTCGTAGAGCGTCTTGCCGCGGTATTGCGGCGCTTTGGCGATCAGGTCCTCGGGCCACACGTCCTCCACCTTGAAACGCTTGGAGAATTCGAGGTACTGCCAGAGGTCGGACTTCGACTCGCCGGGCGCGACGACCATCTGGCGCCAGAACTGCCCGCGCCGCTCCGCGTTGCCGAACGCGCCTTCCTTCTCGGTCCACATCGCCGACGGCAGGATCAGGTCGGCCGCGAGCGCGGTCACCGTCGGATACGCGTCCGAGACCACGATGAAGTTCTCGGGGTTGCGGAAGCCGGGATAGCGCTCGACGTTGATGTTCGGACCCGCCTGCATGTTGTTCGTGGTCGTCGTCCAGTAGAAATTCAGGCGACCGTCCTTGAGCATCCGGTCCTGCAGCACCGCGTGGTAGCCGGGCACGCCGACGATCGTGCCTTCCGGCACGTTCCAGATCTTCTCGGCGACCTTCCTGTGTTCGGGGTTGGCGATCACCATGTCGGCCGGGAGCCGGTGAGCGAACGTCCCCACCTCGCGCGCGGTTCCGCACGCCGACGGCTGGCCGGTCAGCGAGAACGGGCTGTTGCCCGGCTCGGAGATCTTGCCGACGAGCAGGTGGCAGTTGTAGATCTGGTTGTTCACCCAGGTGCCGCGCGTGTGCTGGTTGAAGCCCATCGTCCAGTACGACGTGACCTTGGTCGCCTTGTCCGCGTAGACCTTCGCCAGCGCCTCGAGCTTGTCCTTGGGCACGCCGGAGAGCTGCGAGGTGTAGTCGAGCGTGTAGGTCGACACGAACTGCTTGAACTCGTCGAAGGTCATCGGCGAATTCGCGCCCGGATCGCCCTTGGGCTTGCCGTCCGCGCCCGGATAGCCGTTGGTGCCGGCGGCGATCTCCAGCGGATGGTTCGGGCGCAGGCCGTAGCCGATGTCGGTGACGCCCTTGCGGAACGAAACGTGTTTGGCGACGAAATCCTGGTTCACCGATCCGGACTGGATGATGTGGTTGCAGATGTAATTCATGATCGCGAGATCGGTCTGCGGCTTGAAGATGATCTCGACGTCGGCCAGTTCGCTCGAACGGTGACCGTAGGTGGACAGCACGTAGATCTTGACGTGCTTGGCCGTGAGCCGCCGGTCGGTGATCCGCGACCAGAGCACCGGGTGCATCTCGGCCATGTTCGAGCCCCAGAGCACGAACGCGTCGGCGTGCTCGGCGTCGTCGTAGACGCCCATCGGCTCGTCGGCGCCGAAGGTCCGGATGAACCCGAACACGGCGCTGGCCATGCAGTGGCGGGCGTTCGGATCGATGTTGTTCG
>JADZDA010000104.1 GCA_020851255.1 Burkholderiales bacterium | reverse complement strand
GCTGTGCCGAGCCGCGCGACGCATCGGGCCGCGAGATCGAGACGTGCGCGCAGTCCCGTCAGACGGTCGCCGCGGGCGAAGGCCACGTCGTCAGCGCGGGCAGGCTCACCGCCTCGCTCGACATGCTGAGCCTGGGCATCACCTTCAACTTCCGCTGATCGCGACCAGTCCCGTCTTCCTACGAGGGCCGGTACGGAGAGGGCCGGGGTGAGGACGCGAACCCCGACGCGTTCTCGCGAAGGTTTCGCTGTCGCGCGGGCGAAACAATCATGTTCTCCCCCCAACGGGGGGAGAACGATCAGCTTGTTCCTGATCGGCGCCTAAGGATTCGCCATCGCGCGCGCGATCTGTGATATTCACGAGCCGTGCGAGGGCGCGACCCCTATCTGGGCCGCGAGATCCTGGGAGGGCAGTTCCGGATCGTCGAACGGATCGGCTCCGGCGGGATGGGCGCGGTTTACAAAGCCGACCAACCCGCGATGGGCCGGTTCGTCGGGATCAAGATCCTCCACAGCAAGTTCTCGGGCCGTGCTGATCTCGTCTCGCGGTTTCGCCGCGAGGCGCGAGCCATGTCGCACCTCAGCCACCCCAACACCGCGCGCGTCTTCCTCTACGGAACGCTCGAGGACGGCGCCGGCTACATCGTCATGGAGTACCTCGAGGGACAGAACCTCGGGCAGGTCGTGCGGCAGCAAGGGCCGATGGATGCCGAGCGCGCGATCAACATCATGGCGCAGGTCTGCGGCGCGCTCGAAGAGGCGCACCGCGCGGGCATCATCCACCGCGACCTGAAGCCCGAGAACGTCTTCCTCACGACACAAGGCGGGATCCCCGACTTCCCGAAGGTGCTCGACTTCGGCCTCGCGAAGGTCACCGAGCGCGAGATGCGACCCGGCTCGGTGATGCTCACGCAAGAGGGCATGGTCTTCGGCACGCCGGAGTTCATGTCGCCCGAGCAGGCCCAGGGGAAGAAGCTCGACGGCCGCAGCGACATCTACTCGCTCGCCGTGATCTTGTTCGAGCTGCTCACCGGCAAGCTGCCCTTCTCGGCGAAGCAGCCGATGGAGTACCTGACGCTGCACATCAACCAGCGTCCGCTGACGCTCCTCGATCGCGCGCCCACACGGACGTTTCCGGAAGGGCTGCAGGCCGTGATCGACAAGGCCCTCGCCAAGAAGCCCGACGAACGCCACCAGTCGGCCGCGGAGTTCTCGGCCGCGCTGAAGAACGCCATCGCGCCTCGGCCGATGTCGATGGCGCCGACGACGTCGGGCGTGCACTCGACCGGGCAACAGAGCTCCGGCGCCTACGGCGTTCCGCAGGGCTACGGACAGCCCGCGCAGCCACCTCCCGTAAACCATCCATACGCACAGTACAATCAGCCGCCGGACCCGACGACCGGGCAGCCCGCGGCGATGTCCGCGATGGGCCATGGCTACGGTCAACCGCCTATGCAGGGCTACGGATCGCCTGCGGGCCAAGCCAATCAGCCGTCTGCGTTCGCGCAGACGGGATACGCTCAGCCTCAGCCGCAGTACGGCCAACAGGCAGGCGTGGCGGCCGTACAGTCTGGAATCAATCCGCAAAACCAGGCATACAACGCACAGGCATCCGGGCTCTCGGCCCAGGCCTTCACGCCGCAGCCGCAGCACACGCCCGTCGGCGGCTACGCACAGTCGGGCGTCGTCGCGCATCCCGGCGCGCAGCAGTCGGGGATCGTCCAGCAGTCGGGTGTCGCGCAGCAGTCGGGTGTCGCGCAGCAGTCGAGCTTCGCGCAGCAGTCGGGTTTCGCGGGGGCGCAGCCGGGAGCGCCCAACCCCGCCGTCGTGCGCACCGGCCCGCAGGCCGCCATCGGACCGAACCAACGCCCGCCCGGCGCGGGCCCCGCCACGGGCGCACAGCCGGCCGCGAAGCCGAAGCCCAAGACCAAAGCGAGCGGCGGCGCAGGGCGCAAGATCATCTACACGCTGCTCGTGCTCATCGGGGTCTCCGCGCTGTTCGTGATCATCTATCTCACGATCCTCATCATCCCGCGGCTGCGTCGTCGCAATGCGCCGCGCCCAGCGCCGGCGAGCGCGCTCGTCGTGCCCTCCAACGATCGCGGCGCGTTCGGGCGTGTTGCCGACGCGGCGGCCGGGCTCGTCGTGCCGACTGCCCGCGCCGAGGCGCTCCCCATGGGATTGCTCCCGCCGGAGCGACCGACCTCGCATCCGGACGCGGAGCAGCAGGCGGACGCGAGCCGAAGCGCGACGTCCACCATCCGACCGCCATCGCGAACGGAGACCGGCGACACACGCGTCTCGCCGACCGCGCCTGTCGTGGAGGCGCCGCGCTCTGGGCGCCTGCCGACGTGCCCGGCGAGCGTGTCGCGAACGGTGAACCTCGCGATGCGCACTTGCGCGTCCGACATCGACGCCGTGCAGGACGCCTACTACACGCAGTTCACGGTGGATGCGGCGGGACGGTTCGGTCGGGTGACGTTCCCGAACGCCGCGCCACAGAACGCGACGTTCCATCGATGCGTGTCCGCGCGGCTCTCGGCGCAACGGGCGACCGAAGTCATCGGCACCGGGTCCCGAGCGGGCTTCGCGGGCTGCACCGGCCGGGTTCGCATGTGATGTAGACGACGGTACGCGGCGTCGGCTCGTTTTGGCGTATGCTCTGGCCGCCGTTCGCGCGGGGGCCGATCTGGGCCATACGACACCAAGCCAGACGACGCGCGATCGAGGTGCACGAGGAGATCCATGGCAGCGCGTGGTGATGCGAAGTCGACGTCGAAGAAGGCTCCCGATCCGGCAGCGAAAGCCGCCGTGCAGAAGAAGGTCGAGAACCTGAAAGACCTGCTCGTGCGCGGCGACACGACGGCATGGCGTGCGGGTCGCCTGTTCGAGGAGCTGGTCAAGACCCATGGCTGGCGAGATGCCGGCGCTGGATCGCTCGACGACTGGGCCTCGGCCGAGTTCGGCGTGGACGAGGTGACGCTCCGGCGCTACCGGCGCGTGGCGACGGAGTTCACGGAGCGACAGGTCAAGATGCTGACCGCGTCGAAGCTCGATCTCGGGCTGTCGTTGCTCGCGATCCTGCAGCCTGCGGCGGTGCCCCGTGCGCCGGCCGT
>JADZDA010000103.1 GCA_020851255.1 Burkholderiales bacterium | reverse complement strand
TATGTGACGCTGGAGCCGTGCTCGCATTTCGGCAAGACGCCGCCCTGTGCCGATGCCGTGGTGGCTGCCGGCATCGCCCGGGTGGTGGTCGGGGTCGAAGATCCCGATCTGCGTGTCTCGGGGCGAGGCATCGCTCGATTGCGGGACGCCGGGATTGCGGTCGACGTCGGCGTGCTGGCGGCGGCGTGCCGACAGGTCACGCTCGGACACATCCGCCGCGTGACGCTCGCCCGGCCGATGGTGCAACTGAAGGTCGCGGTCGGCAGCGACGGTCTGGGTCCGCGCGGCGCAGGCGGTGAACCGGTCTGGATCACCGGGCCCGAAGCGCGGGCGGACGGCCACGGCTGGCGCGCGCGCGCCTGCGCGATCCTGACCGGCATCGGCACGGTGCGCGACGACGACCCGCAGCTCACGGTCCGGGCGATCGACGTCGAGCGCCAGCCGTTGCGCGTCGTCGTCGACCGGAACGCGCAGACGCCGCCGGCGGCCCGGGTGCTCGCCGGCGGAGCGCTCGTCGTCACGGCGGGCGCGTCGAATCCCGACTGGCCCGACGGCGTCGAGGTGCTGCCGCTGCCCGACGGCGACGGACGTGTCGATCTCGGGGCGCTGATGCGCGCGCTGGGCGCGCGGGGCGTCAACGAACTGCACGTCGAGGCCGGGGCGCGGTTGAACGGTGCGCTGCTCGACGCGGGGCTGATCGACGAGGTGCTGCTCTACGTCGCGCCGGATGTCATCGGCGATCCGGCGCGCGGACTGTTCACGCGTCCTGCGCCGCTCGCCGCGCTCGACGGGATCACGCGCTGCGCCTGGGAGCGGATCGACCGGGTCGGGCGCGATCTGCGGATCCTCCTGCGCGTCGAGCGCGAGGAGGATCGATGAAGCGTACACACGACCCCGCGGGGGCGAAGGGGGGGCGATGTTCACGGGCATCGTCGCTGCGGTAGGCAGGATCGTGTCGGTCGCGCCGGGTCCGTCGGCGCGCCGATTGGTCGTCGAGACCGGAGCGCTCGACGTCGCGGACGTGGGCATCGGCGACAGCGTCGCGGTGTCCGGCTGCTGCCTCACCGTCGTCGCGATCGACCGCGCGGCGACACCGGCGCGGCTCGCGTTCGACGTGTCGGCCGAATCGCTCGCGCGCACGGTTCGGCTGGACGCGCCCGGCGAGGTGAATCTCGAGAAGGCGCTGCGGCTCGCCGACCGGCTCGGCGGTCACCTGATGACCGGCCATGTCGACGGCGTGGGAACGGTCGCCTCGTTCGAGCCGGCGCGGACCTCTTCGCCGGATGCCTCGGACGCCGGAAGCCTGCGGCTCGCCATCGACGCCCCGGCCGGCCTCGCGCCTTTCGTCGCGACCAAGGGGTCGATCGCCGTCGACGGTGTGAGCCTCACGGTCAACGGCGTCGAGGGGGCGCGCTTTCACGTCAACCTGATCCCGCATACACTCGCCGTGACGACGCTCGGGCGGCTCGCCGCGGGACATCACGTCAATCTCGAAGTCGACCTGATCGCACGTTACGTCGCCCGCTACGCGGAAGCCACCGGAAGGTAGGCGGCTTCGGGGGACACGTCCGTCGCGCGATCCGTCGCCGGGGCCGGTCCCCGGGACGGCGCGCTCGTCCGCCCGACGCAAGGAGAGAACGATGGAACTCAAGACACTGGAACGCCTGCCGATGTGGATCGGCGGACGCGCGCACGCGCCGACGACCACACGCTACGGCGAGGTCACGAACCCGGCCACCGGCGAGGTCGTGCGCCACGTGCCGTACGCGAACCCCGAGGACGTCGATGCGGCGGTCCGGGCGGCGCAGGACGCCCTGCCGGCCTGGCGCGCCTCGCCGTCGTTGCGACGCGCGCGCATCCTCATGCGCTTCCGCGATCTCATGGAGGCGAACAAGAAGGAACTCGCGAAGATCGTCACGCAGGAGCACGGCAAGACGCTCGTCGACGCCGAAGGCTCGATCACGCGCGGCATCGAGGTCGTCGAGTTCGCCACCGGCGTGCCGCATCTCCTCAAGGGCGAGCACAGCGAGAACGTCGGCACCGAGGTCGACTCCTGGTCGATCCGCCAGCCGGTCGGCGTGTGCGCGGGCATCACGCCGTTCAACTTCCCGGCGATGGTCCCGATGTGGATGTACCCGGTCGCGCTCGCCTGCGGCAACACCTTCGTGCTCAAGCCCTCGGAGCGTGATCCGTCGCTCGCGTTGCGGATGGGCGAACTCCTCAAGGAAGCCGGACTGCCCGACGGCGTGTTCAACGTCGTCCACGGCGACAAGGAGGCGGTCGACGCGCTGCTCGCGCACCCGCTGGTCCGGGCGATCTCGTTCGTCGGCTCGACACCGATCGCACGTTACATCTACGAGACCGGCGCGAGGAACGGCAAGCGCGTCCAGGCGCTGGGCGGCGCCAAGAACCACGCGATCGTGCTCCCCGACGCCGACCTCGACTTCGCGACCGAGGCGATCATCGGCGCCGGCTACGGCTCGGCCGGCGAGCGCTGCATGGCGATCTCGGCGGTGGTCGCGGTCGGCGACGCGGGCGACGCGCTGATCGCCCGGCTGGCCGTGCGCGCCCGCCGGATCGCCACCGGCCCCGGCGACGCCGCCGGCATCGAGATGGGGCCGGTCATCACCCGCGCTGCGCGCGACCGGATCACCGGCTTGATCGACCGCGGCGTCGCGGAAGGCGCGGCGCTGGTCGTCGACGGCCGTCGTCCGGCGGTCCCCGGTCATCCGAACGGCTTCTTCGTCGGGCCGACGCTCTTCGATCGCGTGGCACCGTCGATGACGATCTACCGCGAGGAGATCTTCGGCCCGGTGCTCTGCGTCGTGCGCGCCGGGTCGCTCGACGAGGCGATCGCGCTGGTCAACGCGAATCCGTACGCGAACGGCGCGGCCGTGTTCACGCGCTCCGGCTACGCCGCGCGCCGGTTCCAGCAGGACTGCGAGGTCGGCATGGCCGGCGTCAACGTGCCGATTCCGGTGCCGATGGCGTTCTTCAGCTTCGGCGGCTGGCGCAACTCGCTGTTCGGCGACCTGCACGTGCACGGCATGGACGGCGTGCGCTTCTACACGCGCACCAAGGTCATGACCTCGCGCTGGCCCGACGACGGCAGCGCGGCGCCGGGGTTCCACATGCCGGTGATGGGGTAGGGCGGGCGTACGCCGATTCGCGAGGGAGCGGGCGTTCCCCGACGTTCGCGCCGCGATCCGGTCAGGGCACCTTCGGCGCCGACGCGGCTTTCACATCGGCGGTCGCTTCCTGCGGGCCGGTGGCAGCGGCCCCGATCGCGCTGCGATCGAAGACGATCTCGAGCGCCATCCAGGCGCGTACCGGCTGGTTGTCCTGGAACGCCGGCCGGTCGACCAGCCGGTCCAGTCGCCGGAGCGTCCAGGCGGCGAGTTCGGTCGGTCCATCGATGATTTCGCGTTCGACGACCGCGCCTTCGGCATCGACGACGAACCAGACGAGCACCCGCCCCTCGACTCCCTGCGCGAGGGCATCGAGCGGATCGCCGATCGGCACGTCGGACTTCAGGGTGATCGGGCGATCCGGCTCCCCACGGAATCCGGCGAGTATGCGGCGCTCGATCGCCTCTCCGATCTGCACCAGGTTACGCGTCTCCCAGGATTCGACCCCCTCGGCGATCATCCCGCTCCCGAACGTCGACAGCGGCAAACTCGTGTCGATCGACGTTCCGGACCATGGGCTCGAAAGCGGCGTCCTCGCATCGGGAGGCGGAATCCCCTCGACGGCGGTCGACCCGCCGTCGGTCCCGAGCGCGGGGCCGCGGGGCGGCAAGGAAGACGGCGCAGCGGCCGGCACCGGCTTGGAGTCGCCGGCGCTGACGAGCAGCGCGGCGATCGGTGCCTGCGGCGGACCGCGCGGATCGCCGAGCGACGGCGAGGCGAGTATCGTCGCGAGGCCGACGAGCGCGAGCGCATGCAGCAGTACCGACGCGGCGAAGGCTCCGCCGAACGGTCGCCACTCGCGGCATGCCGAGAACTTGCTGTCCCGGCGCAGATCGGGCGGCGGTTCGGGTTCCACGAAAGGCATGTCGCTGGGAATCGATGCGCCCGGTCGGACACCCAAACGACGACGGCCGGAGGATCCGGCCGTCGGTCGTCGGCGCAGGTCGGACGCGCCGCGGGATCAGGAGGTCATTGACCGAGCAGTCGCCACGACATCCGGTGCTGGGCCGAGACGCCCGGCAAATTCACCGGGAACGAGATCATCTTGCCGTCGGATCCCAGTGTGATCGCGACCCGCACCGTCGGCTGTGCGGCACCTTCCCCCTTGTAGAGCTTGATCAACTCCACGCCGACCGCGCCTTCCGCCGAGTAGATGTGGTCGACGAATGCGCCTCCGTCGGTTTCCCGAAGCTGCGAGGCGCCCTTGGTGAATTCGCGGCCGTAGAGATTGGCCGCGAGGCCGGTCAGGCACTCGTTCTCCGGAGGCAGCGCACCTGCGTACACGACGAGGTTCACTTCGGCCTGGATCGGCGCGATGATCCGCTCGCCCTTCGGCAGGTCGTGCAGCCAGCCCTTCTCGGGCAGCGCCGAGAGTCCGGCGATGCCATCGGTGATCTTCTCGAAGCCCGACGCCGTCCTCGGTTTGTGTGGCAGTCCTCCGCCCTTGGTCAGTACGGTGCCGTCACGCAGCGCGTACATGGTCTGCACCTGCTCGCCGTAGGTGAGCAGGTCGGACTCGTCGAGCATCCGTCCGGTGCCGATGAACACCCAGCGATCGATGCCGTTGGTGAAGTCGACTTCGATCTGCGGTGCGACCGTGATCGACTGCGCCGTTCCGTCGGTACTCGTCAACTCGGCGAACTTCTCGACCGTCCAGGTGGAGGCATCGGCGTTCGAAACGTCGAAGCGCCAGACATTGCCCAGCAGGTCGCCGCCGTAGATCTGTTCGAGCACCTGGTTGTGGTAATCGATGACGAATCCCGCGATCTGTCCGAGGCCGCTCGGGGTCGTGGACGATCCCGCGGTCGTCTCCAGCGTCTTGAGCAGCGTACCGTCGGCGAGTCCGATGAAAAAGAGCTTGCCCTTGCCCGAAGCGTTGTTGTGACCGGAGCTGACGACGGCCACCCAGCCGTGGGCGCGCGTCTTCGCGATCAGCGGCTTGCCGTAGCTGTAGCCCAGGTCGGAGTCGGTGAACTCCCACTTGACCCTTCCCGCGGCCTCGGCCTCGCTGGTGACGCCGTCCGGATCGGTGACGTCGATGCCGTAGTAGCCTTTGCCGCCCTTGCCCAGGCCGCCGACCAGCATCGTCTTCCAGGTTCCGCCGATATCGACGTCGGCGGCGACCGGCGTCGCGTCTACGAACATCTGGTGCTTGAAGAACGGATCTTTCTTCGCGAGTATCTTCAGTCCCTTGTCCGCGTCCGAGCTGTAGGCGAAGCTCGGGATGTACGCGAACACCTCGCTGCCGGCGTCCTCGTCGAACGCATGCAGCATGCCGTCGTTCGAGCCGACGTAGAGCATCCTCTTGCGCGACGTGCCCTTGTAGCTCTCGTAGCCCGGGTCGTTCGCGTCGGAATACGGCGCGTTCGGCGATCCGACGACGACCGGCGACGACGTGACGATGTCGCCCAGGACCTGTGATCGGATGCGGAAGTTCTTGGCCGCCGTGCCCTCGTTCGACTTGTCGCCGCGCAGGTAGGCGATCACCTTCTTTTGCACGTCGGCGTTGAGGCCGAGCGTCGACAGTTGCGCGGAGTCGAGCTTGGCGTAGACGAACGCGTCCGCCTTCGCCTGGGACGGGATCCAGGTGACGACACGCCGATCGTCGTACCAGGGCTCGTCACCGACGGTCGCCGGCGTGACCTGCGCCGTGAGCTTCTCGTGGTACTTGGTGATGATCGCGGTTTCGTTTCCTTCGCCCGGATCGACCTTCACCTTGGTGAGCGTTCCGCCGAAGCCCGGCTCGATGGTCACCCGGTAGATGAAATTGTTGTCCGCGGAGAAGTTGACGTTCGAGAACGCGACACCGGCCCGCGAGGCCTGCAGGTTCTTGATCTCGGAGAGGATCAGCGCCATGCCGGTCTGCAGTTCCGCCGGGTCTCGCGCGTTGACGAACAGGCTGCGGCCGTTGATCGCCGCATGCCACAGATCGTCGACGCCGGTGACTCCGGGCCGGTAGACGTTCGGCGACGGCGTCGTCCACTGGAGCGTGCCGGCCGCGATCTTGGTTTCGGTCGCGGTGACGTTCTTCGACGAGAGCACGCCTTCCGTGCCCAACGACAGCGCGGCGAAGTTCAGGTGCTGCCACTTCGCCGGGTCCTTCTCGGACGTCGGGACGTTGTTCTCGGCGACCGCCTCGGCGAACGTCGGCGGGCGCAGGTCCTTGAGCCAGTAGTGGAGCGCGTAATCGGCGAGGGAGTCGTCGATGCCGGTGGCGCCTTCGCGGAACTTGAGCGGCCACTGCGTCCCCGGCACGAGGTCGAGGATGTCCTCGGGCATCGTGTCGTCGGACTTGGGCGGGATGTTCGCGCCGTCGACGTTGCCGACCAGGGTCGAGGGCTTCGCCGCCTGGTTGGTGTACCCGTCGGTGAACATGATGTGGTAGTTCTTCTGGCACGACAGGTTGATCGGATTCGACGATCCGGGGAGATCCGGATGCGTGCCTCCGACCGCCTTGAACCACTCGCCGATCCGGACGACACCGTCGAGCAGCGGCGTGTCGTTGCCCATCGGAATGGACTGCGAGAAAAGCTTGCCGAACCACAGGTCGCGCTGGTCGCCGCTACCGCTCTTGAAGTCGGCGACATTGAGGAACTGGGACGAAGTGACCCCGGCCGACAGCGACTGGAAACCGACGCGGAACTTGTCGGTCAGCTCGGAGAAGGCGAGGGACGTGACCGTCTTGGACGCGAGGATGCGCGTCCGGTAGTAGGCGAACCAGTTCGCGTAGTTGACCAGCTCGCTGGTCTCCGGCGTCGACGACGTCGAGTCGCGCGTGATCGACTCGCCGTCGGGCAGGTCGTGCGTGATCGAAGTCGCCGGCGTACCGTTGCGTACGATGATCTTGGCGTTCGCGTAGTCGAGTTCGACGAGTTCGAACGCCGCGGCGTCGTACGCGTAGTTGTCGACGACGGTCGCCAGGTCGGATCCGTATTTCACGAACTTGGGGTACTTGTAGGTGGCGGTCTTCTCCTCCTGACAATTGCCCTTGCCGTAGCCGCGCCACTTGTCGTTGGATCCGCCGGTGGCGAGCTGCGCGTCACACCACTGGACCGCGGCCTTGTAGTAGTGGCGGTTGATCGACGCGCTGATGCTGCCGCAACTCGAGGTGAGCGCTTGCGAGTACTTCCGGACACCGGCGGTTTCGGGATACTTCCAACCGTCGGCCGCGCCGTCCGCGTAGACGAAGTTGTTGCGACGGCAGACCTCGCCGGCGCCGTTGGCGTCCTGCTCGTAGGTCTTGCCGATCGCCGCGGCGGGGACCGGATCGGTCGCCGCGGTCCGGCTGACGCCGGTGATCACGGTGGTGCAGATCCTGGGTCCGAGGTTCCAGGTGCTCGTCGTCGCGCAGGCGCCCGGATGGGTCACGCAACGCTGGTTCGGGCCGGCGTCGCAGGTTGTCGGCCCGATCGCCGGGTAGATGCTCCCGCCGGAAGCGGAGCAATTGAGACCCGCGGTCGTGCAGGTCCTGCCGCAGGAATAGGTCAGATCGACCGGGCACTTCAGGTTGCACTTCGTGCACTCCGCGGGGTTGGTACAGCCCAGGTCGCAGCCGGGCGGGCTGGTCGGATCTTCCACCTGGGCGACCGGGCAACTCGCCGTGCAGGCTTCGCAGGTCGGGGCGGTGGGCGCGGTCTCCGTACCGGTTCCCAGCGAACCGTTCATCCGGTCCGGATCGCAGAAGATCGATCGCGTGGTGATCGAGTAGAAGTTCGCGTTCGCCGGTCCCGCTGCGTTGCGGGCGAACGGGTAGCTGTAATCACCCTTGGTCTCGGGAGCTCCGTTGGAGCCCGTCGTGTACGGGTAGCCATTGATCCGGCAATGGTCGCCGCCGATGGCGATACCGTTACGGTCGGCCGAGACGCCGTTGGGGAAGGTGAAATTGCCGGCGTAACTGGTATTGCACCAGACGCCGACGCTCACCTTGCTGACCAGGTTGACGTACTTGGTCGGGTATAGATACGGGTCGGCCGGGACCTTGGTGAAGCCGGTCGTGTTGGCCGAGTTCATGTCCGGGTACGTCGTCCCGTCGTGCTTGAGCGGCGCGGCGTACGTGACGTTCGGGTTGTAGAACATCGCATTGAACGCGGAGGCCATCACCGCGGGTGGCCCGTAGGTGCTGTTTCCGTAGCCGGCGGGGAACGGATTGCCGGCGCCGGTGGGGATGCCCCAGTTCGCGTAGGTGTACTGCGGCACGGTCGCGCTGCCGACGCTGCCGCAGTTGGTGAGCCCGGTGTTCGAACGGCAGTAGTTGGTCGCAGCGTTGGTCAGCGAGTTGACGACGACGTAGTCCGGAAGGAAATCGAGTTGCATCGACGTCGAGTCGTCGAGCGAGAAGACGATGTTCGGCTTCGCCTTGATATTGACGTTGATCGGGCCGTCGGCGAGCGGCGTCGGCGCCGCGAACGCGAGCGGCGTGATCGGACCGAAACCCACGAGGAAAGCGAGCAGCGCGGAGAGCGAGCGTCGCAGCGGGGAAGGATCGAGGCGGTTCATGGCGGGCTCCCGGGGCTTTGTCCGCGTCAGCGCAGCATCGCCTGGGCGAAGGTCGTCGTGTTGTTCGGTCCGTCGATGCGCACGCTCAACCGGTAGAACGGCACACGCTCGATCAGGATCTTGTTCAATTCCATGGCGGTCGTCGCGTACGCCTGCTTGGGCGGCGACATGTCGCAATTGGAGACGGTCGCCTCGCCCGCGTCGCGACACATCCGCTCGATCACGTACCGAATCGTGTTCCCGGCGGAGTCGGTCTCCTTGATGAAATCGGCCGGGTAGTTCGACGGCGTCACGCCTTGCAGGAAATAGGGGACACCGTGCGAGTCCTCGGGCTTGCCTCCGTCCTTGATCTGGACGCGGTAGGCGTAGTAGTTCTCGCCGGTCTTGTTGGCCGTCTTGTCGGTGATCGTCGCCGCCTCGAACAGAGACTTGATGGCGTTCTCGACCGCCCAGTTGGTCGGGGGGATCGACGCCTGCCGGAAGCCCAGGTTCGCGGTCACCGACACCGAAGTGTCCACCGAACGCAGGAGCGCGATGCCGGCGATCGACAGTGCGACCATCACGATGAGCGCGATGAACAGGACGACGCCGGACTGGCGCCGACGAGTCGCTCGATACCGGCGGGCGAGGGTCATGACAGGTTGTTCCACATCGAGTTGCGCAGCGGGACGATCGTCTCGTAGACGCGATAGCGGTAGTTGGCGGGCAGCGTCCCCGTCAGCGCGTCGGGGCAGGTGTAGAGCGCCGCCTCCTCGGCCGTGCACTGGAACAGCGTCCAGTTGAATACCGGCGAGTCGCGGTCGAATTCGTCGCTGCGCACGATCAGCCCGACCCGCACCGCCTTGATGCGACCGAGATTCTGGGCGGTCATCGCGAGCACCGAGGCCGGCGCATGCAGGCCCTCGGCGGCGGTCCACGTGTCCACGGTCCCGTTGCCGTCCGTGTCGATCCCGTACTGGAGCTTCAGGTTCATGATCGACGAGGCGATCGGCGCCGCCGTCGCGCCCGCGGCGACCTGGTCGGTCGAACGCAGGACGCCGGCGTTGACGTCGTAGAGGACGCGCTGGACCGCGTTCTCCGGTCCGATATTGATGAGCAGCCCCGATGGCGGGTAGTCCTTGACCGACGGGCTCGCGAGCGTCAGCGTCACGATGCCGTTGCCGTCCGGGGCGGTCACGTCGGTGATCTTCACGCGCTCGCAGTTCCCGGTCCCGCTGACGGCGATGGCCATGTCGTCCTTGTGGAAGCCGAGCGGACTCTGGATCTTGTAGGTCGTGTCGCCGGCGGTCGCGAGCGCGGTGAACAGCGCCGGCGTCACCAGCGACCGCGGCGTCGCGTAGTTGACGACGAAACTGTCCGGCGTGGCGGCGTCGGCGCCGGGCGTGATCAGCACCGAGAACGGCCGCATCGTCGTCTTGGCATCGGCGGTGTCGGGGCAGGTCGCCAGATCGGTGAGATTCGTGGCGATGCCGTTGCCGGCATTGCCGAATTCGACGCCGAGCAGATACGAGGCCAGCATGCCGGTCTGCTGCGCGTCGCCCGCCGAGATCGTCTGGCGCTTGACGCCTTCGGACACCGCGAACGTCTGGTAGATCACCAGCACCGCGAGCATGCCGATGATCAGGCCGACCATCATCTCGATCAGCGAGACGCCGGACTGGCGGAAGGGCTGTGCGCTCCGGAGTTCCATCGGGGATCGCCGGGTCAGGTGTTCTGTCCGACCATCACGGTCGCGACGTACTGGTGCGGCGTGGCCTCGCCGGGCAATTGCCAGCGGACGGTGATCGTGACCAGGTTGCTGGTCGCCGTGGGGCCGACCGCGACGGTCACGGTCGGCTTGACGTCGTCGTCGTCGGTGCCCGGAAGCCTCGCGACCGCCTCGACCAGCGCGTCGTACTGGTCGCCGCCCGTGCCTTTGTCTCCCTCGAAGGAAGCCTTGAGGTCGTTGCGGTTCATCGTCCACATCCGGCCGATCGCCGCGTTCGCGATGTAGATCGCCTCGCCGCGGTACTGGAGGTCGTTGGTGTTGCGGATCGCCTGCGCCTGCAGGCCGACGAGACCGAGGATGCCGAAGGCGAAGATCAGCACGCCGACCAGCGCCTCGAGGAGGAAGGCGCCGGATTGCCGGTGGCGGCGGGAGCGACGCATGAGCGGGGTGTCCATCGGGGCTGGCATCGTGTGCGTCAGGACGTGGCCGGGCAGCCGCGCGGGTCGGTCGTGGCGAGGTGCGGGTCGCAGCTCTTGACGCCGACGCCGGTCGCCGCGGCGGTGTCGATGACGACCCGCAGCGCGCGCGCGCTCGAGATGCCGACGCTCGACGTGACGTCGATGGTGACGCGGCCGGCGAACGGATTGCCGTCCTTGTCGAGCACCCGGCCCAGACCGGTGAAGAGGACCGTGTCGGTGCCCAGCGGTTCGACGGTGAACGTGATCTTCGGCGATCCTTCCTTCATCTCGGCCTGGCGCAGCAGGCTGTCGTCGGAGTCGAGCTCGACCTTCCAGCTGGCGACACCGCTCAGCACGAAGCGCACCGCCGCGTTGCGCTTGATCGCCTCGGTCTGCGCGATCCGCATGCCGTCGACCAACGATTCGGTGGCGGTGCGGATCTGCTGGCTCGACACCCAGGTCTCGTAGACCGGCGCCCCCATCAGCGCGAGGACGGTGAGGATCACGACGGTGATCATCAATTCGATCAGGCTGACGCCGCGCGACGCGCGCGGCCGGGGTCGGACGACGGTCACGAGCAATCTCCGCTCTTGCGCACCGTCCAGCAGGTCGCCGCCTTGGTCCAGCCGGTCGGCACCGAGGTCGTCGCCTTGGCGCCGGACGCCACGACCGTGTACGCGAAGTCCTTCATCCCTTTCGATTCCTTGCCGGTCGCGGTCGCGGTGTATGCGGTGGCGCTGGCACCGGTGCAGGCGAGCGTGAACGCGGCGTCGTCGCTGTCGGCCGGGTTGGGGACGCCGCAGTTGAGCCCGTTCGCGTAGGTCCGGTTGTCCATGAAGAACTGCTCCATCCGGACACGGAAATCGGACAGCCGGCTGGTCGCGTCGATGATCCGGCTGCGCTGGACGTAGTCGCGATACATCGGGATCGCCACCGAAGCGAGGATCGCCGCGATCGCGACCGTCACCATCAGTTCGATCAGCGTGAATCCGCGCGAGCGGGGGGCTCCGGGCGGCGAAATGCGGAGGCGGGCCATGTTCATCACCTTTCTCGACGACTGACATCCTAGGGAGGCCGGCGCGGGCCCGCAAACGAGTCCGACCAAAGGCGCGCGCCGGGGAACGGACGGTTCGCCGGGGCGGACACGACGTTCCGCCGACCCTCGTCGCGACGGCCCGGCATTCCTCGGTCGCGTCGCCTCTTCGGACGGCACCGTCTCGTGCCGCGGAATCCGGTCTTGCCCGTACCGCTATGGGGCAGCCCGGAGCGATCGGGCGAGGCCTAGCCGCAGCGTTCCTTGGTCCTCATCACCCGGACACGACCGGTGGCCGCGAGTACCACATGGATCGCATCGAACCCGGTGCGGCACACGGTGAACGTCCCCATCTGCAACGCACCGTTGAGCTTGCGCGGCTCTCCGAGCGGCGTGAACGACACGTAATCATCGACCGGTCCGTTGCCGTCGACGAGGATCGGGGCGCCGGGCGGCGGATCGTGGGCGATCGGCGGTTCTCCGTCGGACGGATGCCCGAGCGCCGCGGCGTCGACATGCAGGATCCAGCCCGCCGACCAGTCGCCGTCCTCGGCGCAGGTCCTGCCGTCCGCGCTCTTGCACAGGTTCACGCGGAAGCCGCGACGGATCGCCTCGGTCCGGGCCCGGACGAGCGCGCTCGACAGCGTCTGCGCCCGCAGCGAGAGTTCCTGGCGTGCGATCCAGCCGCGCCACGAGGGCAACGCCATCGCGACGACGATCGAGAGGATCGCGAGCGTCACCGCGGTCTCTGTCAGCGTCAGCCCGCGCGCCGGCGGCGCGGTCGGCGGCCGCGGGCCGCGCCCGTCGGGCGGGAGGTCGGTCGGAATTGCCGAAGGCGGGGTGGCCGGACCGGACCGGAGACGTCGATCCATGGCGGCGATGCTCGCCGGGGCGGCGCGGTGGCCGCCTTCGAACCTTCGACCTAGGCCGCAGGGCCGATCGGCGGATTCCCGGGGGTCGGGCGAAAATGACCATTGACAGGAGATATTTCATGCTTAAAATGTTCATATAACAAATGAATCGACGCCGCAGAGCGGGGCCGCCGGCCGCGCCCGGCGTCGCCGTCATCCGATCCGGCGAGGCGCGAGGACACTCCGATGGCCACACCCAAACGCATCCTCTGTCTGGGCGGCGGGCCGGCCGGCCTGTACTTCGCGCTGCTCGCCAAGAAGGCGGACCCGACGCGCACCGTGCGCGTCGTCGAGCGCAACCGGCCCTACGACACCTTCGGCTGGGGCGTCGTGTTCTCGGACCAGACGCTCGGCAATCTCGAAGTCGCCGATGCCGCGACCGCCGGCGAGATCTCCGGCGCGTTCAACCACTGGGACGACATCGACGTGCACTTCAAGGGCACGACGATCACCTCCGGCGGGCACGGCTTCTGCGGCATCGGACGCAAGCGGCTGCTCAACATCCTGCAGGCGCGCTGCGAGGCGCTGGGCGTCGAGCTGGTCTTCGAGCGCCAGGTCGACGACGACGAGGCCGAGGCGCGCGCGTTCGGCGCCGACCTCGTGATCGCGTCCGACGGACTCAACAGCCGGGTGCGGCAGAAGTACGCGTCGACGTTCGAGCCGGACATCGACACGCGGCGCTGCCGGTTCGTGTGGCTCGGCACCCGGCGCAAGTTCGCGGCGTTCACGTTCATCGTCGTGGAGACGCCGCACGGCTGGTTCCAGGCGCACGCCTACCAGTACGACGGCGAGTGGTCGACGTTCATCGTCGAGACGCCCGAGGAGAACTGGAAAGCGGCCGGCCTCGACACGATGTCGCAGGAGGACGGGATCGCGTACTGCGAGCGGCTGTTCGCACCCTGGCTCGAAGGCCATCCGCTGCTGTCGAACGCCACGCATCTGCGCGGATCGGCGATCTGGATCCGTTTCCCCCGGGTGATCTGCGGGCGCTGGGTGCACTGGGTCGGGGACGGCCCGGCCGCTGGCGACGGCGCGCGGACGCACGCGCAGCGGCCGTACCCGGTCGTGCTGATGGGCGACGCTGCGCACACCGCCCATTTCTCGGTGGGTTCGGGGACCAAGCTCGCGTTCGAGGACGCGATCGCGCTCCAGCGCGCGCTCGACGGCCCCGGCGAGGCGCCGCTCGCGCAACGTCTCGAGCGCTACGAAGCGGAGCGCGGCGTCGAGGTGCTGAAGATCCAGAACGCCGCGCGCAACTCGACCGAGTGGTTCGAGAACGTCGGGCGGTACACGCCGCTCGAGGCGCTCCAGTTCGCCTACAGCCTGCTCACCCGCAGCCAGCGCATCTCCCACGAGAACCTGCGGCTGCGCGACGCCGGATTCGTCGAGCGGGTCGAGACCTGGTACGCGAGCCGCGCCGGGGCAGGCGATGCCGCCCGCCCGCCGATGTTCACGCCCTACGCGCTGCGCGGCTGCACGCTCGCCAACCGCGTCGTCGTCTCGCCGATGGCGCAGTACTCGTGCGTCGAGGGCGTACCCGACGACTACTACCTCGTGCACCTGGGCAGCCGCGCGCACGGCGGCGCGGGCCTCGTGTACACCGAGATGGTGTGCGTGTCCGCGGACGCGCGGATCTCCACCGGCTGCGCGGGGCTGTGGAACGACGCGCAGGCGGACGCCTGGAAGCGGATCGTCGACTACGTGCACGCGCGCACGCCGGCGAAGATCGCGCTGCAGCTCGGCCACGCGGGACCCAAGGGCTCGACGCAGCGCGGCTGGGAGGCCGCCGACGAACCGATCGACGAGACCGGCGGCGGGCGCAACTGGCCGCTGATCGCGCCGTCGGCGATCGCGTACGGACCGACGAACGCGCTGCCGCGCGCGATGACCCGCGCGGACATGGACTCGGTCAGGGACGCGTTCGTGGCGGCGACCCGGCGCGGCGCGCGGGCCGGTTTCGACTGGCTGGAGCTGCACTGCGCCCACGGGTACCTGCTGTCGGCGTTCCTGTGCCCGCTCACCAATCACCGGTCCGACGCCTACGGCGGATCGCTCGAGAACCGCTGCCGGTACCCGCTGGAGGTCTTCCGCGCGATGCGCGACGCCTGGCCCGCGGACCGGCCGATGTCGGTGCGGATCTCCGCGCACGACTGGGCGCCCGGGGGCAACACGCCCGACGACGCGGTGGCGATGGCCCGGTTGTTCAAGGCCGCCGGCGCCGACCTGATCGACGTGTCGTCCGGACAGACCACGCGCGACGCGCGGCCGGTCTACGGGCGCATGTACCAGACTCCGTTCGCCGACCGCGTGCGCAACGAAGCGGGGATCGCGACGATGGCCGTCGGCGCGATCTTCGAGCCCGACCACGTCAACAGCATCCTCGCGTCGGGCCGCGCCGACCTGTGCGCGCTGGCGCGGCCGCACCTCGCCGATCCGTACTGGACGCTGCACGCGGCGGCCGCGCTCGGCTACGCGGCCATGCCCTGGCCGGTCCAGTACCTGACGGGCAAGGCGCAGCTCGAGCGCAACCTCGCGCGCGCGGCCGAGCTGGCGGCGCTGGTGCCGGAGGCGAACGGATGAGGGCGCGCGGACCGCTCGCGGCGCGGCGATGAGCGCGGATTCGCTCGCCGGCTGCCACGCCGTCGTCACCGGCGGCGGCCGCGGCATCGGATTGGCGGTCGCGCGCCGGCTCGCGGCCGAGGGCGCGGTGCTGACGCTGGTCGGCCGCGATCGCGCCCGGCTCGACGAAGCCGCGCGCTCGCTGCCGGCGTCGGCGGCGTGCCGGGTGCTCGCCTGCGACGTCGGCGAGGCGGCGCAGGTGGCCCGGGCGTTCGAATCGATCGCGCAGGCCGGACGCGGCCTCGCGATCCTGGTCAACAACGCGGGCATCGGCCACAGCGCCCGTCTCGCCGACACCGACGACGCGACCATCGACGCGCTGCTCGCCACGAACCTCGCGGGCACGATGCGCTGCACGCGCGCCGCGCTGCCGCTGCTCATGGGCGCCGCGCACGGGCGCGTCGTGAACATCGCGAGCACCGCGGGATTGGTCGGCTACCCGTACGTCGCCGCCTACTGCGCCGCCAAACACGGCGTGGTCGGCTTCACACGCGCGCTGGCGCTGGAGCTCGCGAAGTCGCCGGTCACCGTCAACGCCGTGTGCCCCGGCTCCACGGACACCGACATCGCCCGCGAGGCGGTCGCGAACATCCGTGCGCGCACCGGCCGGGACGAGGCGGACGCGCTGGGCGCGCTCGCGGCCCGCAATCCGCAGCGGCGGCTCGTGACGCCCGGGGAGGTCGCGGAGACCGTCCGCTGGCTGTGCCTGCCGTCGTCGGCGTCGGTCAACGGCCAGGCGATCGCGGTCGATGGCGGGGAGGTCGCCGGATGAGCGGGACGGTCGTCGACGAACCGGTGCGCGCACCCGACCTCGAGTCGCGGGCGAGCGACGATCATCACGAGGCGCTGAGGCTGTGGCTGCGGCTCCTCACCTGCACGACGATGATCGAGCGCGGGATACGCCGCCGGCTGCGCGAGCGCTACGCGATGACGCTGCCGCGGTTCGACCTGATGGCGCAGCTCGAGCGCTCGCCCGCGGGCCTGCGGATGGGTGAACTGTCGCGGCGGATGATGGTGACCGGTGGTAATGTCACCGGGATCGCCGACCAGCTCGTCGCCGAAGGGCTCGTCGAGCGCCGGGCGATCCCCGGCGACCGGCGCGTGCAGACGCTCGCGCTGACCGAGCGGGGCCGGGCGGCGTTCGGCGAGATGGCGCGCGAGCACGAGCGCTGGATCGTCGAGATGACCGGCGCGCTCGCGTCCGGCGAGGTCGACCGGCTCCACGACCTGCTGGGCCGGCTCAAGGCGTCGGTGCGCTCGCGCGAGCCGGACACGGGCATCGCCCAGGAGGGATGAGCATGGACCACCACCGCGAGCCGCTCGCCGGCTATCCGGCGAGACACTTCGGATACGAGACGAGCGCCGACGGCCGGGTCGCGACGGTCACGCTGAACCGCCCCGAGCGCAAGAACCCGCTGACG
This sequence comes from Burkholderiales bacterium, assembly GCA_020851255.1. Classification (GTDB taxonomy): domain Bacteria; phylum Pseudomonadota; class Gammaproteobacteria; order Burkholderiales; family Casimicrobiaceae; genus VBCG01. Next base: position 13,344 of record JADZDA010000103.1, on the reverse strand, counting down.
TTCGACTCCTACGCGGAGCTGCGCGACCTCTTCCGGCGGCTCGTCTACGCGAGCGACGTGAAAGTGGTCGTGATCACCGGCGCCGGCGGCAATTTCAGCTCGGGCGGCGACGTCCACGAGATCATCGGTCCGCTGACGCGGATGGGCATGCCTGGGCTGCTGGACTTCACCCGGATGACCGGCGACCTCGTCAAGGCGATGCGCCACGCGCCGCAGCCGATCGTCGCCGCGGTCGACGGCGTCTGCGCCGGCGCCGGCGCGATGGTCGCGCTCGCCGCCGACGTGCGCATCGGAACCCCGCGCGCGAAGACCGCGTTCCTGTTCGTCCGTGTCGGACTCGCCGGCGCCGACATGGGTGCCTGCGCGCTCCTGCCGCGCACGATCGGGCAGGGCCGCGCCGCCGATCTGCTCTACAGCGGGCGATCGATGAGCGCGGACGAAGGCGCGCAGTGGGGCTTCTTCCAGCGGGTCGTCGAGCCGGACCGCGTGCTGGCCGAGGCGCAGGCCACCGCGCGCAGCCTCGCCGACGGGCCGACGTTCGCCCATGCGATGACCAAGAAGCTGCTCCACCAGGCGTGGGCGATGGACCTCGACGCCGAGATCGAGGCCGAGGCGCAGGCGCAGGCGATCTGCATGCAGACCGAGGACTTCCGGCGCGCCTACCGGGCGTTCGCGGCGAAGCAGACGCCGAAGTTCGAAGGCAACTGACGAACCGGACCGGCACGCCGTGCGACCGACCGCCATCGACACGCCGTTCTTCGAGCCGCGTCACCGCGACCTCGCCGCCGCGCTCGACGCGTTCGCCGCGCGCGAGGCGGCGCCGCACCCGCACGGGTCCGACGTCGACGCGGCCTGCCGCGGCTGGGTGCGCGCGCTCGGCCAGGCGGGTTTCCTCGCCCATTGCGTGCCGGCCGCGCACGGCGGCGTTTCGGCATCGGTCGAGTCGCGCGCGCTGTGCGTCGCCCGCGAGGTACTCGCCTGGCACGACGGGCTCGCGGATTTCGCGTTCGCGATGCAGGGCCTGGGCAGCGGCGCGATCACGCTCGCCGGCAGCGAGGCGCAGCGCGCGCGATGGCTGCCGGCGGTCGCACGTGGCGAGGCGATCGCGGCGTTCGCGCTCTCCGAGCCGCACGCCGGTTCGGACGCGGCGGCGCTTTCGACCGCCGCGCACCGCGAAGGCGGCGGCTGGGTGCTCGACGGCGAGAAGACCTGGATCTCCAACGGCGGCATCGCGGACGTCTACTGCGTGTTCGCGCGCACCGGAGAGGCGCCGGGTGCGCGGGGCATCTCCGCGTTCGTCGTCCCCGCGGACACGGCCGGACTGGTCGTCGCCGAGCGGATCGACGTCATCGCGCCGCACCCGCTCGCGCGGCTCGTCTTCCGCGACTGCCGGCTGCCGGCCGACGCGCTGCTCGGTCGCGCGGGCGAGGGCTTCAAGCTCGCGATGCGCACGCTCGACATCTTCCGCGCGTCGGTCGCGGCGGCGGCGCTCGGGTTCGCGCGTCGGGCGCTGGCCGCGTCGGTGGAGCGCGCGCACGGCCGGCGGATGTTCGGCGGCACGCTGGGCGACCTGGACCTCACGGTCGCCGCGCTGGGCGATCTCGCGACCGCGATCGATGCCGCGGCACTGCTCACCGCCCGCGCCGCGTGGAAGCGCGACAACGGCGACGCGTCGACGCGGACCACGCGCGAGGCGGCGATGGCGAAGCTCGCGGCGACCGAGGTCGCGCAGCGCGCGGCCGACCGCGCCGTACAGCTGCACGGCGGCGATGGCGTGCGCGCCGGTTCGGTCCCCGAACGGCTCTACCGCGAAGTGCGCGCGCTGCGCATCTACGAAGGCGCGACCGAAGTCCAGCGGCTGATCGTCGGGCGCCAGACGCTCGCCGCGGCCGTCCCCCCGACCGGAGACCCTGCGTGAGCCGGACGGCCGCCCCGAGGGCGGAGCGGCGCCGGCGCGCAGCGAGGAGGGCAGACCCGTGATCCCGACCGCCCACACCGACACGTTCGCGCGCGACCGGCTGCCGCCGCGCGGCGACTGGCCCGAGCTGATCCTGGATCTGCCCGAACTCCGCTATCCGGAGCGGATGAACTGCGCGACCGAGATCCTGGCCGGCGCGATCGCGCGCGGACAGGGCGATCGCGTCGCCGTCCGGTCGACCGACGGCCTGTCCTGGACTTATCGCGATCTCGACGTGCTGTCGAACCGGATCGCACGCGTGCTCGTCGAGAACCTGGGCGTGGCGCCGGGCAACCGGGTGCTGCTGCGCGGACCGAACAGCCCGATGATGGCGGCGTGCTGGTTCGCGATCGTCAAGGCGGGCGCGATCGTGGTCGCGACGATGCCGCTGCTGCGCGCGAAGGAGCTGACCGACATCGCGAACAAGGCGCAGGCGAGCCACGCGCTGTGCGACGCGCGGCTCGCCGTGGAACTCGACCTCGCGCGCCCCGCGTGCCCGACGCTGCGCTCGGTACTGCATTTCCAGACCGACGCCGCCGGCGGTGTCGAGGCGCTCGCCGCCGGGAAACCGGCGTCGTTCGACGCGGTGCACACGTACGCCGAGGACACCGCGCTGATCGCGTTCACGTCGGGCACCACCGGCCAGCCCAAGGGAACGATGCACTTCCACCGCGACGTGATCGCGGCCTGCGACTGCTGGCCGAAGTACCACCTGCGCGCGGTACCCGACGACGTGTTCGTCGGCAGCCCGCCGCTCGCGTTCACGTTCGGGCTGGGAGGGCTGCTCCTGTTCCCGCTGCGGATCGGTGCCTCGGCGCTGCTGGTCGAGCGTCCGGCCCCCGAATCGCTGATCGACGTGATCGGGCGCCTCCGGCCGACCGTGCTGTTCACCGCGCCCACGTCGTACCGCGCGATGGCCCTGCAGGCGGCGGGCCGCGACTTCTCGAGCCTGCGCAAGTGCGTATCGGCGGGCGAGGCGCTCCCCGCGGCGACGCGCAAATTGTGGAAGGACACGACCGGCATCGACATCATCGACGGCATCGGCTCGACCGAGATGCTGCACATCTTCATCTCGCACCCGGACGACGACGTGAAGCCGGGTGCCACCGGCAAGCCGGTGCCCGGCTACCGCGCGGCGATCCTCGACGAGGTGGGCAGGCCGCTGCCGCCCGGGAAGGTCGGCCGGCTCGCGGTGCAGGGGCCGACCGGCTGCAAGTACCTGGACGACCCGCGCCAGTCGAACTACGTCCAGGACGGCTGGAACATGACCGGCGACGCGTACCTCTGCGACGAGGAAGGCTGGTACGTCTACCAGGCACGCACCGACGACATGATCGTGTCGGCCGGCTACAACATCGCGGGTCCGGAAGTCGAGTCCGCGCTGCTCCTGCATCCCGCGGTCGCCGAGTGCGGGGTCGTCGCGGCGCCCGACGAGGAGCGCGGGATGATCGTCAAGGCCTACGTCGTGCTCAAGCCCGGACACGAGGGCGACGCGGCGACGACGCGCGCGCTGCAGGACCACGTCAAGGCGACGATCGCGCCGTACAAGTATCCGCGTGCGATCGAGTACGTGGGCTCGCTGCCGCGCACCGAGACCGGCAAGCTGCAGCGTTTCCGGCTGCGGCAGATGGCGCAGGAGGGCCGATGAAGATCCTGCAGCCGCCCGGGTGGGCGGCGCCGAGGGGCTACGCCAACGGCGTCGCCGCGCGCGGCACGTTCGTCGCGATCGGCGGCCAGATCGGCTGGGACGCCGGGCAGCGGTTGGTCTCGGACGATTTCGTCGCGCAGGCGCGCCAGGCGCTCGCCAATCTGGTCGCGGTGCTCGCCGAGGCCGGCGGGCGTCCCGAGCACCTGGTGCGGATGACCTGGTACGTCGTCGACTGCGAGGAGTACCTCGCGTGCGGGCGCGAGCTGGGGCGGGTGTACCGCGAGATCCTCGGCCGCCACTACCCGGCGATGACCGCCGTCGAGGTGAGCCGGCTGGTCGAGCCGCGCGCGAAGGTCGAGATCGAGGCGACGGCGATCGTGCCCGACGCCGACTCCAGGGCCTAGTCGCCGTCGAGCCGCAAGGCGGCGCCGGCCCGGGCGAGCCGGGCCGCCACGCCCCGGATGTGCGCGAGGTCGAAGTCCGGCCAGTCGTCTCCGGGCCCGTGCAGCGCTTGGATCGCCGCCGTGCCGATCAGTGCTTCGCGGCGGAACTCGACCTGGACGGCGCCCGATCCGGTCGCGTGCCCGGCGATCGTCGCGCCGAACGCGGTCGTCTCGTAGGCACCCTTGTACGGTCGATTGAGCGTGATCGCGCCGGAGGTCGCTTCCAGCGCCTCCGACCACGCGGCCGCGATCCGGCGCAGTTCGCCACCGTCGACGGTGAGCGGATCGGACTCGCGCTCGCCGCGTTCGTCGCCGCGGTTGCCGAGGTTCACCCAGTCGGGAAGGCGATCGGCGGCCGGCCGTTCGACGACGATCGCGCCGTCCGCGCGCATCCGGGTGTTCATGGTGTCGTGGAGGCTCACGACGAGCACGCGGCGGCCCGGCCGCGCGCGCGTGACCTGGTCGACGACGCGTACGCAGGCCGCGCGATAAGTCGCCGGTCCGGCGGCGATCGCACCGGCCAGGGCGGCGGCCAGTGCGTTCCAGCCGGGCTCGTCGCGCGGTTCGACGAGCACGTCCTCGCCGGAGAAGGTGACCGGTCGCACGGCGTCGATGCCCGCGTACGACACGTCGGCTCCCGCGCGGGCCCGGGCGAGGCGCGCGAAGAACTCGCGCAGCCCTGCGACCGCGTCGGCGGGCGGTGCGCGGTTCGGATCGAGCACGAGCCGGGAGTGCGGATTCGCGACGAACGCGACGCGCGGGTCCGCATCGGCCCAGGCACGGCCCAGATCCGCGGTGACGACATCGGAGTAGTCGAACTGCTTGCGCCGGGTCAGCGTCGACGCGACGAACGGCGCGAGCTCGCGCGGGAACGCGGCGCTCGCGTGCGGCCCCAGTACGATCGTGTCGATCCGTCCGGCCGCGCGCTCGAAAGGTTCGTGCCCCCGGTCGCGCCAGTGGACGAGTTCGTCGAACCCGAACCGGCGGCCGGCCTCGATCCAGGCGAGCGGCGCGGCCACGATCAGCCGACGACCGAGGCGATCAGCAGGCCACCGCCGACCGCGACGGCGGTGAAGATCAGCACCGGCAGCAGGAACGAGTGGTTGATGACCGCCGCGCCGATGCGCGTGGTGCCGGTCTGGTCGATCTCGACGGTCGCGATCTGCGCGCCGTTGGTCGGCAGGAAGAACACGCCGACCACCGCCGGCCACATCGCCACGATCGTCGCCGGCGCGAGCCCGAGCGCGAGCCCGATCGGCACGATCGAGAACGTGGCGCTCGACTGGCTGGTCGTCATGGCGGCGACGGCGAACAGGGCGACCGCGATCATGAACGGCGCCTTGCGCGCGAGCTCGCCCAGGCCTTCGACGACGACCTTCTCGTTGGCGGCGATGAACGTGTTCGCCATCCACGCGACGCCGATCAGCGCCACGACCGCGACCATCCCGGAGTCGAACAGCGGGGCCTTGACGATGTCGCCGGCCTTGACCTTGCACAGCGCGACGATCAGCGCGGCCACCGAGAGCATCGTGAGCTGGATCAGTTGCGTGAGGTCGATGTCCGCCGCCTGGCCCTTGCGCAGGACCGTCGGCCGCAGCTCCTCGAAGACACCGGCCAGGACGATGAACACGACGCCCGCGAGGAACAGCAGCGCGGCCAGGCGGCCCTCGCGGGTGACCGGTTTCGCCTCGGCGGCGTCACCGGGGGGCGCGACCTCCTTCGCCGCGAGGCGCCGCAGGTACTCCTCGTCCTGGTCGAGCGGCTTGCCGACCCGGTTGATGACGAACGCACCGACCAGGATCGCGGCAATCGACGCCGGCAGCGTGATCGCCAGGATGTTGGTGATCTTGAACCCGGTCGGGGCGAGCAGTCCGACCATCGCGGCCATCGCGGCCGACACCGGGCTCGAGGTCAACGCGAGCTGTCCGGCGGTCGCGGAGAGCGCGAGCGGGCGTTCGGGGCGCACCTTGTTCGCGTAGGAGACCTCGTAGATCACCGGCATCAGCGAGTAGTAGATGTTGCCGGTGCCGGCGCCGGCGCAGAACGCGAACGTCGTCAGCGGCGCGACGTAGGTGATCTGGTCGGGGTAGCGCCGGATCACCTTCTGCGCCTGGCCCACCAGGTAGTCGATGCCGCCGGCGAGTTGCATCGCGCCGGCCGCGGTCACCACCGTCATGATGATCATCGCGGCCGACAGCGGCACCGGCCCCGGCGCGACGCTCCAGACCAACGCGAACGCGAGCACGCCGATCGCGCCGAACAGGCCGATCGCCATCCCCTTGTAGCGGACGCCGAGCGCGATCAGTCCGATGACCATCGCGCCCTGCAGGACGATCTGCAGCGTACCCATCGTTTCCCCCTCCCGGAAATCCCGCCGGATTCTAGAACTTATCCGGCGGCCACGCACTTGGACGGGACGACGGGACCGGGTTCTTTCCAACCGTGCAGGGGCGAGCGAGCGGACATCCGCTCCGGGCGACCGTGGACGCGACGGACGCGGACGACCATAATCGACGTCCACTGTCGCCGCAGGGTCTCGTCCGTGCGCCTCTACGATTACTTCCGCTCGTCGGCCGCCTACCGCGTCCGCATCGCGCTCAACTGGAAGGGCCTGCGCCCGGAGCGCGAGTTCGTGCACCTGCGCCGGGGTGTCCAGCGCCAGGAAGGCTATCGCACGCTCAACCCGCAGGGGCTCGTCCCGGCGCTCGCCCTCGACGACGGCCGCGTGCTCACGCAGTCGCTCGCGATCCTCGAATTCCTCGAGGAGACGCATCCGGCGCCGCCGCTGCTCCCCGCCGCCGCCGCCGACCGGGCGCGCGTGCGCTCGATCGCGCTCGCGATCGCCTGCGACATCCATCCGATCGACAACCTGCGGGTGCTCGACTACCTGACCGGCACGCTCGGCGTGGCGGCCGAGGCGAAGGACGGCTGGTACCGCTACTGGATCGACGTGGGCTTCGAGGCGCTCGAACGCTCGCTCGCTCGCGACCCGGCGACCGGCCGGCACTGCCACGGCGACGTCCCGACGCTCGCCGACGTCTGCCTCGTCCCGCAGATCGCGAACGCGAGGCGCGTCGGCATGGATCTTTCGCCGTACCCGACGCTCACCCGCATCGAGGCCGAGTGTCTGGAGCTGCCGGCGTTCGCCGACGCGGCGCCCGCACGCCAGCCAGACGCGGAATGATGTTGATGTCGCCGGGGCGACCGGGGTGCGCCTCCGGCGCCTCGCCCGCCGCTCCGTATCCCCCGCAACGAGCAAGCCCGAGGATCGATCGATGAAGACCGTGATTCCCGCCTGGGACCTGCCGACCGTCCCGGTCGCCGGCACCGACGCCCGCTTCCCGGTGCGGCACATCTACTGCGTTGGACGCAACTACGCCGAGCACGTGAAGGAGATGGGCGGAGACGCCGCGAAGGAGCCGCCGTTCTTCTTCACCAAGCCCGCCGACGCCGTCGTGCCGGTGCACGCCGGCGCGGTCGGCCGGATGGCCTATCCGCCGGGCACGAAGAACCTGCACCACGAGATCGAGCTCGTCGTCGCGATCGGGCGATCCGGCGAAAAGCTCGACGCCGCGCGCGCGCTCGACGTCGTCTACGGCTACGCGACCGGCCTCGACATGACCCGGCGCGACCTGCAGATCGACATGCGCGAGAAAAAGCGGCCGTGGGACGTCGGCAAGTCGTTCGCGCAGGCCGCGCCGATCGGCGAGATCCGGCCGGTCGCGTCCGGCGGCCATGTCGTCCGGGGCGCGATCCGCGTCGACGTCAACGGCGCGCGGCGCCAGTCCGGCGACGTCGCCGACATGATCTGGGACGTCGCGCACACGCTCGCGTTCCTGTCGCAGCTCTACGAACTGCTGCCCGGCGACCTGGTCTACACCGGCACGCCGTCGGGCGTGGGGCCGGTCGTGTCCGGCGACCGCCTCGACGGCCACATCGACGGGCTCGCGGCGCTCTCGATCGTCGTCGACCCGCCGCGATGACCGCGCCGGCGAGCCTGACCGACGAGGAGATCGAGCGGGGCTACAACAACCGCGCCGCGGTCCCCGACCACGCGGCGTGGTTCGTGCGCTGGGCCGAGCTGTCGCAACGCGCGTACGCCGGCGAGCGCGTCGACCGGGATCTCCGCTACGGCCCGGGGCCGAAGGAGACACTCGATCTCTTCCTGCCTCGCGGCCGCTGCCGCGGCACGTTCGTCTTCCTGCACGGCGGCTACTGGCGCGCGCTCGACAAGGCCGACCACGCGTTCGTCGCCCCGCCGCTCACCGCCGCGGGCATCGCGGTCGCGGTCGTCAACTACGATCTCTGTCCGGAGGTGCGCGTCGCCGACATCGTCGAGGAGTGCGCTCGCGCGATTGGCTGGATCGTCCGCGAGGGGCCGGCGCGGGGCGCGAACCCGGCGCGGCTGTGCGTGGGCGGTCATTCGGCCGGAGGCCACCTCACCGCCGAGATGTTCCGGCGCGACTGGCGCGCCGACGGCTGCACGTCCAACCCGGTCACCGGCGGCGTGTCGTTGTCCGGCGTGCACGACCTGCGGCCGATGACGCGCTTTTCGATCAACGTCGACCTGAGGCTCGACGATCGCGAGGCCGAGCGGCTTACTCCGGTGCTCGTGCGCCCGACGACGCCGGCGCCGCTGGTGGTCGCGGTCGGCGGCGCCGAGACCGGCGAGTTCCTGCGTCAGGCGCGGCTCATCGTCGACGCCTGGCCGGAGAACCGCCCCGCGGCCGGCCCTCCGGGGCCGCTGGTGATCGCCGGGAAGCACCATTTCGACGTGGTGCTCGAACACGCGGATCCGGCGAGCGCGCTCACCGTCGCGACGCTGTCCCTGTTCTGAACCGGTCGGGACGGTGGAGCGCCCCGCTCCCGGAACCGGCCGCGCCGGCTTGACAACTGACCAAGGGTCATTTAGCCTGCCGTCCAAGTGACCGGCGGTCAGTTGGCCCCCGGGGCATAGGAGTGCGGGCGATGGCGATCCGGCAGCGGGCGATCCAGGCGGCGGACAAGCAGGAACGCCACGAGGCGATCCTGGATGCGGCCGAGCGGCTGTTGCTGCGTTCGCCGGACCGCGTGGCGAGCGTCTCCGAGGTCGCCGACGAGGCGGGACTCGCGAAGGGAACGGTCTACCTGTACTTCCCGAGCAAGGAAGAGCTGCTGCTCGCCCTGCACGAGCGCAACGTCCAGGGTTTCTTCCGGTCGCTGTTCGCGATCCTCGACGCGGCCGCGCCGGTGACGGTCGAACACGTCCTCGCGCTCACCCACCGGCACATGGTCGACCCGCCGCTGTTCCTGCCGCTCGCGTCGCGATGCTTCGGGCTGATGGCGCAGTCGATTCCTCCGCAGACCTCGCTCGCGTTCAAGCAGCGGATGGCCGAGCGGCTCGAGCGCGCCGGCGCCGGGCTGGAGCGGCATTTCCCGGCGCTCGGGAGCGGCCAGGGCCTCGCGCTGCTGCGGCACAGCTACGCGCTGATCCTGGGGCTGTGGCAGATGTCCGGGGCGACCGCGGTCTGCCCGGCCGCGAGCGGCGGCGACGCGCGCGCGCCGCTCGCCTTCAGCTACCCCGAGGACCTCGACCTCGCGCTCACCGCGCTGTGGCGGGGCGTCGTCGGCGAGGCGGTCGGCGGTGCGTCGGGCGTCGCCCGGACCGCGCTGCCCGCGGCGGAGGCGCGATGAAACCGGCCACGACGCTCCGGCGCGCGGCGGCGACCGCGGCGCTCGCCACGCTGGCACTCGCCGCGTGCTCGAAGCAGGAGCCGCCGCCCGAGCCGATCCGGCCGGTCAAGCTCGCGAAGGTCGAGCTCGGCCGGGCCGTCGATGCGACGGTGTTCGCCGGCGAGGTCAAGCCCAGGCACGAGTCCGACCTGGGCTTTCGCATCGGCGGCAAGCTGGTGTCGCGGTCGGTCGACGTGGGGGCGCGCGTCCGGCGCGGCCAGCCGCTCGCCGGGCTCGACCCGACCGACGTCTCGCTGCAGGCCGAGGCGTCGAACGCGGCGGTCGCGGCGGCGAAGACCGAGGCCGACTACGCGCGCGCCGAGTTCGAACGCTACCAGGACCTGCACCGGCAGGGTTTCGTCAGCGCGAGCGCGCTCGACCAGAAGCGCAACGCCATGGACGCGAGCCGCGCGCGGCACGAACAGGCGCGCGCGCAACAGGACGTCGCCCGCAACCAGGCGGGCTACGCCACGCTCGTCGCCGACACCGACGGCGTGGTCACCGCCGTGCTCGCCGAGGCGGGACAGGTCGTGGCCTCCGGCCAGCCGGTCCTGCGCCTCGCGCGCGAGGACGAGCGCGAGGTCGCGATCGCGGTGCCGGAGAACCGGCTCGCGGAACTGAAGTCGGCGAAGGCGCCGGTCGTCGTGCTCTGGGCGCGACGCGACAAGGCCTACGCCGCCCGCCTGCGCGAGATCGCGCCGGCGGTCGACGCCGCCACGCGGACCTTCGCCGTACGCATGACCATCGTCGACGCCGACGCCGACGTGCGCTGGGGGATGACGGCGAACGTGCTGATCGCGGGCAGCGGTCCGTCGCCGACGGCGGCGCTCGTGCCGTCCGCCGCGATCCATCACGACGCTTCCGGCAAGCCCGCCGTGTGGATCTACGACCCGGCCACCCGGACGGTGTCGCTGCGCACCGTGACGCTCGGCGGTTATCGCGAGGACGGGACGATCGTCGGCGAGGGGCTCGCGGACGGCGAGTGGATCGTCGCCGCGGGCGCGCAGAAGCTGCGGCCCGGCCAGGTCGTCCGTCCGTGGGAAGGCGTGGCGCCGGCCGGCACACCCGCCACGCCGCCACCGGCGCCTGCACCGGCCACGCCGGCCGCTCCGGCCCCCGCAACGGGCGCCTGACCGGACGGCGGCGATGACTCCGGTGAATCCGCCCGGCGCGACGGGCTCGCGCTTCAACCTGTCCGAGTGGGCGCTGCACCACCGGTCGCTGGTGCTGTTCGCGATCGTGATGTGCTCGATCTTAGGCGCGCTCGCGTACACGAAGCTCGGCCAGTCGGAGGATCCGCCGTTCACGTTCAAGGTGATGGTGATCCGCACCAACTGGCCGGGCGCCGCCGCGCTCGAGGTCGAGCGGCAACTCACCGACCGCATCGAGCGCAAGCTCCAGGAGGTGCCCAGCGTCGACTGGGTGCGCAGCTACTCCAAGCCCGGCGAATCGCTCGTGTTCTTCGCGATCCGCGACTCGGCGCCCGCCGAGACCGTGCCCGCCACCTGGTACCAGGTCCGCAAGAAGATCGGCGACATCCGCGGCACGCTGCCCGCCGGCATCCAGGGGCCGTACTTCAACGACGAGTTCGGCGACACCTACACCAACCTCTACGCGATCACCGGCGCCGGTTTCGACTACCGGGAACTGAAACTCGCCGCCGACCGCGTGCGCGCCGAGTTCCTGCGCGTGCCCGGCGTCGCGAAGGTCGACTTCATCGGCGAGCAGGACGAGCGGGTGTTCGTCGAGATGTCGAACGCGAAGCTCGCGACGCTGGGCATCGAGCCCGCGCAGATCTTCGCCACGCTCGCCGCGCAGAACGTCGTCGCCCCGGCGGGGACGTTCGAGACACCGGTCGACCGGATCGTCGTCCGGCCCTCGGGAGCGTACGTGTCGCTCGACGACATCCGCGAGCTGTCGCTGCGGGCCGGCGGCCGGATCATCCGGCTGGGCGATGTCGCGACGGTGACGCGCGGCTACGCCGATCCCCCGACGCAGACGATGCGCGTGGGCGGCCGCGAGGCGATCGGCGTCGGCGTGACGATGGCCGCCGGCGGCGACGTGATCCACCTGGGGCGCGACCTCGACCGCGAGATCGCGCGCCTCGCGCCCGCGCTGCCGGCCGGCATGGAACTCTCCGAGGTCGCGAGCATGCCGCGCGCCGTCCAGCGGTCGGTCAACCAGTTCGTCCGCTCGCTCGCCGAGGCGGTGCTGATCGTGCTGGTCGTCTCGCTGGTGAGCCTGGGCCTGCGCACCGGGCTGGTCGTCGCGGTGTCGATCCCGCTCGTGCTCGCCGCGACGTTCGTCGCGATGGCCGCGCTCGACATCGGGCTGCACAAGATCTCGCTGGGCGCGCTGATCCTCTCGCTGGGGCTGCTCGTCGACGACGCGATCATCGCCGTCGAGATGATGGCGATCAAGCTCGAGCAGGGCCTCGACCGCTTCCGCGCCGCGAGCTACGCCTACACGTCGACGGCATTCCCGATGCTGACCGGCACGCTGGTCACCGTGGCCGGCTTCCTGCCGATCGCGACCGCGAAGAGCGCCACCGGCGAGTACACGCGGTCGATCTTCCAGGTCTCGGCGATCGCGCTGGTCGCCTCGTGGATCGTCGCCGTCGTCGTGATCCCCTACCTGGGCTACCGGATGCTGCCGGAGGGTGCGGCGCTGCACCGCCCGTCGTGGTGGGCGCGGCTGCGCGCGCGGCTCGCCGGTCTTCCGCCACCCGGGTCCGCCCCGCCCGCGCACGGCGATCCGCTCGCCGTCTATCGCACGCCGTTCTACCGGCGACTGCGCGCCGCGATCGACGCCTGCGTCGCGCACCGCGCGATCGTGCTCGTCGCGACCGTCGCGGTGTTCGCCGGCGCGATCGCGCTCTTCCGGTTCGTGCCCCAGCAGTTCTTCCCGTCCAGTTCGCGCCCCGAGCTGCTGGTCGACCTGCGCCTGCCCGAGGGCAGCTCGTACACGGCGACGCTCGCGCAGGCGAGGAAGCTGGAGGCGATCCTCGACGGCGAGCGGGGCATCGACGGCTACGTCGCGTACGTCGGCGCCGGCAGCCCGCGCTTCTACCTGCCGCTCGACCAGCAGCTGCCGCAGGCGAATTTCGCGCAGTTCGTGCTGACGACCGCGGGCAGCGCCGAGCGTGAACGGCTGCGTGACCGGTTGATCGGACTGTTCGAAACCGACTTCCCCGAGCTGCGCGGCCGCGTGTCACGGCTCGAGAACGGGCCGCCGGTGGGATTCCCCGTCCAGTTCCGCGTCTCCGGCGAGGATGTCGCCGCGGTGCGCCGGATCGCGACCCGGGTCGCGGACGTCATGCGCACGGATCCGGGCACCGTCGACGTGCAGTTCGACTGGGACGAGCCGTCGAAGACGATCCGGCTCTCCGTCGACCAGGACAAGGCGCGGCTGCTCGGATTCACGTCGCAGGACGTCGCCGCGTTCCTCAACAACGCGGTTTCGGGGATCACGGTCACTCAGTACCGGGAGGGCGACAAGCTGATCGACGTCGTGCTGCGCGGCGCGCCCGAGGAACGGGCGCGGGTCGCCTTCCTCAAGGATCTCGCGATGCCGACCCGGACGGG
>JADZDA010000102.1 GCA_020851255.1 Burkholderiales bacterium | reverse complement strand
CTTGATGCCGAGCCCCATGTCCATCGGGGCGTTGCGCAACAGCTCCATCGAGTGCCGCTCGCGCTGCGCGGGATCGTCCCGGTTGAGCAACGGCAGGTTCATGTTCGTGCCGTCGGCCTCGGCCACCCGCTTGTCGAACGCCGCCGCGGGCTTGAAGAACATGTGCGCGAACTTCGACCAGTACACGCCGCCGAACAGCACCGCGGTGGCGAGGAGGTACACCCCGAAGACCGGCCACGCGGCCGCGCTGCCGCTGGCCTGCAGCCAGGCCCACAGGAGACCGGTCGTGACGCTGGCCAGCAGCGAGACGATGAACAGATCGGCGCGCATGAAACGCAGCGGCGAGCTGCCCTCGGCCGCCACGTCCACGCGGATGAAGAACCAGAACCAGTAGCCGCCGGCCATGACCAGCAATCCGCCCAGCCACCAGAGCTGCGCCACCAGGGCCGGCGTCGGCGTCGCGGCCGTCGGGTAGACGTACACCATGACCGCCGTGGTCACCACATGGAGGATGAACCCGTACATCGTGAGCAGGTGGGCCAGGCGGCGGCGCTGGTTGCAGAACTCGCCGGAGGCGAGCACGTCAACCGCCAGCGTCTTGACCGCGATCGACGCCTTGTCGACCGGCTTGCCCTGGGCGCGCGACTTGCGCGCGTTGGCGAAGAAGTACTTCGCGCTGCCCTTGTGGATCATGTCCATGATCGTTCCGACGACGACCGCAACGACCATCAGCCCCACGTACCACTGCATGAATCCGGCGGGCAGGCTACCCGAAACCACCGCGAAGGCGTTGCTGCTGAACATCGTGGTCCTCCCTGCTGGACGATCGACCGTAACGACGGAAGTAGGGGATTATGAGGGGCGAACCGGGGCGAGTGGAGAGAATGAAATGATGCGGCTATAAAGGAATTGTATGGACGTCGAACCGCATCCGCGCCAGGTCGGCCAGGACCCAGGTGGCGGCGCCGGCGAGGCCCGCCACCGTCCCGGGGTTGACCAGCCAGGTCGAGCCGCCCTTGACGTTGGCCACCGGCCGCGTCTCGGCGACGTGCGAATGGCCGCAGCAGACCAGGTCCCATTCCCCGGTGCAGGCGAGCGCGTAACCGAGGTGGTCGTAGTGGGTCACGATGATGCGCCGGCCGGCGAGTTCGAGGCGGGCCTCCGCTCCGTGGTACTGGAACAGCCCGCCGCTCATGCGCGACTGGTAGTGCATCGCCTGCGCGTCGCCCAGGTTGTTGCCGTGGACGGCATGCACCGGCAGGCCGGCCGCGAGCGCGGGCTTGACGGTCTGGGCGCCGATCAGGTCACCGCAGTGGATGACGGCCTGCGCGCCCAGCGCCTTCGCCGCGTGCACGGCGCGGGCGAGCGGCTCGGCGCGATCGTGACTGTCGGAAACGACGCAGACGTACATCGGCCGCCCCCGTCCGCCGCGGCTACCAGAACACTTCCAGCCGCTCGCCGGTCGTCCGGTGCTCGAGGCGATTGAGCGGGCTGTCGCCCTTGTCGATGCACTGCCCGGTCGCGAGATCGAACGTCCACTGGTGCTTGGGGCAGGTGAGGATGCGGCCCTGCAGCGCCAGCTCGGGGATGTTCGTCACCTGGTGCGGGCAGCGGCTGTCGTAGACGCGGATTTCCGACGGTGTCCGGTGGACGAACAGGCCGCGCTCGCCGGATTCGAGCCGCTTCACGCCGTCGACGGGCAGGTCGGCGAGCGCCGCGACGTCGTGCCAGGCCGGCGCGGTCGATGCGGCGGCGGCAGCAGCGGCGGCCAGCTCTTCCAGCCGGAACTCCGGCAGGTCCATCTTCAGGATCACGTCGATGGCCCAGATGATGTTCGCGAGACCCAGCGCCGGAAAGGCCATCAGCAGCGCGTCGACGACCTCCTCGGCGGTCGCGCCCTCGCGCAGCGCGCGTTTCAGGTACTGCCTGAGGCCCGCCTCGGTGCGCGAATGCACCTTGGTGATGACCGAGATCAGGTTGCGCGTCTTCGGGTCGAGCCGGCTGCCCGCGTCCTTGAGGAAGGCGAAGTACGACGTCATCGCCTCGGGACGGATTTTCACGAGGTAGGCCAGCGCGTCGCTCACGGGGTGTCGTCTCGGCCTGAGGGGGATGGTGGATGGTGAAGGGCGATCGCGGCCGCGCGACCGCGGGCAGCGCGTTACCGGTCGCACGCGTCGGGATCGGCGCAGGAGCTTACGCGCGCGACGCGCGCGGCGTCAAACCCCGCCGCGTCCCGCGCGGCCGACGGCGACGCCCGGCGGCACCGCGATGCGCCCGTCGCCGTCGACGAGTTCGGCGAGGAACGGGGCCAATCCGCCGGCCTCGAAGACCTGCTGCAGGACATTGTGCCCGTCGATGCCGGGCACCTCGACGACCGTGGCGCCGGCGTGCGCCTCGTACCAGCGCGCGTTCGCGCGGTCGCGGGCATGCCCCGAGGCGCAAACGCAGGCGAGCCGCGTCGCGCCGCGGTCGTAGCGCGCGAACGCCTCGACGTGCGGCGCCGGGTCCACGTCGTGCGTCTGCACGCGGGAGGGAAGATCCGCCGGCACGGACGCGGCGATGCCGATGCCGCGTTCGGCCGCGATCTCGATGGCGGCCCGCATCGCCGGCAATCCTCCGGCGCTGGTCCCGACGAACACGACGCGACGATACAGCCCGAACGCCGCGAGTTCGTCGAGTCGCCGCAGCAGCGCGGGCAGGTCGGAAGCGATGCCGGGCACCCCCTTGAGGAATTGCGTGCGGGCGCGATCGAACAGCAGCACCAGATCGTGTCTCGACGCGTCCAGGTTCTGGAGCACGCAGGCGATCGGCAGCATCAGCCGGAAGGCGGCGCCGGTGAACGCGACGATCAGCGTACGTCGCCCGAGTTCGGACCGGCCGGCGGGCGCCGCGTAACGGAATACGCCCGGCGCGAGCACCGATCGCTCGAACGGCTGCGGCGGCGCCGCGGACAGCCCGATCAGGGATTCGAGCCCTCCCAGCCAATGCACGGTCGACGCGTACGTGCCCGCGTACCGCTCGCGCAGCGCCTTCGCGAGCATCGCGACCTCGGCGGGCGCGAGCTCGTTGGCGAGCGTCACCTGGACCCGCCGCGCGTCGTTGGCCGTGCGGCAACGCGCGAGCGAGTCGATCACGAAGTCAAGCATCGCGCATCGCCGCGAGCGCACGCACGAGTTCGCCCGCCGACGTGTACGCGCGGAGGTCGGCGGGCGACAGCGCGATCCGCAGTCCCGCCTCGATCGCGATGCAGAGCTCCACCTGGGCGAGGCTGTCGAGCGCGAATTCGGCGAAGGGCAGCTCGGAAGTCCCCGCCAGGAAAGCGGCGCGCACCTCGATCCGGTTGATGCCCGGCACCGCGCCCGCCTCGAGTCCCTGCACGACGACCTCCCGGATCTCGCGCTCGTTCAACGGGCATCCTCCGGCAGACCCGCGGCGCGGGGCGGAACGTGCACGCCCAGCGCCTGCGCGAGCGCGTTGCGCAGGACCTTGCCCGCGGCGTTGCGCGGAAACGCGTCGACGACGAACACGCGTCTGGGCGCCCGCGCACCCAGGCGCTCGCGCGCCCACGCAACGAGCGCGGCGGCGGTCGCCGTCGCTCCGGGTCCGAGTTCGACCGCCGCCACGGGAATCTCCCCGTGCACGTCGGACGCGAGCGGGAACGCCGCGGCCGCCGCCACCTGCGGATGCGCCTCGAGCGCCCGCTTGACCTCGAACGGGTGGATGTTCATGCCGTTCATGATCATCATGTCGTCCCGGCGGCCGTGGATGCACAGGCGCCCGTCCGCGGTCCACGAACCGACGTCGCCCGGGACGAACCAGCCGTCCCGGAAATGCCGCGCAGTCGCCTCGGGATCGCCGACGTAGGTTCGCGCCATGCCCGGTGCCCGGATGCGGACATCCCCGGGCTCGCCGGGCGCAGCCGGTCTTCCGTGCTCGTCGCGGACCTCGACCTCGACGCCGGGCATCGGCCGGCCGACGCAGTCGGGCGTGTCGTGCATCGAAGGCGCGGCGACGCCGACCGCGCCGACCTCGGTCGCGCCGTAGGACACGTGCAGCCGCGGCGTCGCGTGCTCGACGATCGCCCGCCGCAGCGACTCCGGAACGCGCGAGCCGCCGACGCGCACGTTCGTGGATTCGGGCAATCGGCCTTCGACGCGACACGCGGCGACGAGCGCGACGGCGTGCACGGTCGCGAGCTCCAGCCAGGTCGGGCGCAAGGCCGCGCACAGTCCGTGCGCCGTCAGCGACGCGCCGCTGCGGAGTACGCAGGTGCCCCCCGCGTGCAGCGCGTAGAGGCGCATCCGCTTCGCGTTGTTGTGTTCGGCGCTCGCCATCTGCAGCAATCGTCCGCCGCGCGGGTCGACCGGAGGGTGCGACGCCTGCGCCGCGAGATCGCGCTGCGTGAAACACAGCAACTTGACCCGTCCGGTCGTGCCCGACCCGGTGAGCAGCAGGGCACCGGCGTCCGGCCGCGTCGGCGACCACGCCGGCGGCCGGTCGTCGGACGCGCGCACACTCAGCGCGCCGACGTCGATGAACGACGCGCCCGCGATCCGGTCGCTGTCGATATCGCCCACGACGTGGGTGACGCCGACACGCGACGCGAGGTCGAGACGCGCGGTCGCCGGCGCGTGCGAGGCGAGCACGACCTGGCGGGCGCCGAGCTCGAGCAGCGCGAGCACCGTGAGCAGGTGGTCGATCTCGTCGCGTACCGTCAGGCCGACGCACGCCTCGGGCGTGACGCCCGCCTCGCGCAGCCGGCGCGCCACGCCGGCCACGAGCCGGACCAGGTCCCGGTAGGCGATCCGCCCCGCGACGTCCTCGAGGGCGATGACATCACCCTGCCGTTCCGCATGCCGCCGCAGGCGCCCGGAGAGCGTGTCCGCCGCGGCGGCGTCGAGGTGGCCGCCTTCCGTATTCATGCGCGACCGGCCGCGAGGATGCGGCGGAAGCGGGCGGCTTCCTCGCGGTGGACGCGCCCGGCCGCGTCGGACGACCCGCCGACGACTTCGGCGCCGGCGGCGGCGAGCGCAGCGCGCACTTCGGCGTCCTCGAGTATTCGCGCGCAGCGCGCGTTGATCTCGCGGACCAGCGCATCGTCGGTCAGGGCCGGCACGTAGAGCGCCTGCCACAGCGTGAACTCGAAGCCCTCCGCGATCGTCCCGGCGATCGTCGGTAGATGGCCGATGCCGGGCAGCCGCGACGGTTCCACGGACGTCACGGCGAGCACCCGCGCGCCCGTTTGCTGCAGCAGGGTCGCCGTCGCGCCGGTCATCAGGAAGTCGATGTGTCCGCCCAGCAGGTCCCGCAACGCCGCCGGGCCCCCGGTGTAGGCGGCATGCACGGCGGTGAGTCCCAGCCGACGCAGCAGCTCCACCGAGCACAGATGCGTCGGGTTGCCCTCGCCCGCGGATCCGTAGCTCGCGGTCGGATGTTCCTTCAGGTGGCGGACGAATCCGGCCGGGTCGCGAACCGGCAGCGTCGCGCGCACGACGAGCATCATCGGCGTCGTCGCGAGCTGGATCACCGGCCTCAGCGCGCCCATCGCCGCGGCGTGGTCCGGATGCGCGACGCCCGAGGTCCCCACGAGGATCGTGCCGCCGTCCGGATCGGCTGCGAGGGTCCGGGCCATGGCGCGGGCGCCGTTCGCGCCGGGCACGTTCTCGACCAGCGCGTCGCGGCCGCTCACGCGGGCGTACGGCGGCGCGATCGCGCGCGCAACCCGGTCCGAGGTCCCCCCCGGGCCGAATCCGACCAGGAACCGTGTCGGTCCGCGCGTCTCGGCCGCGCGCGCACCCGTCGCCGCGGCGAGCGCGCCCGCCGCGGCGGCGACGAGGAATTCGCGCCGGCTCCCCCGCACTCCGCCACGGTGCTCGCGTTCGACGTTCAACGCCCCCCTCCCGGAACGCCCGCCGGCGCGCCGGCGGCGACTGCGGATCGCGCGCCAGTATAGCGAGCGGCATCGACGGCGGGACATCCGCGGGCGGCAGGGTGTCCCCCATGGGACAATCCCCGTCCCCTCCCGGACGGATCCCTGCACCGATGGACGCAGTCGCGATCGAACGCGCGGCCCGATGCCTGCTCGATGCGCGCGACCGGCGCGTCCGGATCGCCGCGCTGCCCGAGTCGATCCGTCCGGTCACGCGCGCCGACGGCTACCGCGTCCAGGCGGAATTCGCGAGGCTCGCCGGGCAGGCGACGCGAGGCTGGAAGATCGCGGCGACCAGCGCCGCCGGCCAGGCGCACATCGGCGTCGACGGGCCGCTCGCCGGCCGCCTGCTGGCCGACCGGGTGCTGCCCGACGGCGGGCACGTCCCGTTCGCCGGCAACGGCATGCGCGTCGCCGAGGCGGAATTCGCGTTCGTCATGGGCGCCGCCCTGCCCGCGCGTACACGTGCGTACGAGATCGGGGAAGTCGTCGGCGCCGCGGAGCGCGTCCATCCGGCGATCGAAATCCCCGACTCGCGCTACGGGGACTTCGTGACCGCCGGCGCGCCGCAGCTCATCGCGGACAACGCGTGCGCGTGCTGGTTCGTGCTTGGCGCCCAGGTTCGCGCGCCCTGGCGGGACCACGACTTCGGGTCGCACGCGGTCCGCGGGTGGCGCAACGGCGGCGCCGTCGCCGCGGGAACCGGCGCGAACGTGCTGGGCGATCCGCGCATCGCGCTGACCTGGCTCGCGAACGAGCTGCGGGCGCACGGCATCGGACTCGCCGCCGGCCAGATCGTGACCACCGGAACCTGCGTCGTCCCGTTCGCCATCGAGGCCGGCGACCGGATCGCCGCGGACTTCGGGCCGTTCGGCCGCGTCGAGGCGCTCATCGCCGCGACCTGACCACCGCCGACGCGCACGCGGCCATGGTGTCGCCAAGCCCTAGGTCGCCGCGTCCGGAGCGGCGTAGCGGGTCGCCCGGGGCGGGATCGCGTGCACGCCCGCGAGGAACTCGACGAGCTCGCCGCGCTGGTAGATCTCGAAGACGAGATTGTGCTTGCTCGCCCCGGCGATCGGCACGGTGACGACCGGCATCAACGCGGCGAGCTCCGCGGCGTTCGCGCGATCGGTCGGGTAGTCGGCCGAGTAGTAGTACGCGAGCGGCGGCACCGGGTGCGCGCGCAACGCCTCGCGGAAGCCGTCGGCGGACAGTCCGCTCCGTTCGAGCGTCGACGGCGCCGCGCCGCCGAGCGACACGCCGGACGAGAAACCGAACTCGACGGCGGACCACAGTGCCGCGAACCCGCCGGAACTCGCGCCGACGCTCTGGATTCGGCGGAACTTGTGCGCGTCGATGGCGCCGAGCACCGCGCGCAGCGCCGAGGTCAGCGTCGGCGCCACGTCCGCCAGGCCCTCCACGAAATACCTGCGCGAGCGGTCGCGCAGCACGAGGTAGTCGTGGCCGGGTGCCGGGCAATGCTGGAGGTAGGCCGGGATCGGCATGAACAGCCGGCCGAAGAAGTCCGTGTAGCACACCACGAGCGTGCGCTCGCGGCGCGGGGGCGCGCCGTCTCCGGGGGCGTACCAGACCGCGTCCTGATACACCGGCCGCCGATCCCAGGCGCGTACCGGATTTCCGCTGCGGGCGATCAATTCGCCGAGCCCGCGGGCCCAGATCATCGACGCCGGCGGCATGGTCGGCGCGCAAGCGTGGATGCCGCGCGCGAGCTCTTCGAACTCCGAGGGCGACAGCCAGGCCTCGTAGTCGATATGGAGCCGGTTGAACTCGTTGACGGTCCGGCAGGCGCAGGCTTCGGACCGGTAGGCGTCAAACAGTGGCACGTCGCAGGAGGTCGGCGACGAGGTCGTCGACCGTCGCGTAGAGATCGAGCGAGTCCGGTGCGATCGAGACGCCGGTATCGAGCTCGATCGCGATGCAAAGTTCCATCCGGGCCAGGCTGTCGAGGCCGAGTTCGGCGAACGTCGGATTCGAGCGGCCCTCGACGATCGCGTCGCGGGCCTCCTGAGAGAACATGCGCTCGACCGCGCCCATCTTCAGGCCGCGCACGACCGCGACCCGGATCTTCCTCGCGTCCACCCAGCCCCCCCGCCCCGAGCACCGTGGCCGTAGTATATCGACACCCGGGCACGACGAGCACCGCCGGCCCGCGCGGCCCGACGACGACCGAGCATGGACCTCTCGCCGCCCCCGCTCTCCCGCATCGCGCTCGATCGCTGGATCGCGCTGCGGTTTCCCGGCGTCCGGACGGTCACGACCGACGAACTGGCGCGCCGCCTCGCGGCCGGCGCACCCGACGCGCCGGTGCTCGTCGACGTGCGCGCGGACGGCGAGCGGGCGGTCAGCGTGATTCCCGGCGCGTTCGGAGCGCGCGACGCCGACGACGCGGTGCATCGGCTGGCGGCGTTCGATCGCTCGCTGCCGGTCGTCGTCTATTGTTCGGTCGGGGTCCGGTCGGCCCGCGCGGCCGCGGCGCTCGCGGACGCCGGCCACCGCGACGTGCGCAACCTCGCCGGCGGCGTCTTCGCCTGGGCGAACGAGGGACGCCCGCTGGCCTGCGCGTCCGGCCCCGCGTCGTTCGTCCATCCGTACGACGCGCGCTGGGGACGGCTGCTGCGCGCGCACCTGCGCGCGTCGGCGGGCGCGGCGCGCTGACCGGCGGTCCGGATCAGCCCTCGACGCGGCCGTTGTCGCGGAACCGCAGCACTCGGCCCCCGGCGGCGCGCGCGTCGGCCTCGTCGTGCGTGACCAGCAGCATCGCGATCGCGCGCTCGCCCGCGTGGTCGAACACGAATCGGCGGACCTCGTCGCGCAACTGGGCGTCCAGCCTCCCGAACGGCTCGTCGAGGAGCAGCGCGCGCGGCTCGGAGACGAGCGCGCGCATCAGCGCGACACGCGCCCGCTGTCCGCCGGACAAGGTCGACGGGTCGCGGTCGGCGAAGCCGGCGAGATCCGCCTCGGCGAGCGCCGCGTCGACGCGCGCGCGCCGCTCGCGCCGCCCGGAAACGCGCTGCGCCAGCGCGAACGCGAGGTTGCCGCCGACGGTGAGGTGCGGAAACAGCAGATCGTCCTGGAACTGGATGCCGATGCGCCGCCGTTCGGGCGGCAACGGCGTCACGTCCTCGCCGCCGATCAGGATCCGGCCGGACGCGTCGAACGCGGGGTCGAGCGAGCCGGCGACGTAGGCGAGGAGTGTCGATTTCCCGCAGCCCGACGGGCCCATCAGCGTGACGCACTCGCCCGGTGCGACCTCGACATCGAGGCGATCGACGAGCACCCGCTCGCCGAGCCGCAGGCGGACCGACTCGAGCACGAGCGGAACCGCGCTCACGAACGCGAACCCCGGCGCCGCGGCCGATGGCGCTCCGGCAGCGACGCCGCGGCGAGGTACGCGGCGAGCGGCAGCAGCGCCTGCAGGACCGCGTACGCGCCGATCACCCGCCGGTCCGCGCCCGAAGACAGCGTGACCGCCTCGGTCGTGAGCGTAGGCACACGGCCGTTCCCGGCGAACAGGGTCGGCAGGTACTGCCCGACGCTGACGGCGAACGCGACCGCGCAGGCGATCGCCACCGGCTTCGCGAGTATCGGCAGCTTCACGCGCCAGAACACGCGCCAGGGCCCGGCGCCCAGGCTCGCCGCGGCACGCGCGTAGCGCGGATCGAGCGCGCGCCAGGGATCGGCGAGCGACAGGAACAGGTAGGGCAGCACGAAAATGACGTGGGCCCAGACGACCGCGACGAGCGCGCCGTCCCATCCGGTCCGCACGAGCAGCACCTGGGCGCCGAACAGGAACGCGACCTGCGGGACGAGCAGCGGGACGTACAGCAGCGCGAGTCCGGGCGGCGGGCCCCGCTTCGCGCGCCGCTGCTCGAATTCCAGGCAGGCGAGGACCAGCGCGAGCGAGACGGCGACCGCGACGGCACCCACCGCGAGCGTGGTGGCGAACGGCGAGGCCAGGCCATCGAGGCGCCGCATCCAGCCCTCCGTCGACAGGCCCGACGGCCACGCGTCGGGGTAGCGCCACTGGCTCGCGAACGACCACAGGGCCATTCCCGCGATCGACGCGCCGGCGAGCGCGACCAGGAGCGCGAGGAACGTTGCGCCGGCCGCGGCGACCGTCCCGCCGGCGCCGTCGCGGCGCCCGTGCTCGATCCGCGCCAGGCCCAGGCGGGCGGCGACGCGCTCGACACCGAGCAGGAGCGCGATCGCGGCGACGACGATCGCGAGCTGCAGCGTCGCGGCCGCGGCGGCGGGAAACCAGGACCGCACGTCCGGATCCGCGAACCACCGTATCGCCTGCACGGCGAGCGTCGGCGGATGGCTCGGTCCCAGGATCAGCGCGACGTCGACGACCGACAGCGAGAAGGCGAGCACCGCGCACACCGGCAGCCGGATCTGGCGCCAGATCCGGGGCAGCACCGTCGCGAACCAGGCGTCCGCCGCGCGATAGCCGAGCGACCGGGCGATCGCGAGGCTCTCGCGCACCGGCACCTGCGCGGACGCACCGGCGATCATCAGCACGAGATACGGCACCTCCTTCATCATCAGCGCGAGCACGAGCGCCGCGCCGGACGGATGCCCGACGGTCGCCACGTCGGGTGGGACGTCGAACCCGGTGAGCCACGGCGAGACGGCGCGTACGATCCACCCCGAAGGCGCGATGACGAAGGCGAGGCCGATCGCGAACGCCGAGTGCGGCGTCGCGAGCACCGGCGCGATCCAGGCCGACGCGCGCGCCCCCCAGGGTCGTGCGCAGGCCCAGGCGGCGAACGCCAGCGCGACGATCAGCGACAGCAGCGTCGCGGCGACGCCGGTCGCGATCGTGAGCGTCACACTGGACACGAAACCCGGCCAGCGGACGAGTTCGCGCCAGGGGTCGAGCGTGAGGGCGTGGCCGCCGATCGCCGGCAGGAATCCGAACGCCGGCGCCAGCGTCCCGGCGACGCCCGCGGCGATCGGCAACGCGAACGCGCCGACGGCGAACACCGGCGCGACGGCGAGCGCCCCCGCCGACCGCGTCGTCGTCGATCCGCCGCCTAGTGCGTGTAGCGGCGCTCCCACTCGGCCGTGATCCGCGTCATCCAGCTCGGGTGCGGCTCGAGCAGCGTCGTGCCCAGCTCCGCGAGCGAAGGCAGCGCCGGGTGGCGCGGCAGCTCGTCGAAGCGGCGGCGGTCCTCGGGCGCGAGCTTCGCCGGGTCGAGGACGGTGAAGTTGCCCATCTGCCGGTGATCCTGCGCGCGCGCCTGCGTGGCCGGTTCGAGCAGGAAGTCGGCGACGACCATCGCGCCCTCCTTCGCGCTCGCGTTGTAGGGGATCGCGACGAAGCTCGTGTTGCCGATCGTGCCCCGCGCGAACACGAACGTGCGCACCGAGTCCGGCAGCAGACCCGCGCTCGCCGACACCGCGGCCTCGGACGGGTTGAACGAGATCAGGATGTCGATCTCGCCGTCGTTCATCAGCTGCCGCTGCGCGGGCCCGTTCTCCGGAAACTGCGTGCCGCCGCGCCACAGCGCGGGCTTGAGGCCGTCGTACCAGGCCCACAGCGGCGCGGTCGTCGCCGCGAACGCGGCGTCGGTCGCGGGTCTCTGCAGCACCGACGGATCCGGCGCCAGCTCGGCGAGCGCCTGCTTGAGGAACGTCGCGCCGAGGAAATTGCGGACCGACGGGTGCGTGAACCGCCCCGGGTGCGCCCTGGCCCACGCCGCCAGCTCGACGACCGACTTCGGGGTATCGCGCACACGCTTCGAGTCGTGGACGAAGACGATCTGCGCCATCCGCCACGGCGACTCGTAGCCTTCATGGGGGATCGTGAAGTCGATCAGGTTCGAGCGCTTGCGGACGGTGTCGACGTAGCGCCAGTTCGGCAACCGCTCGGCGTACGGACCGTACAGGAGTTTCTGCTCCTTCATCGCGAGGAAGTTCGGCCCGTTGATCCAGACCAGGTCGACGCTGCCCCCGCCGTCGCGGCCGGCCGCCTTCTCGGCGACGACGCGCTGGACGGCCTCCGCGGTGTCCTTGAGCTTCACGTGCACGACCTTGACGCCGTGGCGGCGCTCGACCTCGGCGCCGACCCAGGCGATGAACGCGTTGGTCTTCTCGTCGCCGGCCCAGGCGTTCCAGTGGACGGTCTGGCCGCGGGCCCGGGCGAGCACATCGCTCCAGTCGCGGTCCGGCGACTGCGCCCGCACGGGCGCGGCGAGCGCCGCGAACAGCACGGCGCAGGTGCAAAGGCGCAGGAGTCGGTCGACCATGGTGGAATGCGGAAGCGGTCCGGGCGGCATGTCGGCGTGTTCCATCGTCACGCGCGAGCGCGCACGGAGGATGTTCTAGTCGTCGGCGGAGACCAGCGGAATCACACGGCGCGCCCGCGGCGGCGCGGCACGATCACGGAGCGCGCGGCGCTTCTCGCGCGCCGCCTCGACGATCGGCCCGAGCACCTCTTCGTGGAAGCGATCGCAGCCGATGCACAGGTTCCGGTAGGACTCGCCGCCGGGCGTCGTCGTCACCGAGCGGGCGAGGAACTCGGCCTCGGTCCAGCCGTAGGCGATGCCCATCCGCTCGGGGTGGCCCATGGTGATCGCCTCGTAGGCCGGCACCCCGGCGAGCGAGTCGAGGATGGTGATCAGATCGTCGTCGAGCAGGTTGCCGATCGGGAGCTTCGTCTTCACGCAGCACGGATACACGCTGCCGTCGGGCTCGACCGACACCTCCGACCCGTTGTAGGCGTGGCGCAGGAAGTTGAGCCCGCCCGACCAGCGGTTGCAGAAATTGTCGGCGAGCGTCGCCTTCGACAATCCGTTCTCCCACGCGCGGCCGCGCGGCCAGAGCTTGCCGATCCACGAATCGGGCGTCGCGCCGAAGAAGCTGTAGAGCGGGCCCTCCTCCTCGTGCCAGTTGCGCGTCGTGGCGGCGAGCCCCGACTTCCTGAGGCCGTGGCGCTCGAACAGCGCGGTCAGTCTGTCGACGAACCGGCGCTGCTTCTCCGGGCCCTCCAGGCCGACATGGAAGTCGTCGACGCTCGCGACCGAGACCATCCACACGTTGCGACGAGCGAGGTCGTCGACGATGGCGTCGTCCAGGAGGTCGCCGGTGGTCTGCACGACGATTTTCACACCGCCCTGCGCCGCGTACTTCGCGTTCAGTCGGTCGATGACCGGATAGGTCACCCGCTCGCGGACCGGATCCATCAGCGACTCGCCGCCGGACAGGATGATCCGGCCGGTCTTCTCGGGAACCGTCCCGTCGGGACGCGGATCGTCGAGGTCGACGTACGTCATCCGCGCCGGCAGGTGGTCGACGATCCGCGGGAAATTCCGCTCGGCCTCGCCGACGACCGCCGCGAGTTCGTCGCGCACGTACGGACGGAAGCGGGTCTCGTAGCAGTGCCGGCACCTGCGGTGGCAGGCCCAGGCCATGACGTAGTAGACGGATTCCATGCGGTTACGAGTCGCGACGGCGCGGGGTCGGGGTTGGCGGCGGGCTCCGGTCAACGCGCATTATGACCGCAGCGCCCCCGATCGGTTTCCCGATGGCGGCCTCGACCGCCTACGCCACCCCCGGGCCAACGGATGCAAGGGCGCCCCGTCACACGGAGTCGCCGAAGACCCCGGCGACCTTACACCGGTCCGATTTCAGTGGGGTCGGACTCGAATGGATTCGGATGGGGCTGCCCCAGGGAATTCATTCGAGTCCGACCCCTTTGAAATCCACGAACGCCGGCCGCCCGGGAATGTCGAGCGCCGCCCGGGACGGCGGACTCGTCGCGATCACCCGGCCGGCCCGGACGACGGCCAGGCGAGCGGCCCGCAGGCGGATCGCCTCGACCGGATCGCGCGCATCGAGCAGCACCAGATCGGCGCGGCAGCCCGGAGCCACGCCGTAGCCATCGAGCCCCAGTATCCGCGCCGGGATCGTGGTCACGGCATCGAAGCAGGCGCGCATCGCCTCGGTGCCGGTCATCTGCGCGACGTGCAGCCCCATCGCCGCGACCTCGAGCATGTCGCCGCTGCCGAGCGGATACCAGGGATCCATCACGCAGTCGTGGCCGAACGCGACCGGCACGCCGGCCGCGAGCAGTTCGGGCACGCGCGTCATCCCGCGTCGTTTCGGATAGGTGTCGTGCCGGCCCTGCAGCGTGATGTTGATCAGCGGGTTCGCGATCGCGGCGACGCCCGCCTCCCGCATCAGCGGGATCAGCTTGGACACGTAGTAGTTGTCCATCGAGTGCATCGACGTGAGATGCGAGCCGGCCGCGCGACCCTGCAACCCCAGGCGTCGCACCTCGAACGCCAGCGACTCGACGTGTCGCGAGAGCGGATCGTCGGTCTCGTCGCAGTGCAGGTCGACGCGCAGCCCCCGCTCGGCGGCGAGCTCGCAGAGCATGCGCACGCTCGCCGCCCCGTCGGCCATCGTCCGCTCGAAGTGCGGGATGCCGCCGACGACGTCGACGCCCAGGTCCAGCGCGCGCTTCAGGTTGTCGACCGCACCCGGCGAGCGCAGCAGCCCGTCCTGCGGGAACGCGACGAGCTGCAGATCGAGGTAGGGCGCGACGCGAGCGCGCACGTCGATCAGCGCCTCCACCGCGGTCAGTCGCGGATCCGACGTGTCGACGTGCGAGCGGATCGCGAGCAGCCCCTTGCCGACCGCCCAGTCGCAATAGGCGAGCGCGCGCCCGACGATCGCGTCGTGCGTGAGCGTGGGTTTCAACTCGCCCCACAGCGCGATGCCCTCGAGCAGCGTCCCGCTCGCGTTCACGCGCGGCATGCCGAACGTGAGCGTCGAATCCATGTGGAAGTGGGCGTCCACGAACGGCGGTGAAACGAGGAGCCGCTGCGCGTCCACGACCCGTCCGGCGACCGCCTCGATGCGCGGCGCGACCTCGACGATCCGGCCGCGGTCGCAGAGGATGTCGACGCCGGTGCGGCCGTCGGCGAGCGTCGCGTCGCGGATCAGGAGGTCGCGCACGGCGAGATGCTACTTCGTGCCGAAGATGCGGTCGCCCGCGTCGCCCAGTCCCGGCAGGATGTAGCCGTGGTCGTTCAACCGCCGGTCGATCGACGCCGTGTACACCGGGACGTCCGGATGCGCCTGGGTGAACGCGGCGATGCCCTCGGGGCAGGAGACCAGGCAGACGAACCGGATCGAACGCGGATGCGTCTCCTTGAGCCGCTCGACCGCCGCGATCGCCGAGTGGCCGGTGGCGAGCATCGGATCGAGCACGATCGCGTCGCGTTCCTTCATCCCCGACGGCATCTTGAAGTAGTACTCGACCGCGACGAGCGTGCGCGGGTCGCGGTAGAGCCCGATGTGGCCGACGCGCGCGCCGGGGATCACCGACAGGAAACCGTCGAGGAGTCCGGTGCCCGCGCGCAGGATCGGGACGAACACGAGTTTCTTGCCGTCGATCAGCCGCGAGCGCATCGTCTCGAGCGGCGTTTCGATCTCGACCTCGTGCATCGGCATGTCGCGCGTGACC
Organism: Burkholderiales bacterium; assembly: GCA_020851255.1. Taxonomy (GTDB): domain Bacteria; phylum Pseudomonadota; class Gammaproteobacteria; order Burkholderiales; family Casimicrobiaceae; genus VBCG01. Next base: position 1,893 of record JADZDA010000102.1, on the reverse strand, counting down.
TCGTAGGCCATCAGCGAACCGATCTCGTTCAGCAGGCGGCGGAACGATGTCGTGCTCGTCTCCTTCTTGCGCATCAGCGTGAGCTTGTGCTGGACGAGCGGGTGGTCGAGGACCTGGACGTGTGCGGTCATGTCGTGCTCCGACTCAGAAAACGGTGCCGTCGCTCACGACGGCGATCGGCGCCTCGCCGCCGCGGCGGGCGCCGGCGATCTCGCGCCCCGCGGCCCAGGTGCCTCCTTCGAGGACGCAGGCGAGCGGCAGATCCGGCCGGCCCAGGCGCTCGCGCACGAGCGGGGCGAGCGCATCGATCAGCGCGACGGTCAGCGCGCGCCATTCGACGACGAGTTCGCTGCCGACCGGATGCCGGCGGAGCGCGTACGACGGATCGACGAGCGCGAGCACGCCGGTGTCGAGCAGCAGGCCGCCGTTGCGATACTCGGGCAGCGCGGTCAGCGCCTCCCGGTCGACGATGCGCCGTCCGGCGCGCTCGAACGGTTCGAACAGCGAGTAGGCGAGCCATTGCGACAGCTTGTGGAACGGCACGTAGCCCGCCGTCGCGCCGTCGCCGCCCGCGTGCCGATGGCGCCAGACGTCGCCCATCGGCACGTCGCCGATCGCCACGCCGGACGGCCAGATCGCGCTCGTGCGGTCGAGCAGCGTCGCGAGGATCGCCGGCGCCGCGACATCGCCCGCGCCCGCGAGCAGCGGGGCGAACATCGAAGCCGGCCTGCCCGGCAACGCGGTCCCCAGCCGGCGCAGCAGCGCGGCGCGGCCTTCGAGTCCGACGAGCGGATTCGTCTCGCCCGCCTGGAAGACGCGCGCGAGCGCGGCCGCGTCGATCGTCGCGAGCACCGACGAGTCGACGCGCAGCGGATCGTCGACCCGGGCCGAGAAGAGTCCGGAGCCGAACGCCTCGAAGCTCGCGACACCGAGCCCCTCGGAACGCGCGTAGCGCTGGCCGCTGGCCGCGTCGAAGTACGACCAGTTCGCGCCGGCGCCGGCGTCGAGCAGCACGCTCACGATCGCGAGGTCGATCCGCGCCAGCGCCGCCTGCGCCGGGTCGCGGGAATCCAGGCGCCGGTCCAGCCGCTTCGCCCGGTCGACGCCGCCGGCCTCGAAGTGCCGCCAGCGGCTGTGGTAGGGGATGTCCAGCGACGGGTAGCGTCGCCGCGTCACGCCGGCGACGACGTCGGCGCAGGCCGGCAGGCGCGCGCGATCGACGGTGAACGCCGGCGACTCACCCGACTCGACCGCGGAGAGGATGTTCGCGCAGCGCGCGCGGATCGTCGCCGGATGGCGCAGCCCGGCGAGCTCGGGCGAGATCGCCGTGCCCCAGCTCACAGTCCGCGGCCCTTGGTCGTCCGCAGGCGCTCGGCGTCCGGCCGCTCGCCGGGCGTGAAATACCCCGCGGCCATCTTGGCGTCGATCTCGACTCGCGCGTCGGCGGGCACGAGCTCGTCGGGAATCGGCACGCGCTCGCCGACCTCGATGCCGCCGCCGGTGATCGCGTCGTACTTCATGTTGCTCATCGACACGAGGCGGTGCACGCGGCGGACGCCGAACCAGTGCAGGATGTCGGGCATCAGCTCCTGGACGCGCATGTCCTGGACGCCGGCGACGCACTCGGTGCGCAGGAAGTAGTTGTCGGCGGAGTCGCCGCCCTGCTGTCGCTTGCGCGCGTTGTAGACGAGGAACTTCGTGACCTCGCCCAGGGCCCGGCCCTCCTTGCGGCAGTAGACGACCAGTCCGACACCGCCCGCCTGCGCGCCGCGGAGGCATTCCTCGATCGCATGCGTGAGGTACGGCCGGCAGGTGCAGATGTCCGAGCCGAAGACGTCGGAGCCGTTGCATTCGTCGTGGACGCGGGCGGTCAGCGTCACCGACGGATCGGCG
>JADZDA010000101.1 GCA_020851255.1 Burkholderiales bacterium | reverse complement strand
CTGAGGTGAAATTCGAGTCTGACCCCAATTTCAGGCTGAGGCGAAATTCGAGTCTGACCCCAATTTCATATTCGAGTCTGACCCCATTTACCCCCATTTACCGACGCCGGGCCGCCCAGATCGGCACGCGGCTGCGCAAGCTCTCGTACGCGGGGTCGCCGTTCAGCCAATCGAACGCCGGGTGCATCGTCGCGGTCAGCAGGGTCATGTCGCGGCGTTCGAGCGCGACGCCGAGCCAGCCGAGCGTCGCCTCGCGATCGCGCAGCAACGCGGCCGGCAGGGCGCGGTGCGACGCGGGAAACCAGGGGTACCGCAGTTCGATCTGGTGGTCCATCTCGCGACTACGCGCCGCGTCGCCCTGCGCCGCCGATACCGCCGCGAGGCAGTAGAGCGCCGTCGGGTCGTCCGGCATCTGTCGCGCGAACTCGAGCGCACCCGCGGTCGCCTGGTCGAGGCGCCCGGCGGCGAGCGCCGTGAACGCCTCGCCGCCGAGCAGCCACGCGCTCGACTCGCCTGCCGCACGGCACAGCGACCAGGCGACATCGGCATCGTGAAAGCGGCGCTCCAGCGTCGCGCAGACCGCGTACGCGAGGTGAACCGACGCCGACATCGGGTCGTGGAAGTGGGCGAGACCCAATTGAACCTGCGACTCCTCGTGCCGGCCGGCGAGCGTGAGCAACTCGGCGTAGTTGATGCGCGCCGATGTGTAGTTCGGAAGGCTGGCGAGCGCGCGTTCGAACGACGACCGTGCGCGGTCGAAGTCCTGGTCGCGCTTGCCGGTGAGAATCGCCTGCGTCCTTGACGCGACCGGATGCTCCGGATCGATCGCCAAAGCGCGCCCTGCGGCATCGTCGATCGCCGAACCTGTCCGCGCCGGGTCCTGGTCGAAGAACGTCATCCGACTGAGGCGGGCGGCGGCGAGCGTCGCCCAGGCGTCCGCGGAGCGCGGATGCTCGGCGGTCACGCTCTCCGCGAGCGCGATCGCATCGTCGGTGGCGGGAATCGTCCGTTGCAAGAGGAGCAGGCGCGAACGCTCGATCGCCGTGCGTGCGTTTGGCGGAAGCGCGGGGAGTGCGCCGGCCGTCACGCGCTCGCGTGCGCCGCCGAGCAGCGTTTCGAGCAGCCGCAGCATCGACAGATCGAGCATGCGCTCGACCAGTGAGCCGACTTCGGCGGCCGGGGCGACGGCGGTCTCGACCCAGCGCACGTCCGCGTCGCCGCCGAGCAGGCGCACCGACAGCCGGAGTCCGTCCTGGCGCTCGCGCGCGAGCGTCGAGTCGACGAGCCAGGACACGCCGAGCTTGATCGACAGCGCACGAGGGTCGTCGGAGGTGCGTTGCGCCTGCGCGACCGACGCGCGTGCGATCACTCGGTGCATGCCCGCCCGCGCCAGGCGGTCGGTCAGCCTTTCGGTGAAATCGACGAGCACGCCGGCCAGCGTCTCATCGCCGGCGAGATTGCGCGCTTCGAGGACCGCCACACCGGCGGACGCCGCAAGCGCACCGCGCTGCGGAACGAAGTCGGGCGCGTAGCTCCCCTTCGGCAGGACGATGCGGAGCTTGGGCGGCGCGTCGAAGTGCGCGTAATGCGATTCGAGCCGCTCGCGCAGCCGGCCGATGGTGACGCGCACGATCGGGTCGGTGCGCGGATCGTAGGTCGATGGATCCCGGCGGAACACCTCGAGCGCGATCGAGGTTTCCCGCAGCGCGGTCTCGTCGCCGGCGACCCGATGTTCGACCAGGTAACGCAGGAGCCGCGCGTGGCTGGGCGCGCGGCGCAGCGCCTCGCTGTCCATCAGGCGAGCGAGTTCCTCGCGTACGAGATCCGGCGGCGCTGCCGTCGAAGCGGCCATGGGGCACTGTAGCCCACGTGAACAGGCGGGCGAACAGCCATGTTACCTGTTGTTACGTTCCCCCGGACGGAGGGACGGGTAGCGTGAGCCGATCACTCGCCTGCCGCCCGAATGCCCTCGTTTGCTTCGATCTTTCGCACGCTGACGCTCGGACTGGCGGCGGCCTTCGCCCTCTGCGCGTCCGCCGCCACGCCATCGGTCGGCGTCGCGCTCGACACCGACGACAATCCGGCGACCGGTTGCACCGTCGCGACGGCGAACGGCGCGTACGCCGGCGTCGAACAGGTCGTCACCGCGCGGGTCGTCACGCACGCGACCGGCGCCTATGTCGACCGGGTGGAGCGCCAGACCTGCGCCGGCGGCGCGCTCGGCGGAGCGGCCATCGTCGACTCGGGCGACTGGCCGGTCGGGCTCGGCGACGGGGCCGGCGGGTCGGCGGTGGTCGAGATGTCGATACCCCGTTCGCTGCTGCCCGCCGGCGGCGTCGCGAAGGCGGTAGCGGTGGCCGACGACGGTGGGTCCGGCGCGGACGCGACCGCACCGTTCTTCGTCCCGCTCGCCCGGACCGGCGGTGCGGGCGGCATCGCGGTGCCGGTCCCGCTCTCGCCTGCGATCGTCTTTCCGCTGGCGCTGATCGTCTTCTGGTCGGCCGGTCGGTTCGCGCGCCGTCGTCCCGAGCGAGCGCGGCTCGCCGGCGTCCTGTTCGTGTTCGCGTTCGCCGGGCTCGCGTGGGCGGCGGCCGCGGTGGTGCGCGATGGCGCGATCGGCGACTGGGCGGGCGTCGCTCCGGTGGTCGGTGATCCGCCGGGTGACGGCGCGCCCGACGCCGACCTCGTCGCCGTGTACGTCCAGGGCGACGACACGCACATGCATGTGCGCATCGACGCGGACATTCGCGCGGATGGCGGTGGAACGGGCAACGCCGCGCCGACCGTGAACGCGGGTCCCGGCCAGACGATCACGCTCCCGGCCGGTGCGACGCTCTCCGGCAGTGCGACCGACGACGGACGGCCGAGCCCGCCGGGCGCGCTCTCGGTCGCGTGGACGCTCGATTCGGGGCCTTCCGGCGCCCTCGCGAACTTCTCGAATCCGGCCTCGCCGACGTCGTCGGTGACGTTCAACGCGCCGGGCAGCTATGTGCTGCGGCTGACCGCGAACGACGGTGCGCTCGCCGCCAGCGCGACGACGACGATCACGGTACAGGACGGCGCGCCGCAGCTCGCGGCGATCGCCGACCGCACGATCGAGCTGGGAACGCGGTTGCAGATCGTGCTCGAAGCGAAGGACGGCAACGCCGGCGACGCGCTCGCGTTCTCGCTGCCGACCGCGCCGGCCGGCGCGGCACTGCGGCCAGCGCCGCTGGTCGACTGGATGCCGACGTCCGCGCAAATCGGGACGCATCCGTTCACCGCCCGGGTCACCGACGGCTCGGGCGCGAGCGCGTCGCGCAGCTTCAACGTGACGGTCCGGCACACCAATCGTCCGCCGGTGATCGCGCCGCAGGCCAGCGAAGTCGTGCGCGGCGGCGCGACGTTCGTGCGAAGGATCATCGCGACCGACCCGGACGAGGGCGACACGCTGACCACCACGCTGGTGACCGGGCCGCCGGGCATGACGATCTCCGGCGACGAGTTGCTCTGGCCGACTGCCGGCGCCACGCCGGGCGACCGGACCGTGAACGTGCGCGTACGCGACGCTGCGGGACTCACCGACCAGACGTCGTTCACGTTGACGCTGCTGCCGGCGGCCGCGCCGGTGGCGGTCGACGACGCGTACGAGGTGCGTGTCGGCGAGACGCGGGTCGTTCCGGCGGCGGGCGTGCCCTCGAACGACCAGAACCCATCGGGTGGACCGATGTCGGCGGTGAAAAAGACCGACCCTGCGCTCGGGACGCTGTCGGCGTTCGGCGCGGACGGGGGGTTCACGTTCGTCGCGCCGGCGAGCCCGCCCGCGCACGCATTCGGTTTGACCGAAGTCTGGCGCAACGACGCGGCCGGCCAGTTCGTCAATTCCTTCCCGGTGGTGGGCGATGTCAACGGCGACGGCTATCCGGACCTCGTGCTGTCGAGCCAGTTCGTAGGCCATCGGGCGGTGGACCTGCGGACCGGCGCGACGTTGTGGGGCATCGACGCGACCGGCTACGCCGACTGCTACTTCGGCTTCCCGACCACGACCGCGCCGCTGCTCACCGATGTCGACGACGACGGCGAGCTCGAGTACGTCGGCAACCTCGCGAGCTGCGAGCGCGACAGCAACATCCCCGCCGCCGGCTACGCACCGGCCGACCGGATCTTCGCGCTCAACGGCCGGACCGGCGCCGTCAAGTGGATTTCCGAGCGCGTCTCCCGGCCGCTCGGCGACGTGCTCGCGCCGGGTACGCCGCCGTCGACCGAGGACCGGTTCCAGCACGTTTACGCGGGCGCGCAGTACGCGAGCATGCATGTCACGCGCCTCGCGGCGGGCGCCGCGCCGACGATACTGTTCCGCCAGACGCTGCGCGCCGACGCCGGCTACTACCAGCCGGTGACCGGCCCCGCACGCAGCACCGGCTGCCGGGCGCTCACGGGGCTGCCCGCCGACGACAACGTCGCCTGCCGCGCGACGATCCTGATGCGTGGCGACGGTTCGATCGAGTCGATCCTCACCGCGCCCAATCCGAGCAACCAGAGTCAGGCGTCGTGGGATCCGATGCGCGAGCTGGCGCCGTTCACCGTCGACGTCGACGGCGACGGCGTGCCGGAGATCGTGTCGGGCAGCGATGTGTGGAAGAACGTCGGCGGCGCCTGGACGCTGCATTGGCAGTCGGAGATCGAGCCGATCCAGGTGCTCGCGGCGGATCTGGACGGCGACGGCGCGCCCGAGATCGTCCACGTCCTCGCGATGGACAAGACCGGCAGCGGCGCGAGCCCGCGCGGTCAGTTCGGCGGCGACCTCTACAAGTTCAACGGCATCCTGATCCTCGACGGCGCGACCGGCGCCGAGAAGCGCCGCATCCGCCTGCCGACCTACTGGACCTCGTGGCTCACGATCGCCGATCTCGACGGCGACGGCACGCCGGAGTTCGTCTGGAACACGCAGGGCAGCGTCTACGCGATCGGCACCGACGGACGCATCCGCTGGACCTACGCGTTCATTCCCGGGCACATCGGCATCGACCCGGGCGCCTACTCGGGCACGGCGAACGTCCAGGTCTACGACCTCGACGGCGACGGCGTGCCGGAAGTCGTGACGAACTCGCACAGCGAGATCGTCGTGCTGAGCGGCCGCACGGGCGCCGTGCGCGCGTCGCATCCCTCGTCGGGACTGCACGGCGGCTATTACACCGGACACAACGTGCAGATCGTCGACGCCGACGCCGACGGCCACGTCGACATCCTCGCGACCAACGTCTCCGGTCCCGATCGCCTGAGCTACCTGATGCTGCGCGGGGCGCCGAACGCCTGGCTGCCGGGTCCGAAGGTCCATCCGCAGGTCAACTTCGTCAACGGCGACTTCTCCGGCAACGGCCACGCCGAGTTCAACGCGGGCGTTCCGACGCAGTTCCGCAACCCGGCGCAGCAGGGAACGGTCGGCGACCCGCGCGAGACCGAGGGGACGAGCTTCACCTACGCGATCGACGACGGCAGCGGCGAGGGCGCGCCTGCGACGGTGTTCGTCGCGATCAAGCCGGCGAACCTGCCGCCGGTGATCACGTCGACGCCGCCTTCCGGCCTGCTGCAGCGCTTCGCCCCGACGCCGCCGGGCGGCCTCGTCACCAACTATTACCAGCCGACCGCGATCGACCCGGATGCGGGCGACACGCTGACCTGGTCGCTCGTCTCGGCGCCGGCGTGGGTGACGATGGAGGCCGGCGGACGCATCCGCTTCGAGCCGACCTGCGGCTCCTACGGCTATCCGTGCGGCTGGGGCTGGACCTTCGTCGTCCTGCGCGTGACCGATTCGCTGGGCGCCTACGCCGAGCAGTCGTTCATGGTCAACCTGACGACGACCGCTGCCGTGGTCCCGGATGTGGTCGGCGACTCTCTGGCGACCGCGAACGCCGCGATCGCCGCGGCCAGCCTCGAACCGCGGGTCCTGCAGCAGGTCGCCGACGCGTCGCCCGCAGGCACGGTGCTCGCGCAGGACCCGGTCGCCGGCGCGCCCGACGTGGCGCTGGGCGCGACCGTGTGGATGACGGTGTCGAAGGGTCCACAGCCGGTCGCCGTGCCCTTCGTCGTCGGCAAGACGCTCGCGCAGGCGAACGCGCTGATCGGCGCGGTCGGTCTCGCGACGTCGGTGTCGACGGTGTTCTCGCCGACGGTACCGGCCGGCGACGTGACCGCGCAGTCGCCGGACTTCGGCACCATGTTGCTGCCCGGCTCCGCGCCACCGGTCGCGCTGACCGTGTCGGCGGGCGCGCCGCTCGCGAAGCCGGTCGCTTCGCTCGTCGTCGAGCCGGGCCCGGGGCCGCTCGCGCGGCTCGCCGGCGAGACGCAGGCGTTCAAGGCGACCGCGGTGTTCGACGACGGCACCAGCGCGAACGTGACCTACGCCGCGACCTGGCTGTCGTCGGCCTCCGCGGTCGCGAGCGTCGATGCGACCGGCGCCGCGCTCGCCAAGACCGTGGGTGCCGCGACGATCTCGGCGACGATCGGCGGGAAGACCGGGCAGGCGACGATTGCGGTGTCGGCGCTCGCCCTCGGCGACGCGACGCCTCCGGTCGCGGCCATCGCCGGGCCTGCCGACGGGGCGTCGGTGACCGGTCCGGTCGACGTCACCGGCACCGCGACCGACCCGAATTTCCTGCGCTACGAGCTCGCTTTCGCGCTGGCCGGGGACGACACGTGGACGGTCATCGGCGAAGGCACGTCGCCCGTCGCGAGTGGCGTGCTCGGGACCTTCGACCCGACCGTGCTCGTGAACGACCTCTACACGCTACGGCTGCGCGTGTTCGACAAAGGGGAGAACGTTTCCGAGGCGAGCGTGACGGTGCAGGCGACCGGGCAGCGGAAAGTCGGCCTGTTCACGCTCGAGTACGTCGATCTCAACCTGCCGTCGGCCGGCGTTCCCCTGACGCTCAAGCGCATCTACGACAGCCGGGACAAGGCGTCGCGTGACTTCGGTGTCGGCTGGCGGCTCGCGATCGACACGCTGCGCATCCGGACGAATCGCGTGCTCGGCACCGGCTGGGTACGGACGGTGTCCGGCCCGGTCGTGTCGCTCGCGCCGACCTCCGAGCACCGCGTGAGCGTGACCCTTCCCGACGGCACGGTGGAGGTGTTCGACCTGCGCGTATCGCCGACGTCGAATCTGGGCTCGCTCGACTTCACCTCGGTGATCGGATTCGATCCGCGACCGGGCGCGCTCGGAACGCTGGAGGCGCTCGCCAATCCGGACCTGCTCGTCGTCAACGGAGGCGCGGAGGACGAGCTGGTCGACGACTCCACGCTCGACACGTATCAGCCGAAGCTCTGGCGCTACACGACGGTCGACGGCACGAAGATCGAGGTCTCGCCGACCGATGGCGTGAAGAAGATCACCGACCGCAACGGCAATGAGGTGGCCGTCGGGCCCGGCGGCATCCTTCACTCCGACGGTACGGGCATCGTCTTCACGCGCGATGCGAAGGGGCGGATCGTGGCGGTCACCGATCCGGCGGGCAACGTGCAGTCCTACGCCTACGACGTCAACGGCGACCTGGTCGCGCACGCGGACCCGACCGGCGCGGTCTCGCGCTACGCCTACGACCGGCATCACGGCCTGATCGAGGTCCGCGATCCGCTCGGCGTCCGACGGACCCGCAACGAGTACGACGAGACCGGGCGCCTGCTCTCGATGACTGATGCGGCGGGCAACGCGATCCACTACACGCGCGACGAATCGGCGAACCTCGAGATCGTGACCGACCGCCTCGGCCGCCAGACCCGGCTCGTCTACGACGCGAACGGCAACGTGCTGCGCCGGGAGCGCGGCGTCACGATCGAAGGCATGCTGGTCAACGCGGTGACGACCTCGGCTTACGACGCGCAGGGCAACGAAACCTCGCGCGCCGACCCCGACGGGGTCCGGCGTGATGCGAGTTTCGTCGGTCGGACTCCCGTCACCCTGGTCCGCGACCCCTCCGGCCTCAATCTCGTCACGTCGTTCACGTTCGATGCGCGCCAGCAGATCACCGGTACGACGGACGCGGCGGGGCGGACCGCATCCTTCGCCTACGACGCGCAGGGCAGCCTGACGTCCGCGACACTGCCGGGCCTGGGCCTGATGCAGTTCACGAACGATGCGCAGGGTCTTCCGATCGAAGCGCGGAATGCGCTCGGTACGCGGGCGGTCAGGACGCGGGACGCCCTCGGACGGGTCGTGCGGGAGGAAGTGTTCGACTCGGGCGGCGCGTCGCTGTCCCGCGTCGACTTCGGATACGACGCGAGCGGGAACAAGACGAGCGAAACCCATCGCCGCACGGTCGAAGGCGCGCCGACGTCGCTGACGACACAATACGCCTACGACGCGGCGAATCGACTCGTCCGCGTGACCGATCCTCTCGGCGGAGTCAGGCGCGTCGAGCACGACGCGACGGGCAGGGTCGTCGCGGTGGTGGACCCGCTCGGACGCCGCACGACTCTCGATTTCGACAGCCTGGGCAGGCCGGTACGTACGACGTATCCGGACGGGACCTTCGAGGAGACGACCTACGACGCCGAGGGCAACGACGTCGCGACCCGGGACCGCGCCGGTCGCGTGACGTCCCGGACGTTCGACGAGGCGAACCGCGTCGTGAGCACGACTCGGCCTGACGGTGCGGTGTCGCGGACGGTCTACACGCCGGCGGGTCGCGTCGCCGCGTCGATCGATGAGCTGGGGCATCGCACCGACTACGCCTACGACGCTCTCGGTCGCCGTACGGGGGTCACGCAGCCGGCCGTGCCCGACGGACCGGGCGGTCCGCTCGTACGGCCGGTCTGGACGACGGCCTACGACAGCCTCGGCCGTGTGTCGAGCACGACCGATCCGTACGGCCGTGTGACCAGCTACCAGTACGACCTGCAGGGCAAGCTGATCCGCACGACCTACCCGGACGGCACGTTCACGCAGCAGGCATGGGACGCCAATGGCCGGCGGACGAGTGCGACGAACGAGGAGGGCCAGGTCACGACCTACGGGTACGACGCGCTCGGCCGCGTCGTTGCGGTCGGCGGTCACGGCGGGTCGGTCACCCATGCCTACGACGAGGCCGGCAACCGCGTGTCGCAGACGGACGCGCTCGGTCGCGTCACGCGGATGCGCTACGACGCGTTGAACCGGATGGTCGAGCGCCGCTACCCGAGCGGTGCCTCCGAGTCCTTCGCCTACGACGCCGTCGGCAACCGGGTGGGTCGGATCGACGGGCTGGGCCGTTTGACCGCCGTCGTCCACGACACCATGGACCGTCGCGTGTCCCGGACGCTTCCCGGGGGCTCGGTGGTAACCTACGCGTACGCGCCGGACGGCCAGCGCTCGTCCGTGGCCGATGCGCATGGCGTGATCGCCTACGCGTACGATGCGGCCGGTCGGCTCGCGTCGGTGACGCAGCCTGCCGGCGACGTGGTCAGCTACGGCCACGACGCCGCGGGGCGCCTCGCGTCCCTCGTCGCGCCGGCGTCGGTCACCGTCTACGGTCGGGATGCGCTCGGGCGACTTACCCGTGTAACGACGCCCGAGGGTGCGTTCGGGTTCGACCTGGACCTCGTCGGCAATCGCGTGCGGCGATCGGCCCCGAACGGGCTCGTCAGCGACAGCACGTTCGACCTGCGCGACCGGCCGGCGACGATCGTCCAGCGCAACGGTGGCGGTACCACGCTGAGCTCCTGGACCATCGCGTACACGCCCACGGGGCGGCGAAGCTCGATCGCCGAGCTGGACGGATCGGTCGAGACTTACGCTTACGACACGCAGGGCCGCCTGGTGTCCGAAACGCGGACGGGGACGGGGTCCCGATCCGTGTCGCACGCCTACGACGCCGTTGGCAATCGGACACAGCGCGTGCGCGACGGGACACCCACCGCTTTCGCCTACGATGTCGACGATCGTGTCGTCGCCGCGGGCGCTGCGACCTACGCGTGGAACGCGAGCGGCAATCTGGTGAGCCGCACCCTCGGGGCGACGACGACGACCTACGGTTACGACGCGGACGATCGACTGGTGTCCATGCTGGGCGGCGGGCTGTCGATGCAGTACCGCCTGAACGACGACGGACATCGCGTGCAGTCGACCTCGAGCGCGGGTGTCACCCGCTTCCTCGTGGATGCCGCGAACGAGTCGACGGTCTCGCAGGTGCTGGAAGAGCGCGATGGCGGCGGCACGCTGACGGCGCGCTATGTGATCGGCAGCGAAGCGCTGTCGATGACGCGTGGGGCGAATGCGAGCGTTTTCCTGACCGATCCGCTCGGCAGCGTCCGCGGGCTCGTGGACGCCGCCGGCGGCCTCACCGATGGGTACCGCTACGACGGTTTCGGCGCCCTCGAAAGCGCCTCGGGCGTCACGATCAGTCCGCACCGCTATCGCGGCGAGCGCATCGACGAGACAGGATTCGTCGACCTGCGCGCGCGCGCTTACGACCCGACGCTCGGCCGTTTCCTGACGCGCGATCCGTTCGGCGGCGATCCGGACGCTCCCTTGTCACTGCACCGCTACCAGTACGCGAATGCGGATCCGGTGAACCACGTCGACCCGGACGGCCGCATGGGGTTGCCCGAGATCTCGGTCGTCTCGCAGATCATGGCCGGGCTCGCTGTCGCGAGAGCCTTCGCCGACTTCGGCGGGGAAGTCTATCGGGGCAAGGCGGTCGGCGTCGCGGCCCTTGGCGCGGCGCAGACCCTCGCCTTCGACCTCGCCATGATCGGAGCGGGCGAGGCCGTCGGTGCGTTGGTGCTCGGCCCGCTGATGAGTGTCGCGGCCAGGAATCTCGGCCCGCTGGCCGGCAATGTCACCAAGGCCTTCGGTTCATGGTTCGGCGCCACCGGCGCGGCTCTCTCGAAGGCCGGGGCGCTCGAGTACGGCAGGGCCCTGAAGACGATCTTCGACCTGTACGGCAAGTACGGCGGAACGCTCGCGAACATCGCCGGCGGCACGGTCAAGCCCGGGCTCGAGGCCGAAGCGAAGATCGCGCTCGCGTCGATCCGCACGGCGGTCATCAACCTCAATCGCAGGATCTCTCCCGAGGTCACGAAGTTCCTGCTCGTCAAGCTAAGGGAGCTCCGCGACAAATCGGGACAAGTGATCATCGAAGAAGGCGCTGAGATACTGGAAACGCAGACGCTCGGCAAGGGCTGGGCCCTCTTCATCGACACGGTCATCGGCGTCCTGTAGGGAGGCTCCGAGCCGGTCGCGCGGTCTCGCCGGACCGGTCTCGGGCCGACGCGTACAACATTTGTTCCAGGCGCCGCTGGCGGACCGGCCGGACGGAAGGCCCCGTGCCGGTCGAGGGTGCTAGAGTGCCGGCGTACATCGACTGCCGGTGATCGTTCGCGTGAAAGTCGTCCCCGCTGGCCCAACTTCCGCCGGGCATGCATCGCCGCGTCGGGCCGCCGCTCGTTGATCCGGGCAGGGTCTGACGTGGCCTCCAAGGCACCGGCCCGGGACGGCGCGCCGCGCAAGGGCGGCGACACCCTCGCCGACAAGCTCGCGCGGCTGGGCATCGCGCGTGACGAGGACCTCGTCCTCCACCTCCCGCTGCGCTACGAGGACCACACGCGGCTGACTCCTCTGGCCGGCGCGAAGGTCGGCGAGACCGTGCAGACCGAGGGGACGGTCGCCGACGTCGACATCGCGTACCGGCCGCGGCGGCAGCTCGTCTGCCGGATCGAGGACGACGCGCCCGGAGGCGGTCGTGCGGGGCTGACGCTGCGCTTCTTCTCGTTCGACCCGAACCAGCAGAAGGCGCTCTCGCCCGGAGCGCGCGTGCGCGTCTACGGCGAGGTGCGCGACGGCTACTTCGGTCCGGAGATCGTCCACCCGCAGTTCCACGTCGTCCGGGCCGGCGAACCGTTGCCGGACCGGTTGACGCCGGTCTACCCGACGACCGCCGGGCTCTCCCAGGAGACGCTGCGCAAGGCGACCGCGCGCGCGATCACCGCCGACATCGCGCGGACATCGGACACGTTGCCGGAGGAGTTCGTTCGCCGGCGCTCGCTGTGGAAATTCGGGGACGCGGTCGCGTTCCTCCACGCGCCGCCGCCGCGGCTCGCCGCGCTCACGCAGCGGGCGCTCGACGCACGCACGCATCCGGCGTGGACGCGGCTCAAGTTCGACGAGCTGCTCGCCCAGCAGCTCTCGCTCAAGGCGCACCGGGCAGCGCGCGCGAAGCGCAACGCGCCGGTGCTGACCGGGAACGGTACACTGCAGAAGCAGTTGCTCGACCGGGTTCGCTTCACGCTGACGCGCGCCCAGCAGAAGGTGTGGCGCGAGATCGCGCACGACCTCAAGCGTTCGATCCCGATGCAGCGGCTGCTGCAGGGCGACGTGGGATCGGGCAAGACCGTGGTCGCGGCGCTCGCCGCGGTGCAGGCGATCGAGAGCGGCCGTCAGGTCGCGTTCATGGCGCCCACCGAGATCCTGGCCGAGCAGCACTACCGCAAACTCGCGGCCTGGCTCGACGGGCTGCCGGTCGAGATCGCGTGGCTGTCCGGATCGCTGCCAGCGAAGGAACGCAAGCGCGCGCGCGAGCGGCTCGCGTCGGGCGATGCGCAGTTCGCGGTCGGCACGCACGCGCTCTTCCAGGAGGGCGTGGAAATGCCGCGGCTCGGGCTGGTCGTCGTCGACGAGCAGCACCGGTTCGGCGTCGCCCAGCGGCTCGCGCTGCGCGGCAAGGGGCTCGCCGAGGCGCACCAGCTCATGATGAGCGCGACGCCGATCCCGCGCACGCTGGCGATGACCTTCTACGCCGACCTCGACGTATCGGTGCTGGACGAGCTGCCGCCGGGACGCACGCCGGTGGTCACGCGGCTGGTCAGCGAGAAGCGACGCGGCGAGATCGTCGAGCACGTCGGCAGGCGCTGCGAGGCCGGCGGTCAGGCGTACTGGGTCTGTCCGCTGATCGAGGAGAGCGAGAAGCTCGAACTGCAGACCGCGGTCGCGCTGCACGCGGAACTCGCCGCCGCGTACGAGGGCAGGCTGGCCGTTGGCTTGTTGCACGGACGGATGAAGCCGGCGGAGAAGGCCGCGGTGATGGAAGCGTTCGTCCGCGGCGAGGTCCGCGTGCTGGTCGCGACGACCGTGATCGAGGTCGGCGTCGACGTGCCCAACGCGTCGGTGATGGTGATCGAGCACGCCGAGCGCTTCGGCCTCGCGCAGCTCCATCAGTTGCGCGGGCGCGTCGGCCGCGGCGCCGCCGAGAGTCAGTGCATCCTGCTGTTCGAGGAGCCGCTGTCCGACACCGCGAAGCAGCGGCTCAAGGTGATCTACGAGACCAACGACGGCTTCGAGATCGCGCGTCAGGATCTGGCGATCCGCGGGCCGGGCGAGTTCCTGGGCGCGCGCCAGTCCGGCATGCCGCTGCTGCGCTTCGCCGACCTCGAGCGCGACGTCGCGCTGATCGAGCAGGCGCGCGACGCCGCCGACGATCTGCTCGCGAAGCATCCCGACGCGGCGCGGGCGCACCTCGATCGCTGGATCGGCGCGAAGCAGGAGTTCATCAAGGCGTAGCGCGCCCGGCGGGTTGCCAGTCGCGGAAATCGGCGCTACCGTCGACGTTCCGTGCGACTGGAGATGCCGGAGGCACATGATGACACGCCGGATTCGCGACGCTCTCCGACTGCTGGCCCTCGCGGCGGTCGCCGCCTCGGGTGTCGCGCAGACGCCGCCGGACCCGCCGGGCGCAGGCGACCATCCGCTGCTGTCGCGCTATCCGGGCTCCTACATCGCCGAGTACGTCAGGAATTTCGACGCGGTCGAGATGACCGTCCCCGGTCGTGCGGGGGGCGAACCCGGCAAGGAGCGGGTCGAAGGCGATGCGACGACGATCCGCTACTTCCACGGCAGTCCCGATCGGCAACCTTCGGCGCTGCAGGTGATCCGCAACGTCCAGAACGCGATCCGGTCGCTGGGCGGTGCTGTCGTCTACGAGCGCCTGCCGCGCGAAGGCGACGGCGGCGAGACGACGTTGCGTGTCTCGACCGGCGGCAAGGACGTCTGGGTGCGCGTCATCCCCGACATCTTCGGCGCGCCGACGCAGAGCTACCAGCTCGCGGTCGTCGAGGTCGCGGCGATGGCGCAGGTCGTCACCGCGAACCAGCTCGCCGACGACTTGCGGCAGAGGGGCTTCGTGGCGTTGTACGTCAACTTCGACACCGGGAAGTGGGAACTCAAGCCCGACGGCGTGGCGAGCGTGCGCGAGATCGTCGCGTTGCTGAAGGCCGACCCGGCGCTGAAGCTCGCGGTCGAGGGCCACACCGACAACGTCGGCACGCCGGCCGCGAACAAGACGCTGTCGGCGAACCGGGCGAACGCCGTGATGCGCGCCGTGGTTGCCGGCGGGATCGCCGCGAACCGGCTCACCGCCGCCGGTTTCGGCCAGGAGCGACCGGTCGCGGACAACCGCTCGGAGGAGGGGCGGGCGAAGAACCGGCGCGTGGAACTCGTCAAGCGATGAGTCTCGCGCCCGGCGCGGTCCCCTGCGCGATCGACGTGCTCGATGCGCGCTTCGCACCGGTCGTCGCGCATCGTCCCGCGCTCGAGCGGCTCGCCACCGGCGCGATCTGGAGCGAAGGGCCGGTGTGGATCGACGAGGACGAGAGCGTCCTGTGGAGCGACATCCCGAACGACCGGATGCTGCGCTGGTCGGCGCGTGACGGCACGACGGTGTGGCGCGAACGCGTCGGGTTCACCAACGGTCACACGCGCGACCGCGACGGCACGATCCTGCACTGCTCGCACGGATTGCGGGCGGTGTTCCGGACCCGAGTCGACGGCAGCGGTCAGCGGACCGTCGTCGACCGCTGGCAGGGGAAGCGTTTCAACTCGCCCAACGACATCGTGGTGAAGTCCGACGGCACGATCTGGTTCACCGACCCGCCGTACGGATTGATCGTTCCCGAGGAGGGGCACGGCGGGGAGTCGGAGATCGGCGACTGCCTCGTGTTCCGTCTCGATCCGCGCACCGGCGAGCTCGACCCGGTGACCGGCCTGCCCGAGCACCCGAACGGGCTCGCGTTCTCGCCGGACGAGCGCGTGCTCTACGTCTCCGACACCTCGGGCGCGCTCCCCGGGCAGGGATCGAACCACTGCCTGTGGGCGTTCGACGTCGTCGGCGGACGCCGGCTGGCGAACGGGCGGTTGTTCGCCGAGATCTCGCCGGGGGTTCCCGACGGCTTCCGGGTCGATGTGAACGGCTGGATCTATGCGAGCGCGCAGGACGGCGTGCACGTCCTCGACGCGCAGGCCAGACCGCTCGGCCGCATCCCGGTGCCCGAGAAGGTCGGCAATCTCACTTTCGGCGGGCGCGGCGGAGACGAGCTCTACATCGCCGCGTCGTCATCGCTCTACCGGATCCCGCTCGCGACGCGCGGCGTGCAACAATCCCGAGGCTCGCCTGATGCCCCCGGATCGCCTGCATCGAGGAACGGGACGAACGTGTTCCGCGCATGAACATGCCCCGACTCCGCGCCAGCGCGTCCGTCCGGTGATCATTCGTCGCGTTCACGGCTGCGCCAGCCGGTGCGCCTCCTCCTCGCGAAGCGCGGCGCCTTCGGCCAGCAGCGACTCGAATCGGACGCCGGGGTCGCGCGCGCGCGCCAACGCGAGCGCGGCATCGCGCGCGCGCTGCTCGTTGGGTTGGCGTCTGAGGCCTCGCGCGAACCGCAACGCGTCCGCCCAGCCGACCAGGCGGACCGCCGCCTCGGTACTTCCTGTCCGCGCCAGACACGACGCGTAGTGATCGGACCATCCGTGCGCGATGCCGAGTTCGCAGAGCTCGGGCAGCAATCGCCGTCCCGCGGTTTGCGCTTCCGCGAGATCGCCGTGCTCCACCAGCATGCCGAACAGATTCGCGGTCACATAGGCCCGGGAAACCCGGTCGGCGAACGGCGACTGCCGATGCTGTTCGATCGCGTCCCGTGCGAGGCCGATGGCCCGGTCGAGGTCGCCCTGCATCCAGACCTGATCCGCGAGCGTGCCGAGCGTACGCAGCACGGCGCCTTCCGCACCCGCTGCGCGCGAGAGTTCCAGCACGGATTGCGCCTCCCGGATCGCGTCGTCGGGCCTGCCGGCTGTCCCATGCAGCAACACGAGCCCGCCATGCATCATGGCGCGCAGGCGCGGCCTGCCGGTCCGCTCCAGCAGTGGACGTGCTTCGAGCAGTACCGCCTCGGCCTCGTGGTCACCCTCGGCGGCATGGGCGCAACCGAGGGCGAGCAGCGCGCAGCCCAGGCGCAGTGGATCCGGTACGCCGCGGTAGAGGTCCGCCGCCCTGCGCGAGGCCCGGATCGTCGCCTGCTGGTTTCGCTGCCCGTAGAGGCGCGCGACCGCCAGCCATAGATCGGCCTCGAGCACCGGCGGTGTCGATGGCGTGAGGCGTTCGAGCGCGCGCCGCGCCCAGACGTCCGCTTCCGCGTACAGCGACTGGCTCAACCACAGAGGCCCCGACGATCCGGTCAGCGCGATCGCGGTGTCGCCATCGCCGTCGGGTCCGAACGACCACGTGATGGCGGCGCGCAGATTGTCGAGATCCGGCGCGTAGCGCGCGCGAAACGCGGCGTCGGATTGACGCGTCCAGTCGTCGAAGCAGGGCTCGAAGCAACGCCGGACGTGCTGCGCGTGGCGACGCGTCGCGGCCACGGTTTCGTTAGCCTCCGCCAGGCGTTCCTGCGCGTACGCGCGCGCCGTCTCGAGCAGACGATAGCGCGCCTCGACATCGCCGTGGTCGGCGGTCACCAGCGACCGGTCGCACAGGCCGGCGAGGCGCTCGATGACGTCGAACTCGTCGTTTTCGCCGCTGGCCGCGACCACCGCGGCGGCGGCGAGCGTGAACGGTCCTGCGAAAACGCCCAGCCGGCGGAAGACGGCCTGACCGGGCGGCGAGAGCAGCCCGTAACTCCAGTCGAGCGTCGCATGCAGGGTCCGCTGTCGTGGCATCGCGGTGCGCTTGCCCGCGGTCAGGACGCGGAAACGTTCATCGAGGCGGTCGGCCAGCCCCTCGACGCCGAGCATCGGTACCCGCGCGGCGGCCATCTCGATCGCCAGCGGGATGCCGTCCAGGCGGCGGCAGATCGCCGCCACCTTCGGGGCGGTCCGGTCGTCGAGCATGAAACGGGGATCGGCGGCCCGTGCCCGTGCGAGGAACAGTTGCACCGCTCCGGCGGCGAGCGCAACCTCGGAGGACGGATTCGGTTCGGCCGGAAGGGAAAGGGATGGAAGGCGCAGTACGTGCTCGCCGCCGATGCCGATCAGTTCCTGCGAACTCACGAGCAGGGGCACGTTGGGCGCGGCGGAGAGCACCGCCTCCAGCGCGGACGCCACCGCATCGACCACGTGCTCGCAGTTGTCCAGCACGATCAGCACCCGGCTGTCGCCGAGCTGGCGCGTCAGCGCATTCAACGGATCCATCGCGGGGGCCAACGGCAGACCGAGCGCGTTCGTGATGGCCGTGGGCACGAGCGCCGGGTCCGCCAGCGCGGCGAGTTCGACCAGCCAGACGCCGTCGGGGAACCGGTCGACCGACGTCCAGGCCGCCTCGACCACCAGGCGGGACTTGCCCACGCCACCGGGGCCGGTCACGGTGACCAGCCGGTGCGCGGCGAGCAGCTCCTGCACCTGCGTCAGCTCGTGGCTGCGGCCGATCAGCGGCTCCACCCCGCGCGGCAGATTGTGCCGAGTCGGCGCGGGCGGGCTCGCCGGCTCGGCAGCGCAGTCCCGCCGGCCGGACCGAACCGCGACGGCGGGCGCCGCGCCGACCGACTCCACGGCGAGCGTGAACCGGTAGCCGCGGCCCGGCACCGTCGCGATGGCCGCCGGTCCCATGAGCTTGCGCAGCGCCACCACCTGGGCCTGCAGGTTGTTCTCCTCGACGACGAGCTTCGGCCACACGAGGTCCATCAGCTCGTGCTTGCCGACGACGCGATCGCGGCGTTCGACCAGCGCCACCAGCATGTCGAAGGCGCGACCGCCGAGCTTGACCGGTTGGCCGTCCGCCCGCAGCGCGCGTTCGGCCGGCCGCAATTCGAACCGGTCGAAACGGTAGCCGGGCACGGGCGAGTGGGACCTGGCGTCGGTCATGCGGGTGGTACGTGGCAGCGGCGACGCATCGAGCATAGCCCCGCTCACTCCGGCACGCCAACGGGCCGGGACGCAGGTTTCAGGAGATTTCAGGGCCGCGCCAACGACCTGAAGCGGCGTTCAGGACGACTCTGGCCGCGTCGATCCCGACAACCGACCTTTTCGGAATGGAGCCCATCATGAACCGAGACTGGCTGCCGATCTCCCGTGTGCTGCGCTTCGCCTTCGTCGTCGGCGCGGTGTCGATCACCGCCACGATCCTGGTCTTCATCGACCTCCTGGCGTCGGACCGCGTGTCGGTCGGCGCAGGTGCCGCGATGGTCCAGATCGCCGTCGTGGCCCGTGGCTGAGATCCCCCCGCGACGTCGGCGTCCCGGCTCAGCGCCGTCTCGCCAGCGATAGCGGGGTGCAGGTGAACTGGTTGTAGCCGGCGAGGTACGACATCCCGAGAGGCGTCCTCAGGCCCGTGAACAGGTATTCCTCCAGCCGCAAGTCGCCGACTTCGCGAACTGCGTCGAAAGCCCGTTCGTCGACGAATCCCAGGAAGGCGACGAACTCCGCCTCGTTGTACTTGTTCGTGTAGACCGCGAGCCAATCGAGTCTCCCGGCCATCCGGGCCACGTGCTCGTCGCGCAGCGCGCGAAACGGCTCGTGCGCCCGGGCGCTGACGAGACCGTGGGCGACGACGACGAAGCGCAGCCGATCCGAGCACTCGCCGACGCGGAGCGCACGAATCTCGGTGCAGAAGACCTCGAAGTAGGGTTCCGGTCCGAAGCGGATCGACGCGATGCGGTCGTCACGACGCGTCTTCATGATGGATTGCGCCGCGTCGTTGTGGTGCTTCTCCGATGACCATTCGGTCACGGCCCAGAGGATGTGCGGCTGCGTCGCGCACTGGAAGAACCGCCGCGAGAGCACGCCGATCTCGGTGGTGAATCGCGTCTCCGACGCGATCATCGAATCGATCGTTCCCTCGAGTTCTCCTTGCGTGACGAAGCTCGTGCAGATCGAGAACATCGACATCGCGAACTCTCCCATCAGGATCGGGCGCGCAAACGCGCCGACTCTCTCACCGGCGTGCGGACGGGTCGCTCATCCTGCGCCGGACGCTGGGCGCCTGCAAGCGGAGCCGGGGATCGCTCCGGACGGCCCGCCAGGGTCGCCGGCGTATCCTGGGCCGTTGCGGCCGAGGCAGGGTGGCGCCGGGCGCCCCGGAAGTGCCACACTGACGAGCGAGGCGGGCGCGTCGGCGCGGCCGCCGAGGCCGCTGCGCGGGAGGCGCGTGGACAGCTCGATGTCGTTCGGCGGGTGGCTGCGCCGACGCCGGTTGGCGCTGGGGATGACGCATGCCGCGCTGGCGGATCGCGCCCATTGCTCGGTGTCGGCCTTGCGCAAGATCGAAAGCGACGAGCGACGCCCGTCGCGGCGACTGGCCACGCGCCTGGCAGGCTGCCTGCAGGTCGACGAGGCGGAGCTGGCGGATTTCGTCGGGATCGCGCGCGGCGAGCGGCGCACCGATCGGTTGGCGCGAGTGTCGGCGGTCGCGTTGCCGTCCCTGCCGGCGCCACCGGAAGTGGCGGTGTTCGACGCTGCGATGCCGTCGGTCGCGGTGCTCCCGTTCGTCAACCTCGGCGGCGACGCGACGAACGAGCACTTCGCCGACGGGCTGGCCGAGGAACTCCTGAACGTGCTCACCAAGATTCCCGGTCTGCGCGTGGTGTCGAGGACGTCGGCCTTTTCGTTCAAGGGCGACAGGACGACCGACGTTCGGACGATCGCGCGGCGGCTGAACGTCGCCACGGTGCTCGAAGGCAGCGTTCGCAGGGTGGGATCGCGCGTGCGCGTCACCGCGAAGCTCGTCGAAGCGGCGAGCGACTCGCACCGCTGGTCGCAGTCGTACGACCGCGAGCTGGGCGACCTTTTCGCCGTGCAGGACGACATCGCGCAAGCGGTCGTGCACGAGCTGCGTTCGGCGCTGCTCGGCGGGCCGCCCGATGCGGCGGCGCGCGCCAGTGTCGAGGCCCAGCTTCGGGCGGCCACCCGGGGACGGACCGCCAGCGCCGAGGCGCACGAGCTCTGCCTGCTCGGCCGCTTCCTGGTCGACCGCCTCACGCCGGACGACACATCGTCCGGCATAGGCTACCTGCGGCGGGCTTTGCAGCTCGATCCGCGCTACGCCCTGGCCTGGACGGGACTGGCCGGGGCCTATTCGAACCAGGCCGGCTACGGATGGGCGCCGATGGCGCCGACCTTCGATCTCGCGCGCGCGGCGGCACGGCACGCGCTCGCGATCGAGCCCGATCTGGCCGAGGCCCATGCCGAGCTCGGCTGGGTGCAGATCAGCCACGAGTGGGACTGGCAGGCGGCCGACGCGACCTACGCGCGCGCGCTCGCGCTGGGCAGCGGCGATCGGAGCATCGTCGGCGCGGCGTCCGTGCTGGCCGACAGCCTGGGGCGCAAGGACGAGGCGGTCGCGCTGGCGCGCCGCGCGGCCGCGCTGGACCCGCTCAGTTTCATAGCCCACGGCAATCTGGCGCTGCGCTGCCTCAACTCGGGTCTGCTCGACGAGGCCGACGGCGCGCTGGAATCCGCGCTTCGGCTGAACCCGCGCGCGGCGCTGCTGCACGCCGTGCTGGGAACGCTCCGCCTGGAGCAGGGGAGGCCGGCCGATGCGCTGGCGGCGTTCGAGCAGGAGAGCCTCGAGGCGCTGCGCTTGTCCGGGATCACCATGTCCCGGGACGCGCTCGGGCAGCACGCGCAGCGCGATGCGGCGATCAAGGTGCTGATCGAAAAGTGCGCGCACGACGGCGCGCTTCAGATCGCCGAGGCGTTCGCCTTCATCGGGGACGCCGACCGCGCCTTCGAGTGGCTCGAACGCGCGTACACGCAGCGGGACTCCGGTCTGCCGCAGATGCAGTCCTGGCCGTTGCTGCGCAATCTGCGCGGCGATGCGCGTTGGCGGCCCTTCCTCGAACGGATGGGATTGGTCGCGCGCGGCGCCACGCCCGAGTGAGCGGCCGTCCGGCGGCGCAACGGCGAGCCTGCCCGACCCGCCCGGAGCCCGCCCCGCTGTGGCGCTTCTGGGGCGAAAAGCGACACCCCTCGCGCCCCCCCCGTCCCTATCGTGTCCTCCGGCTCCGGCGCTCGAGCGAGCGCGGGGGCGCTCGGCGAGCCCATCGCATCGCCACAGCCACTCTACCGGAGAACATCATGCGCATCGAATCTCGCAACAACGTTTCCTTCGTCGCCATCGTCCTTTCGCTGCTCGCCGGCGCCTCCAGCGCCTTCGCCGGCGACCAGACCCCGGACCGCTCCGGGTGCGTGGTCGCCCCGGAAACGAGCCGCGGCGTGCCGGTCCTCGCGGTTCGATCGCAGGCCGAACCGCAGGCCGCAGCCGCGGCGGCGTCGCCGCGCGACGGAGTCCGTGGCGCGACTGCGCGCGCAGACGATCCGATCACCGAGAGCTTCGATCGCATGCTCGCGCACACTCCCAGCACGCACCGGCCGCCGGTGCCGGCCGGTTTCGGGGTCGACCCGCTGATCTCGGCCATGATCGAGCCGCAGCGCCGTTGGCAGGCCGAGCACGCCGTTGCCCGCCACGCGGCAGCGTGTTCACCGCGAGCGGAGCGTTGATGGCGAAGCGGCCGGGATGCTTTCGTTCCGGCCGCCGCGCGCTGGTGTAGGTGCCGGGCGTGGATCGCTCGGACATGGCGGACGAAAATCGCACACTCCGACAGGCTGTCGGCTCCGGGAAGGACCAGGGAGACGGCGATGTACGGGACTGAGCGAAGCTTGCGATTCCGTCACGATCCGGAGCGCGGGTTGAGCGACGCTGAGATTGCCCGGAAGCTCGGAGCGCCCCGCAGTACCGTCGATCACCGGATCACCGGTGGTCAGTTCGACAAGGATGGGATTGCGCGGCGGTGCCGTGCAAGATCGACGCGTACCGGCCGATCATGGATACGCGGCTGGCTGGATTTCCGGGGCTGACGGCGACGCGGCTGCTCGACGAGACCCGATCCCGGCGTCGAGCGCGTTGCCCGCGAACCTCGGCCTCACTACACTAACCATCAGCCACCCGCGCGCCTGCGCGGGCCTCCCGCAGCGGGACAGGCTGAGCGGTCGCGCACAGGCCGACCAAACGACTTCCCACAGCACTTCCCGGGATGCGCCCGGGGAGTCCCGAAGGAGAACTCGCACATGCGTTCCCCGGCAGGTCCGCTCGCGCTCGCACTGATCGTCATCGGCTCTTCCTGCTTCGTCCCCTCACGAGCCGTCGCACAGGATCTGCCGAAGGGCGTCACGGCCGCGGACCTGGCCATCAACAACAAGCTGTTCCTCGATCTCGCGAGGAAGGCCCTCCGATGGGAAGAGCCGGCGGAACCGGCGAGGATCGCCGGCCCGATCTACTTCGTGGGCACGAAGGGCCTCGGCGCCTTTCTGATCACGACATCGGAAGGGCACATCCTGATGAACACGGGCATGCCGTCGTCCGGCCCGATGATCCTGGAATCCATCCGCAAGCTGGGATTGCGACCGGAAGATATCAAGCTGATGATCAACGGCCATGCCCACATCGATCACGCGGGGGCGTTCGCGTACGTCAAGCAGCGAGTCCCGCAGGCCGTGGTGGCCGTCATGAAGGACGAGGTCGCCGCCATGGAAAGCGGGGGACGCGGCGACTTCAAGTATGCCGACGACTTCGCCTATCCGGGTGTCAAGGTCGACCGCGTCCTGCGGGATGGCGACACGATCCGGATGGGCGATGTGAGGCTGGTGGCCTACCACACGCCCGGCCACACGCGAGGCGCGACGACCTGGGTCGCCACCATCGTGGTCGACGGCAAACCCTACGTGGTGGTCTTTCCCGACGGCGCCGGATTCAATCCCGGTTATCGTTTGGCGAGAGATCCCATCTACCCCGGAATCGCGGGGGATTACCGGCGCACGCACCACTTCCTCGAAATGCTGATGCCGGACATCTGGCTCGCCCAGCACAACGAGTACTACGACCTCGAAGGCAAGCTCGCGCGTGCCAGGACCGAAGGCATCAACGCGTGGATCGATCCGGAGGGGTATCGAATCTTCGTCGCGGGAAAGAAGGGCGCTTTCGAAGATCAGGTGAACCGGGAGCTCGGTGCCGGGAAGGCGAAGTAAAGCCACGATGGAGCTCGGGCCGCGGTTCGCGCTCGTCGCGGGCGCCGCGTGTGGACTCCTGGGCATTTCCGTCGCGACCGCGGCGGGACCGGGTATTCCGGCCGTCCTCCCCGGCCCGACGGCCGTCACCGGCGACGCTTCGATGGACCGGCCGGAGCATGGGTCGCCACGCTACCAGGACGGGGCCTGGGCCACGGGCGACTGGGGCGGAGTCCGCCGTTCGCTGCAGGACCGGGGTTTCGACGCCATGATCCGACTGACCCAGAGCTATGGGGGAGTGGTCGGCGGAGCACGCGGCAACGAGGGCGCGTACGGCGGCAAGCTCCTCACGGACTTCTCGTTCGATCTGGGGAAACTGGCCGGCTGGCAGGGAATGTCCGTGCAACTGCTGACCGAGACCCGGTTCGGTTCGATCCCGGAAATCATCGGGGCCAAGATGAGTCCGACGACGTTCCTGCTCACGCCGACCGCGAAAGGAACGGTCTTCGCCATCACCGGGTTCAATTTCACGCAGATCGTCCCGTTCGGTGACGGGGGCGATGCGATCGCCATTGGCGCTGGCCGGTACATGGGGTTCGACGGCGCCGACAGCCCGTTCAACGGCGGCGGAGGCCACCAGACTTTTCTCCATCTGGCCTTCAATGGAACGCCGACGAACGGTCGACTCGTACCCTCGGTCACGAACGGCGCGAACATCGCCTGGATCCACCGCGGCCAGCCGCTGCTGACGTTTTCCGTCAGGGACGCCGTGGGCCACCCGGTTACCAGCGGTATCCCGGACCTGTTCAAGGACGGCGTGACGTTCATCGGCGGGATCAATTTCCCGACCCGTTTCATGGGCATGTCGGGGAAGCAGTCCGTGACGGGGATGATCACGACCCGGGAATTCACACCCTTCTTCGACGGCCCCGGCGAAATCGGGCCCGTGGAGCCTCCACTGCAACCCAGGCCGGAAGCCGGATCCTGGGTCGTCCAATACAAGATGTACCAATATTTCAGCGAGTACAGGGCGGGCGATGGCTCGACGCGCGGCTGGGGCATGTTCGGCACGCTGGCCGCTGCGGATGGGCGGACGAACAAATCGGGGCTGGTGCTGACATTGGGTCTGGGAGGGCACGGTTCCCGGCCGGGCCGGCCGCGCGATCGCTGGGGCGTCGCCTACACACAGGACGGCGTCAGCTACAAGTATCGGGAACAGGCCAAGCCGTTCCGGTTGAGCAACGAGAAGGTACTCGAGGCTTTCTACAGTTTCGCGGTCACGCCGTTCGTAATGCTCACGGCCGATCTTCAAGTGATCCGCCCGATGCTCCAGGGTTCGGACACGGTCGTTCTTCCGGGAGTCCGCCTGGTCGTCGACTTCTGACCGGCGCGAGGTTCGGTCGTCCCGATCGCCTGCCGGCTCGAAGGATCCGAGCCGGCCCCGGTTCGGACGCCGGATCGCGCCCGGGTCCGCCGGACCGTCGCGCCGATCAGCGGATGACTTCGTCGGCGCGCACGAGCACCGTCGACGGAATCTCGACGCCGAGTGTGCGCGCGGTCGTGAGGTTCACCACGAGCCGGAACTCGCGCGGCTGCTCCATCGGCAGCGTCGCCGCCGCCTCGCCCTTCAGCACGCGCCCGGCCTGGCGGCCGGCGCGCCGGTACACGTCGACGAAATCGGGGCCGTAGCTCAGCAGGCCGCCGTTGCGCACACCCACCTCCTGCTCGTGCATCGACGGCAGCCGGTGTTTCAGCGCCGCCTGCGCGTACTCGATCTCGAGCCCGTTGCGCGTGGAGAGCAGCGTCGTCGTCACCGCCTGCACGCGCGCGGAAACGAGCTTCGCGAACGCGGCGTCGAACGCCTCGGGCCGGTCCACGTGGACGACCACGTGCTCCAGGCCGATCTTGCGCGAGACGGCTTCGGTGTGCTCCATCTCCTGCTTGCAGGCTTCCATGATCGCCTCGTCGGCGACCACGCCGACGCGCTTCAGGTTCGGCACGACCTCGGCGAGCAGCGACAATCGCTTGGCCGTGAGCGCGTCGCTCATCGACGTGACGCCGGTCACGCGCGTGCCCGGCCGGGCGAGCGAGCGCACGAACTCGAGCTCGACCGGGTCGAGGATGGTCGCGACGATGATCGGCGTCGAGCGCGACGCCGACCACGCCGCCGCGGCCATCGGCGTCGCGGGCGCGAAGAAGAGGTCGACGCGCTGGTCGGCGAGCTCGCGCGCGAGCGCCTTGAAACGGCTCGGGTCGTTCGACGCCGAACGTTCGAACAGCACGAGGGTGCGGCCCTCGACGAAGCCCTCGGTGCGCAGTCCCTCGATGAAACCGGCGCGCGTCGTGACGTGGTAGTCGCCGCGATCCTGCCAGCTCAGCATGCCGACGCGCGCGACGCGCTCCTGCGCGAGAGCGAACGGCGCCGGCGCGACCGCGGCGGCGGCGAGCGCGCCGCAGAGACGGCGGCGAAGGTGGCCAGGATTCATCGGGGGCGCTCCTGCGCGGTGGGAGCGCCAGTATCGACCGTGCGCCCGGGACGGGTCAACG
>JADZDA010000100.1 GCA_020851255.1 Burkholderiales bacterium | reverse complement strand
GCGCTGCCCGCGAACGCGCGCGCCTACCTGACGCGCGTCGAGGCGCTCACCGGCGTGCCGAGCGCGATGGTCTCGACCGGGCCGGACCGTGACGAGACGATCCTCGTCCGCCACCCGTTCCTCCAGTAGACTGGGGCCCCGAAAGGCCGCGCCGGCACCAGGCGGGAAGGACGCCCCGCCGATCCCGGGCCAAGCCGCCGGACCGGGACGGGTCCGGCACGGGGGACGAACCCGCAAGAGCCTGCAGGTGAGCGGGGAGCAGTACCACAAGCTGATCGAGCGACAGGCGCGCGTCGTGCACCAATCGGGCTACGCGTTCGACCAGATCATCTGCATCGCGCGCGGCGGCCTGCGGGTTGGCGACGTGCTGTCGCGGATCTACGAGCGACCGCTCGCGATCCTGTCGACGCACTCGTACGCGGCGGACGGGGGCACCGTCCGCGGCGACCTCGTGATCGCCGAGCACATGACGATGACCGCGCCGCGGCTCGGCGGCCGCGTGCTGCTCGTCGACGACATGGTCGATTCCGGCCATACGCTGGCGAAGGTCGTGGCCGAGCTGCCGAGGCGCTACGCGCACATCGAATCGATGAAAACGGCGGTGCTGTGGTGGAAGGCGTGCTCGGTGATCCGGCCGGACTTCCACGTCGACTCCCTGCCCGACAACCCGTGGATCCACCAGCCGTTCGAGATCTACGACCGGATGCGACCCGTCGAACTGGCGGCACGGCTGCGCTAGCGGGCGCGCCGGGGCGCGGCGCGCCCGGAAACGACGACGCCCGCGCGGGGCGGGCGTCTACGCCGCGTGGCCGGCGGGGCGCACCGTGCCGCTCCCCGTCGTTTCCCGTCGATCGCTGGTGCCCAGAAGAGGACTCGAACCTCCACGGTGTTACCCGCCAGTACCTGAAACTGGTGCGTCTACCAATTCCGCCATCTGGGCGACCGGAACTCGTTATTTTATAAGGCATCCTTCCCCTTGTCAAAAAAGCTCCCTCCGCCGCGCACACCCGCCGGCCCCTCGGACGACGACGTCCTCGCGGCGCTGGCCGACGCCGGCGTTCCGCTCGAGCCCGACGAACTCGCCCAGCGGCTCGACCTGCGCACCCGTCAACGGTCCCGCCTCGACGAGGCGATCGAACGCCTGCACGCGCGCGGCCTCGTGCTGGTCAATCGCAAGGGCCAGGTCTGCGTCGCGGCGCGGCTCGACCTCGTCGTCGGCCGGCTCGAGGGCCATCCCGACGGCTACGGGTTCCTCAAGCCCGACGCCGGCGGCCCGGACATCGCGATCTCGGCGCGCGAGATGCACAAGGCGCTCCACGGCGATCGGGCGAGCGTGCGCGTCACCGGCACCGACCGGCGCGGACGTCCGGAAGGCGAACTGGTCGAGGTGCTCGAACGTGTCAACCGCGAGGTCGTCGGCCGGTTGCACGAGGAGCGCGGCGTGTGGTTCGTCGTCGCGGAGAACCGCCGGATCAACCAGGACCTGCTCGTGCCCGCGAGCGACCGGGGAACCGCGAAGGCCGGCGACATCGTCGTCGTCGAGATCGTCGAGCCGCCGACCGGCGAGCGCGAGCCGATCGCGCGCGTGACCGAGGTCCTGGGGCGCGCGACCGACGCCGGCATCGAGATCGAGATCGCGCTGCGCAAGCACACGCTGCCGTTCCGCTTCTCCAAGCCGGCGCTCGCGCAGGCGAAGCGGCTGCCGGACCGGGTGCAGGAGCGCGACCGGGCGGGACGGGTCGACCTGACGGCGCTGCCGCTGGTCACCATCGACGGAGAGAACGCGAAGGACTTCGACGACGCGGTGTGGTGCGAACGCAAGGGGAAGGGCTACCGGCTCGTCGTCGCGATCGCCGACGTTTCGCACTACGTCGCCGACGGCGACCCGCTCGACCGCGACGCGCGCGAACGAGGCACGTCCGTGTACTTTCCGCGCCGCGTGATCCCGATGCTGCCGGAGGCGCTGTCCAACGAGCTGTGCTCGCTCAAGCCCGACGTCGACCGCGTCGCGATGGTCGCCGACATCGAGATCGCGCCGACCGGCGCGACCCGGCGCTACCGCTTCTATCCGGCCGTCATCCATTCGAAGGCGAGGCTCACCTACACCGAGGTGTGGCGCTGGCTCTCCGACCCGGCCGCGGCGGCGGCGGATCCGCGCGCCGCGGCGCTGCTCCCGCAGATCCGGGCCCTCGACGAGCTCTACCGCGTCCTCGCCGCCGCGCGCTCGAAGCGCGGCGCGATCGACTTCGAGACCGTCGAGCTCGAACTCCAGTTCGACGCGCACGGGAAGATCGAGCGCATCGTCCCCGCGCCGCGCAACGACGCGCACCGGCTGATCGAGGAGTGCATGCTCGCGGCGAACGTCTGCGCGGCCGACCTGTTGGCGAAAGCCGGGCACCCGGCGCTCTACCGCGTACACGAGGGGCCGACGCCCGAGAAGCTCGAGCAGCTGAAGGCGTTCCTCGCCGCGAGCGCGCTCTCGCTCCCCGGAGGCGAGGCCCCGGCGTCGTCGGACTACGCGCGCCTGCTCGACGCGATCCGCCCGCGGCCGGACTTCGCGCTGCTGCAGACGGTGCTGCTGCGCTCGCTCAGGCAGGCGCAGTACAGCCCGGACAACGTCGGGCATTTCGGACTCGCCTACGACGCCTACGCGCACTTCACCTCGCCGATCCGCCGCTACCCCGACCTCCTCGTCCACCGCGCGATCCGCGCGGTGCTCGACGGCCGCCGCTACCAGCCGTCCGGAGCGGGCTGGGCCGAACTGGGCGTGCACACGTCGATGACCGAGCGCCGCGCGGACGACGCCTCGCGCGACGTCGAGGCGTGGCTCAAGTGCTATTACATGCAGGACAAGGTCGGCGAGACCTTCGAGGGCACCATCAGCGGCGTCGCGAGCTTCGGCCTGTTCGTCACGCTCGACCGCCTCTCGGTCGACGGGCTCGTCCACGTCACCGACCTGCCGCGCGACTACTTCCGCTACGACGCGGCCCGCCACGCGCTCGTCGGCGACCGCAGCGGGCGGGCCTGGCGCCTCGCCGATCGCGTCCGCGTGACGGTCGCGCGCGTCGATCTCGAGCAGAGCCGGATCGACTTCACGCTGGCCGAAGACGCCGACTCGGGGCGCCCCGCGGTGTCGCAGCCGCTCGCGCGCGGGGACCGGCCCGCCGGTGCCGGCCGAGGAAGGCCCCGGCGATGACGGCGCGTCCGGCGCCGCAGGCGGAAGCCGCCGACCTGGTCGTCCTGGCTCCGGCGATCGCACCCGACGCGCTCGCCGAGAGCGAGGGACTCGCGGGGGCGCGCGGCGTCGAGGCGCTGCCGATGCCGCGAGGCGCGAGCACGCGCGCCTGGCGCCTGCCGGCCGGACGCGAGGACGCCGCGGTGCGCGAGGCCTGCGCGAGGCTGGGCGCCGACTGCGCGCTCGTGCCGCGCACGCGCCGCCTCGCCGACGTGCGGGTGCTCGCGATGGACCTGGATTCGACGCTGATCTCTATCGAGTGCATCGACGAGATCGCCGCCCACGCCGGCGTCCGGGACGAGGTCGCCGCGATCACGCAGGACGCGATGCGCGGTGAAATCGAGTTCCGCGAGAGCCTCGAGCGCCGCGTCCGCCTGCTCGCCGGACTCGACATCGCCGCGCTCGACCGCGTCTACCGCGACCGCGTGCGCCTCAACGCGGGCGCCGAGGCGCTGCTCGCGGCGGCGAAGTCGGCCGGCGCGCGCACGCTGCTCGTGTCCGGCGGATTCACCTACTTCACCTCGCGCCTGGGCGAGCGACTGGGATTCGACGAATCGGTCGCCAACGAACTCGAGATCGCGGGCGGGCGGCTGACCGGTCGCCTGGTCGGCGGGATCGTCGACGCGCACGCCAAGGCCGCGGCGCTGCGTGCCGCCCGCGCGCGGGCGGGGGGCGGACTCACGGTCGCGATCGGCGACGGCGCGAACGACCTGCCGATGCTCGAGGCGGCCGACGTGTCGATCGCCTACCACGCGAAGCCGGTGGTCCGCGCCCGCGCGACCCACGCGATCGACCACGGCGGGCTCGACGCGGCGATCGCGCTGTTCCGCTGAACCGCCGGCCCGCTGGCCCGTCGACGTGCCAGGCACCGGCGGGTGCCGGCGCGGCCGGCGGTGTGCCGAACGCGCCGTTTGCTGATCCAGATCAAACCCGGACACGCCCTCGCGCGGCGGCACGCTGCTAGCCTCGTGGCTGGAACCGGCGGCCGCACCCCAGGCCGCCCGCGCCTTGCCCGCGATGCCCCGCCCGACCGATCTGACTTCATTCGCCGCGTACGCCCGCGCCCTCGCGGGACTCACGAGCGAGCGGATCGAGACGATGCGCGCGCTCGCCGCGGAGGTCGAGCCCTACCTCGAAGGCGTCACCGACCGGTTCTACGCACGGCTCGAGAGCGTTCCTGAGACCCGCGCCTGGATCGACGGCCGCGTGGAGTCGCTGCGCAAGCCCCACCGCGACTGGCTCACGATGCTCTTCCGGACCGATTTCGGCGCCGGCTACGCGCAGACGCTGATGCGGATCGGCGACGCGCACGCGAAGGCCGGGCTGCCGGTCGATTTCCTGATCGCCGGCATGACGGTCGTCCAGGAAGCGCTCCAGCCGGTCGTGCTCGCCGGCGCGCGCGCCAAACCGTTCGCCGAGGCCGCGAGGCTCGCGTCGGTCAACGCCGCGCTGGGCTGCTCGCTGGTGATGTTGCAGCGCGCCTACGCGACCCGCGCGGCGACGCCCTCCCCGCCGCGCGCCGCGTGAGCGTTGCGGCCGCGACGGCCGCCGGTGCCGGGATCCCGGTACCTATCCCTACCCCGTTTCGTCGATCCACGCGGTCTGGATCGCCTCCAGGATCTTCTCGCCGCTGCGGCGCGGATCGTCGGAGAAGCCGGGGAGCGCGAGCACCCACGCGTGCAGGTCGGTGAAGCGGATCGCGCGCGGATCGACGTCCGGGCGGGTTTCGGCGAGCGCGATCGCGATGTCGCGCGTATCGGTCCACTTCATCGCCGCTCCTTCGCGTAGTTGATCGTGTAGCGCGGAATCTCGAGCACCACCGGGCCGGCGCGGAGCTTCGCCTGGCACGAGAGCCGCGAGTGCGGCGTCAGCCCCCACGCGCGGTCGAGCAGGTCGTCCTCGTCGTCGGTCGACGGATCGAGCGACTCTCCGCCTTCCCGGACGATCACATGGCAGGTCGTGCACGCGCAGGACTTCTCGCACGCGTGTTCGATCTCGATGCCCTGCGCGAGCAGGTTGTCGCACAGCGACTTGCCGCTCTCGCCCTCGAACCGCGCGCCCTGCGGGCACAGTTCCGGATGCGGCAGGACCTCGATCGTGGGCATCGTCAGGCGAGCGAATCGACGGTTCGGCCGGCGAGCGCGCGGGCGACGCCCCGGTCCATCCGCCGCGCGGCGAACGCCGCGGTCGCGCGGTTGAGCGACTCGACGGCGAGACGCACCGCCGCGGTGTCCTCGCGGCCGCAGGCGTGGCGCGCCGCCGCGACCGCGTCGTCGATCGCCCCGCGCTCGTCGGCGGACAGGAGATCGCCGTCGACAGCGAGCGCCGACTCGGTGGCGTTCACGACCGCCTCCGCCTCGACCCGCGACTCGGCGAGCGAGCGCGCGGCCATGTCGTCGGCCGCGTGGTCGAAAGACTCCTGCAGCATCCGCGCGATCTCGTCGTCGCCCAGACCGTACGACGGCTTGACGGTCACCGACGCCTCGACACCGGTCGTCTGCTCGCGCGCCGAGACCGACAGCAGGCCGTCGGCGTCGACCTGGAAGGTCACGCGGATGCGCGCGGCGCCCGCCGCCATCGGGGGGATGCCGCGCAGTTCGAAGCGGGCGAGCGAGCGGCAGTCGGCGACGCGCTCGCGCTCGCCCTGGACCACGTGGACGGCCATCGCCGTCTGCCCGTCGCGCCAGGTCGTGAACTCCTGGGCCCGCGTCACCGGGATCGTCGAGTTGCGCGGGACGATCTTCTCGGCGAGCCCGCCCATGGTCTCGAGGCCCAGCGACAGCGGGATCACGTCGAGCAGCAGCCAGTCCTCGCCGCGTTCGCGGTTGCCGGCGAGCGCGTTCGCCTGGTTCGCCGCTCCCAGCGCGACGACCTCGTCGGGGTTGAGGTTGGTGAGCGGCGGCTGGCCGAAGAACTCGGCGACCGCGCGCCGGATCTCGCGCATGCGCGTCGCGCCACCGACCAGGACGACGCCCTGGAGAGCGTCCGGCCTGAGGCCGGCGTCGCGCAGCGCGCGGCGCACCGGCGCGAGCGTCTTCTCGACGAGCGTGCGCGTGATCGTCGAGAAGTTCGCGGCGGTGAGCGAGAGGTCGATCCGCTGGCCGGTCGACAGCGTCGCGACGATCGGCGCCGCGTCGTGGCCGGTCAGCATCTCCTTGGCCTCGCGCGAGCGCAGGAGCAGCAGCCGCGCGTCCTCGGGCGACGGCGGGGGGACGCGCGCGGCCTCGAGGATCCAGCAGAAGACGCGATGGTCGAAGTCGTCACCGCCCAGCGCCGAGTCGCCGTTGGTGGCGAGCACCTCGAACACGCCTCGTGTCAGCTTGAGGATCGAGATGTCGAACGTGCCTCCGCCCAGGTCGAAGACCGCGTACGTGCCCTCGATGCCGTGGTCGAGCCCGTAGGCGACCGCGGCGGCGGTCGGCTCGTTCAGCAGCCGCAGCACCGGGAGCCCCGCGAGCTTCGCCGCGTCCTTGGTCGCCTGCCGCTGCGCATCGTCGAAATACGCCGGCACGGTGACGACCGCGGCGTCGATCGGACCGCCCAGACGCCGCTCGGCGCGCTCGCGCAGCGCGCGCAGGATGTCCGCCGATACCTCGACCGGCGACTTGGTCCCGGCGCGGGTCGCGAGCCGGACCATGCCCGGCCCGTCGACGAATCGGTACGGGAAGCGGCGGTCGTCGGTCAGGTCCGCGAGTCCGCGGCCCATCATCCGCTTGACCGAGACGATCGTGTTCTGGGGGTCGGGCGACTGGCGCGGGGCGGCGTCGTAGCCGACGAGCGTCGCGCCCTCGCCGTAATGGACGATCGACGGCACCAGCGGCCGGCCCTCGTCGTCGGGGATCACGTAGGCGATGCCGTCGTCGCGCACGGTCGCGACCAGCGAATTGGTGGTGCCCAGGTCGATGCCTACGGCGCGCCGGCGCAGGCGCGCCGCCGGCGCCTCGTCGGGCTCGGCGATCTGCATCAGCGTCACCGTCGCCTCCCCGTCACGCCTCGACCTCGACGAGCAGGTGGTCCAGGTCCCGGACCACCTTGTCCAGGAACGCGAGTTCGCGCACCTGCCCGCACGCCTGCGCGAGCGGACCGCCGGTGTCGAGCAGCGCACCGAGCCGCGCCTCGGCCGACGCGGCCTCCGCGCGCGTCTCGTCGATCACGCGCTCGAGCGCCGCGGCGTCCCGGGCGGCCGCCGCCTCCGACGCGCGTTCCCGCCGGTCGAGCTGCCGCTCGAGGAAATCGACGTCGAGCGCCGTGTTCGAACCGGCGAGCGGATCGGTGCCCTGCAGCGCGAGCAGGTAGCGCGCCCGCTCGACCGGGTCGCCGAGCGTCCGGTAGGCCTCGTTGACGCGCGCCGACGCCTGCATCGCGAGGCGCCGCGCGGTGTCGTCGCCGGCCGCGTGGCGGTCCGGGTGCACGCTCTGCTGGAGCGCGCGGTACGCGCGGTCGAGCGCGTCCGCGTCCACGACGTAGCGCGCCGGCAGGTCGAACAGCTCGAAGTGGTTGCGACCGAAGTCGATCATCGGGAGCGGCGATCGCGCGCGGACGCCGCGCGACCGCGGCGCCGGGATCGATGGTGCGCGGAGGTCAGACGTTGAACGACTCGCCGCAGCCGCACTGATCCTTGACGTTCGGATTGCGGAAGCGGAAACCCTCGTTCAGACCCTCGCGCGTGAAGTCGAGCACGGTGCCGTCGAGATACGGCAGGCTCTTCGGGTCGACGACGATCGTCACCCCGTGGAGGTCGTAGGCCACGTCCTCGGGCTTCTTCTCGTCGACGAACTCGAGCTTGTAGGCGAGGCCCGAGCAGCCGGACGTGCGCACGCCCACGCGCAGCCCCATGCCCTTGCCGCGGCGCTTGAGTTGCGCGGCGACGTGCTTGGCCGCGCTCTCGGTCAGGGAGATCGCCATCGTCAGTCCGCCGCGAGTTCGCCGGCCGGCTCCGGGGCCGCCCCGGCCCGGCCGTGCTTCTTCCGGTAGTCCTCGACCGCCGCCTTGATCGCGTCCTCGGCGAGGATCGAGCAATGGATCTTGACCGGCGGGAGCGCGAGTTCCTCGGCGATCGCGGTGTTCCTGATCGCCATCGCCTCGTCGAGCGACTTGCCCTTCACCCATTCGGTGACGAGCGAAGACGACGCGATCGCGGAACCGCAGCCGTAGGTCTTGAACTTCGCGTCCTCGATGAGGCCGTCGCTGCCGACGCGGATCTGCAGCTTCAGCACGTCGCCGCAGGCCGGCGCGCCGACCATGCCGGTGCCGACCGCCTCGTCGTCCTTCGCGAAGGACCCGACGTTGCGCGGATTCTCGTAGTGGTCCAACACCTTGTCGCTGTACGCCATCGGATGCTCCTTCGTCGCTCCCGGCCGCGCGTTCCGCGCCGGCCGTCCCTTCGGATTGGCTAGTGCGCCGCCCACTGCACCTTGTCGAGGTCCACGCCGTCCTGGTGCATCTCCCACAGCGGCGACAGTTCGCGCAGCTTCGCGATCTTCCGCTTCAGCAGGTCGATCGTGTAGTCGATGTCGGCCGGCGTCGTGAAGCGGCCGACGGTGAACCGGATCGAGCTGTGCGCGAGCTCGTCGCTGCGGCCGAGCGCGCGCAGCACGTACGACGGCTCCAGCGACGCCGACGTGCACGCCGAACCGGACGACACGGCGACGTCCTTGATCGCCATGATCAGGCTCTCGCCCTCG
>JADZDA010000099.1 GCA_020851255.1 Burkholderiales bacterium | reverse complement strand
GATTGCTGGCACCGCGCGCGCCAGTACGTGCTCGATCGCAAGCAGTTCGGCAGGCCGCTCGCCGCCAACCAGTTGATCCAGAAGAAGCTCGCCGACATGCAGACCGAGATCACGCTCGGCCTGCAGGGCTGCCTGCGCCTGGGCCGGATGAAGGACGAGGGCATCGCCGCGCCGGAGATCACCTCGATCGTCAAGCGTAATTCCTGCGGCAAGGCGCTCGAGATCGCGCGCACCGCCCGCGACATGCACGGCGGCAACGGCATCGTCGACGAGTTCCACGTGATCCGCCACATGCTGAACCTGGAGACGGTCAACACCTACGAGGGCACGCACGACATCCACGCGCTGATCCTCGGCAGGGCGCAGACCGGCATACCGGCGTTCTGATCGGCGGCGCGCGTCCCTGCGCGCGCCGACTTGCGGTACGCTCATGGCGGGAGAGCCCGCCATGAGCTTCGACGCCTTCCTCGAGACTGCCTGGAACGACCACGCCGACCGGCCCGACGAAGTCGCCGGGCGGCTCGCGCACTCGATGGCGCTCGCGACCGAACCCGGCCATCTCATCCCCTACGCACGCATCGTCGCGCACGTCTACGGCGAGCACCTCGGGCGCTGGACCGACGGCGTCGCGTTGATCGAATCGCTGCGCCGGTCGGCAGCCAACGACGGGAAACCGGAGACCGCGTCCGCGCTGGCGCGCTACGCGGGCGCGCTGCTCTGCGGCGCCGGTGACGACGCCGCCCTGGCCGCGCTCGACCGCGACGACCGGATCGCCGCGCTGGCGATCGCCTCGTCGGCGTTCACCGCGCGGTCCGAGTGGTCGCGCGCGATCGGCGCTCTGGACGAGGCGCTGAAAGAGGCCGAGCCGGGCATCGTCTACGGTTCGCAGGCGATCCGCCCGCTCGCGGTCGCCGGCAACAACCTGGCCGAGGCGCTCGAATCCAAACCCGACCGCTCGGCCAACGAGACCTTTTCGATGATCGGCGCCGCGCAGGCCGGATTGACATACTGGAAGCGCGCCGGCACCTGGCTCGAAGAAGAGCGCGCGTTCTGGCGGCTCGCCAAGTCGCGCCTCGCCGCCGGTGACTACGCCGACGCGATCGCCAGCGCCCGCGACTGCCTCGCCGTGTGCGAGTCCAACGACGCGCCGGCGTTCGAGCGCTTCTTCGGCTACGCGGCGCTCGCGCAGGCGCAGCGCGCGGCCGGCGACACCGCGGGCGCCGCGGCGTCCGCGCGAACCGCCGTCGAGCTGCACTCGCGGGTGCCGGAGGACGAGCGGCACTGGTGCGCGGCGGAGTTGGCGCGGCTTTCCGGCTGACGCGCGTCGCGACGCCCAGGAGGACTCCATGCCCGCCACCTTCCCTCTCGACGGCGGCTGCGACTGCCGCGCGATCCGCTATCGGATGACAGCGGCGCCGCTGTTCGTCCACTGCTGCCATTGCCGCTGGTGCCAGCGCGAGAGCGGCTCGGCGTTCGCCTTGAACGCGATGATCGAGACCGACCGCCTCGAAAGGCTCGCCGGCACACCGGAGCTCGTCGACACCCCGTCGGCGAGCGGCCGCGGACAGAAATTCCTGCGCTGCCCGACCTGCAGGATCGCGGTGTGGAGCCACTACGCCGGGGCAGGGACCGCGGTCGCGTTCGTGCGCGTCGGCACGCTCGATGATCCCGATGCGCTCCCGCCGGACGTGCACATCTTCACGTCGTCGAAACAGCCGTGGGTCGTGCTGCCCGCGGGGACGCCCGCTTTCGCCGAGTATTACGACCGCGACACGATCTGGCCCGCGGCGAGCCTCGAACGCCGCCGGGTGCTGCTCGCGCGCCGCTGAGCGCATCCCCGCCCCGGCCGGGTTGTCGCCTTGACAGTGCTATGCCAATGGCATAGCGTCGCGCGCATGCTCACCCGTGCCCTCGCCACCGCCGTCACCGCGCTCGCCGCGGCGCTGCTCCCGCTCGCCGCGCCCGCCGCGACCGTACCTTCCGGCTTCTCCGACAGCACGGTCGCCACCGGACTCTCGTCGCCGACCGCGATGGAGCTGCTCCCGGACGGCCGCCTGCTGGTCGCCCAGCAGGGCGGCAGCCTGCGCGTGATCAAGAACAACGCGCTGCTCGCCACGCCATTCCTGACCGTGAGCGTCAATTCGTCGGGAGAGCGCGGCCTGATCGGCGTCACCATCGACCCGAACTTCGCGACCAACCGCTACGTGTACGTCTACTACACGACCTCGGCGGCGCCGATCCACAACCGGATCAGCCGGTTCACCGCGAGCCTCGCGAACCCGGACATCGCCGACGCCGCTGCCGGCGAGACGGTGCTGGTGGAGCTCGACAACCTGTCGACGGCCACCAATCACAACGGCGGCGCGCTGCGCTTCGGCACCGACGGCAAGCTCTACGCGGCGGTCGGGGACAACGCGAACGGCGCGAACGCGCAGTCGATGACGACGCGCCACGGCAAGATCCTGCGGCTCAACGCCGACGGGACGATCCCGACCGACAATCCGTTCTACGCGACCGCGACCGGGAACAACCGGGCGATCTGGGCGCTGGGCCTGCGCAATCCGTTCACGTTCGCGATCCAGCCGGGCACGGGCAGGATGATGATCAACGACGTCGGGCAGGGCACCTGGGAGGAGATCGACGACGGCGACCCCGGCGCGAATTACGGCTGGCCGACCTCCGAAGGCCCCCTCGCCTGCGGAGGCGTGACCGGCTTCGACTGTCCGGTGTACGCGTACGACCACTCCCAGGGCTGCGCGATCACCGGCGGCGCTTTCTACAACCCGACGACCGCGACGTTCCCGGCGAGCTACGTCGGCAAGTACCTGTTCGCCGAGTATTGCGGCAACTGGATCAAGTTCATCGACCCGAACGCCCCGCCGGCCGACAACGCCGCGGCGTCGTTCGCGACCGGCGTCTCCTCGCCGGTCGATCTGCGCGTCGCTGCGGACGGCAGCCTCTACTACCTCGCACGGGGCGCCGGTGCGGTCGGCCGCATCCAGTACACGGCGAACGATCCGCCGTCGATCACGCAGCATCCGGGCAATCAGACGGTGCCGGTCAACGGAACCGCGGTGTTCACGGTCTCGGCGAGCGGCGCGCCGACGCTGCGCTACCAGTGGCAGCGCAACCTCGTCGACATTCAGAACGCGACGCTGTCCACGCTGACGCTCAACAACGTGCAGCTCGCCGACAACGGCGCGCAGTACCGCTGTGTCGTCACCAACGACTTCGGTTTCGCGGACAGCAACGCCGCGACGCTGACGGTCACGGTCAACACCCCGCCGACCGCGACGATCACGCTGCCGACCGCGGGCGCGCACTACAACGCCGGCCAGACGATCACCTACGCGGGCACCGGCACCGATACCCAGGACGTGACCATCCCCGCCTCGGGCTTCACCTGGCAGGTCGATTTCCACCATGACGCGCACACGCACCCGTTCATCGCGCCGACCTCCGGTGCGACCGGCGGCTCGTTCGTGATCCCGACCACCGGAGAGACCTCGGCGAACGTCTGGTACCGGATCCACCTGACGGTGCGCGACTCCGGCAATCTCACGCATTCGACGTTCCGCGACATCGTCCCCAATACCTCGACGATCACGCTCGCGAGCAATCCGGCCGGCCTGCAGCTGACGCTGGACGCGCAGCCGGTCGTCGCGCCGAACGCCGGCGCGAGCGTCGTCGGGATGCAGCGTGCGATCGGCGCGCCGCTGCAGCAGACCCTCGGCGGCACCACCTACCAGTTCGTCTCCTGGTCCGACGGCGGCGCGCGCGACCACACGATAACCACCCCCGGCGCCAACACGACCTACACGGCGAACTACACGGTCGTGACGTCGACGAACGTCGCGCTCGCGTCCAACGGCGGCGTGGCCTCGGCTTCGTCGACGTACACCGGTCCCGGCGTGAACTTCGCGCCCGCCGCCGCGAACAACGGCGATGCCGCCGGCACCGGCTGGGGATCGGGCGGCGGCTGGAACGACAACACCGGCGGATCCTGGCCCGACTGGCTGCAGGTCACGTTCAACGGCCAGAAGACGATCGACCGAGTCGTCGTCACCACGCTGCAGGACAATTACAACGCGCCGGCCCCGCCGACCGACGCGATGACCTTCAGCCTCTACGGCGTCACCGGCTTCCAGGTGCAGACCTGGAACGGGTCGGCGTGGGTGACGCAGGGCACGGTGACCGGCAACGATCGGGTCAAACGCACCGTCACCTTCCCGCCGGTCACCACCGACCGCGTCCGTGTCAACGTGACTTCCGCCTTGGTGGTGTACTCGCGCATCGTCGAGGTCGAGGCGTGGACGCCGGGTGGCGGGCCGTCGGCGACGACGACGAGCGTCGTCAGTTCGGCGAACCCGTCGACGGTCGGCGGATCGGTCACGTTCACCGCCACGGTCACCGGCGTCAACCCGGCCGGAAACGTCGCTTTCAAGGACGGCGCCAACACTATCAGCGGCTGCTCGGGCGTCGCGCTGACCGGCGCGGGCAACAGCCGCACCGCGCAGTGCGCGACCTCGGCGCTCACCCAGGGCACGCACTCGATCACCGCGGTCTACGCCGGCGATGCCGGGAACCAGACTTCAACGAGCGGCGTGCTCTCGCAGGTGGTCAACGCGGCGTCCGGCGCGATCAACGTCGCGCTCGCCGGCAACGGCGGCGTCGCCAGCGCCTCGTCGACCTACAACTCGGGATTCGCCGCCTCGGGCGCCAACAACGGCGACGCGCTCGGCACCGGCTGGGGATCGAGCGGCGGCTGGAACGACAACACCGGGAACGCCTGGCCCGACTGGCTGCAGGTGAACTTCAACGGGCAGAAGACCATCAACAAGGTGGTCGTCTACACGGTGCAGGACAACTACGCGTCGCCATCGCCGCCGACCGACTCGATGACCTTCAGCCTCTACGGGATCACCGGCTTCCAGGTGCAGACCTGGAACGGATCGCGCTGGACCACCCGCGCCACCGTCACCGGCAACAACCTGGTCAAGCGCACCGTCACCTTCACCGCGGTCACCACCGACCGCATCCGCATCAACGTCACCTCGGCGCTCGCGAGCTACTCGCGCATCGTCGAGGTCGAGGCGTGGACGCCCTGAGGCGGCGTCGCGCGTCCAACCCGGGCACGCACGCCGTCCTCGGACCGCCGCTCTATATCGTCCGTCGTATTCGCCGGCCGTCGAACTCGCGCTAGATTGCGGGCGGGCGGTCGGATCGTGCCTCCGCGCACGAATCGCCTCCCGCCCGATCCGCCAACCACAGGGGATTCCGATGAGCGAGTCGAAAGCCCGGCTGACCGTCTGGAACGATGGCGCCTACGCCTGCACCACCCACGATGCCCGAACCGGCACGCGCATGCTGATCCAGTACGACGGACGGGACGCGACGCGCATCTGCCGTGTCGCGCCCGAAGGCTTCGAGGAGACCGTGACGCGGAGGCACACGGCCGCGGACGGCGTGGTGCTGCGCTCGACGCGCCTGGCCGGCGAGGGCCGATCGGCGGTCGTGTGGAGTCGGATGGTCGAGCGTCCCGGGTTCGCGCGCAGGACGAGCGTGCGCATCGAGGGTACGCGCGCGAGCTGGGAGCAGCGCGACTCGACCGGAGGTCTCGTCATCGTCTACCGGCGCGCCGACGACGGACATTACATTGGCGAAGTCTCCGACCGCGGCGGCCGATTGCGCTGGCGGTCGCGCTGGGAGGTATCGCGCGACGGCGGCCTGCGTGGCACCTACCACACAGCGGAAGGGGCGCCCGCGGGCGTGGTCGTCTTCGATCCGTCTCGCGGTCCGACAGGTGGATCGGGCTTCGCCGGGCAGGGGCCGTTCGGCGCACCCTGGACTGGCGGCGGTCGCGGCATCCAGGGGCCCTTCACCGGCGCTTCCCGAGGCCGCGGGGAAGTGGGCGGCGGACTGGGGAACGCGCCAGGCCGCGGCAGTCCGTCGCTGCCCGGCACCGGTGACCTGGGCGCGCCTGGCGCAGGGGCGGGCTTTCACTGGGACGGCCCCGGTTCGCGCGGGCGCGGAGCCGTCGGTATCGGGTACGGAAACATGTCGAGTTCCGCGGGCGGCGGTTCGACCGACTGGAGCTGGGGTTCGACCGGCCCCGGCTTGGGTGTCGGCGCAGGCGGTTACACGACGTCCAACGGGGGAACGGTCAACTGGGTGAGCGTCTCGCGCCCCGGCGGTCGGGGCAGCACGAACACGACGGAGTGGGGAACGCAGCAGGAGCGCGGTCACCACGACCGATACACGATCGACCGCACGACCAACTCGGACGGCTCGAGCTCGTTCACACGCACCAGCGTGGACGAGGTTACCGGTGATCGCGAAACGTCGGCCGGTGCGACCGACAGCGGGGGCAATCAGACCGTGAGCACGTCGGTCGTGCGAGCCGACGGGAGTTTCACGCTGGTGACGAAGACGGTGGACCAGAACGGCAACGGCACCGAGCACGTCACCGTCGTGGACAAGGACGGGAACGTCGTCGGCGAGGAGACCCGCAAC
Source organism: Burkholderiales bacterium (assembly GCA_020851255.1). Taxonomy (GTDB): domain Bacteria; phylum Pseudomonadota; class Gammaproteobacteria; order Burkholderiales; family Casimicrobiaceae; genus VBCG01. The sequence goes on along the minus strand of JADZDA010000099.1, from coordinate 12,481 downwards.
GTCGGCGCAGGAGGCGCCGGCAGCGGGGGTAGCGGCGGATCGGGCGGCGGATCGGGCGGCGGATCGGGCGATGGATCGGGAGACGACTCGGACGACGGCGGGGGCACCGGCACGGGCGGCGACGACGGTGGATCGGATGAAGACTCGATGGCCGATCCCAACGGCGCTGCCTCCGGATCGATGAGCGCACCCGATGTCGACCCCGCGCCGGCCGACGGCCGTACACGCGACACGCCGGGACGGCCGGGCACGGCCGGCGGCTGGCTACCCAGGGAGATGCGCGAGTGGCTCGGTGCCGCGGTCGGCGGCGATCCCGGCGACGATCGCGAAGGTGGTTCGCGTGCGGCCAACATCACTCGCCTGCTCGAGGAGGAGATCCGCCGCGGCGGGCTCGCCTCCGGAGGCGGACACGACGCCACCGGATGGGGTCAGGGCGAACCGCGTTCCCGCCGTCTGATCGACGCCGATTTCTTCCCTCCGGAGCACGAGGACGAGATCCTCAATCATCCGCAAGCGCTGGTCGCGCACGTCGCGCAACTGCTCGATGCGGCAGGTGTCGCATCGCGATCGGCGAACCTGATCCGACGCTGACCGCCCCCAGCCCCCGGCGGCCTCGCAGGCGAGCTGATCAGCCGACCGCGATCGCCTCGTGCCGCCCTTCGTTCGACCGCGCGACGAGCTTCGCCCACGCGGCGTCGATCTCGCCCTGCAGCGTCGCGACGTCCTGCGCGGCCATGCCGCGGTAGCGCCGCTGCAGCGCGAGGTAGTCGGACACCGGCCGCGTCTTCTGCGCGACGTTGAGCGTGTAGCGCGTGCCGTCCTCGATCTCGAACAGCGGGAACGCGCCGCTCTCGACCGCGTAGCGCGCGGCGGTCAGGCCCATGTCGTCGGGCACGCCCCAGCCGTCGAGGCAGGGGATCAGCACGGTGAGGATGCGCGTGCCGCGGATCGACTTCGCCTTCTCGACCTTGGCGATCAGGTCCTTCAAGTGGCTCGCCGACGCGGTGGCGACGTAGGGCACGCCGTGCGCGGCCATGATCTCGGCCAGGTTCTTCTTGCGCGTGGTCTTGCCGGCGGGCGTCGAGCCGGTCCTCGCGAAGTGCGGCGTCGACGAGGACTTCTGCGCGCCGGTGTTCATGTAGCCTTCGTTGTCGAGGCAGATGTAGAGGAAGTCCTCGTTGCGCTCGGCCGCCGACGACAGGCACTGGAAGCCGATGTCGTAGGTGCCGCCGTCGCCGGCGAGCACCAGCACCTGCGTGTCGCGCTTGCCCTGCGCGTCCAGCGCGCGCCTCAGGCCCGAGGCCGCCGCCGCGCTCGATTCGAGCGTCGGCTGGTAGACCGGGATCTTGAGCGAACTCATCGGCTGGGGGCCGGCGATGATCGCCATGCACGACGGCGGGATCACCGCCATCGTGTCCGGACCCATGGTCGCCAGGATGTGGCGCACCGACAGCGCCGCGATGCAGCCGGGACACGCGGCGTGGCCCGAGCAGAGCATCGCCTCTTGCGGCACGTCGATCTTGATCATCGCGCTCACCTCACCCAGACCGATTCCGGTTGCGGATCGCGCTCGCGCGCGGCTTGGACGAACTCGACGATCTTGCGCGGCGGCACGTTGACGCCGCCGACGCCCGCGAGCAGCCCGTGGACACGCGGCGCGCCGGCCATGCCGTAGAGCGCCGACTTCAACTCCTGGTGCAGGATGCCGCCCAGGCCCGGCGAGTGGTTGCGGTCGAGCACGATCGCGTCGCGCACGCCCGCCAGCGCGGCGCGCAGCGCCTCGGCCGGGAGCGGACGGAACAGCCGCAGCTTGACCAGGCCCACCGCGTGGCCGTCGGCGCGCATCGCGTCGACCGCGTCGCGCGCGGTGCCGCACATGCTGCCCATGGTCACGACGACCGCGCTCGCGCCATCGCAGCGGTAGCGTTCGACCACGCCCCAGCCGCGGCCGAAGCGCTCGCGCCACGCGCGGTCGGCCTCGGCGAGGAGCTGCGGCACGCGCGCCATCGACTCCTCGATCGCCTGCCGGTGCCGGTAGAACATCTCCTGGGACACCACGTTGCCCCAGGACTCGACCTTCGCGGTGTCGAGCTTGTGCGGCGGCGCGAACGGCGGCAGATAGGCGTCGACGTCGGCGGACGCGGGGATGTCGACCGCTTCCATCGCGTGCGACACGTAGAAGGCGTCGAGATTGATCATCGCCGGGACGAGCACGGTCTCGGCGACGCGGAAGCACTGGATCACGCTGTCGAGCGCCTCCTGCGCGCTCTCGACGTAGAGCTGGATCCAGCCGGTGTCGCGCTGCGCGAGGCTGTCGGTCTGGTCGGGCCAGAACGCCCAGGGCGAGGCGACGGTGCGGTTGATGTTCGCCATCACGATCGGCGCGCGCGCGCCGCTCGCGTAGTGCAGCAGCTCGTGCATCAGCAGCAGGCCCTGCGACGCGGTCGCGGTGAACACGCGCACGCCGGCGAGCGAGGCGGGGATGCACGCCGACATCACCGAGTGCTCGGACTCCGGCGTGATGATCTCGGCGTCGAACTCGCCGTCGGCCTGGAACTCGGTCAGTTGCTCGAGCACCGGCGTCTGCGGCGTGATCGGGTAGACCGGGCAGACCTGCGGGCGGGCGAGCCGCGCGCCCCAGGCGACCGCCTGGTTGCCGGTCACGAGCATCGACTGCGCGGGCGACGATTTGCGCCGCGCGGCGTCCGGCGCGGATGCGGTCGCGGATGCCTGCGCGGAGGGGGCAGCGACAGCGGTCGGCGTGTTCATCGGGTCACCTCGCCTCGTCGACCATGTCCATCGAACCGGTCGGGCATTCCTTCACGCACAGCCCGCAGCCCTTGCACCAGTCGCCCAGCACTTGGTAGCCGCCGTCGACGCGGCGGACCGCGAGGTCCGGACAGACGACGACGCAGGTGTCGCAGCGGATGCAGGTGCCGCAGGAGAAGCAGCGCGTGGTCTCTGCGAGCGCCTGCTCGATGTCGAGTCCCAACTGGACCTCGTCGGCGCTGGAAAGCCGCGCCACCGCGTCCAGCTTGCGGTCGGCTGCGCGCGGCTGCGGCGCGTAGTAGTGGGTCGCGATCGCCGCGAGCGGCACCTGCTCGTCGCGCGGCAACGCGAGCGGCGGACCGATCCGGTGGCCGGGCACGCGCTCCGGCTCGCCCGCCCGCGCGCGCAGCGCCGCGTCGATCGCGTACGCCGCCCGCTTGCCCTGCCCGATCGCGTCGGTGACGAACCGGGCCATGCTGGCGACGTCGCCGCCGGCCCAGGTGCTCCCGTCAGGGGTCGCCTGCTTCGCGTCGACGGCGACGAGGGCCCCGTCGGCCGGCAGCGCTGGCAGCGCCGCGAGGTCCGGGTCCTGCCCGATCGAGGTGACGATCGCGTCGGCGTGGATCGCGAACGTCGACCCGTCGACCGGCGCGACCGTGAACTGGCCGCGTTTCGCGCCGGGCACGAAGCTCACGCGCGTGCATTCGAGACGGACCGCGTCGCCGTCCTCCGTCGCGCGCACGAGCATCGCCGCGTCGCGCAGCGCGATCCCTTCCTCCCGCGCCTCGTCGACCTCCTCGTGCTGCGCCGGCATCTGCGCCCGCGCTTCCAGCGAGAGGATCGTGACCTCGTGCCCGGCGCGACGCGCGCTGCGCGCCGCGTCGAGCGCGGCGCTGCCGCCGCCGATGATCACCAGCCGGCGGCCGAGCTTCGGCGGCGCGCCGGCGTTCGCGGCGGCGAGCCAGGCCGCGCCGTCCACGACCCAGGGCTTCGCGTAATCGAGTCCGGGCAGGCGCTTCTGCTTCTGCGCGCCGGTGGCGACGAACACCGCGTCGTGGCGCGAGCGCAGCGCCGACCACGCGTCCGGCGTCATCGGCGACTCGTTGAAGCGCACGTCGACACCCAGCGCGACGATGCGGGCGATCTCCGCGTCGAGCACTTCGCGCGACAGTCGATAAGAGGGGATGCCGTGGCGCATCAGGCCGCCCAGTTCGCCGCGCGCCTCGTAGAGCGTCACCGCGTAACCCAGCCGGCGGAGCTGATACGCCGCCGAAAGGCCGGCCGGTCCGCCGCCGACGATCGCGACCGTCTCGGTACGCTCGACCGCCGGCCGGTCGAACGCCCAGCCCTGCGAGATCGCAGCGTCGCCGACGAAGCGTTCGAGCTTGCAGATCGACAGCGCGCCGTCGTGGCCGACACGGTTGCACGCGGCCTCGCACGGGTGGTGGCAGATGCGCCCGGCGATCGCCGGGAACGGATTGTGCTGCGCGAGCGCGTCGAAGGCGCCGCGGAAATCGCGTTCGCGCGCCAGCCCGATCCAGGTGGCGATGTCGCCGTTGACCGGACAGGCCTGACGGCAGGGCGACGGCGCCTGCACGTGGCGCGGGATCGCCGCGCGCCAGGTCCCGGTGCGGATCGCCTCGGTCGTGCCGGTGGTCCAGATCGGCGGAATCGGTCCGTTCATCGCGAAATCTCCGTCGTACTTCGGCGTCGCGCCGGTCAGGCCGCGACCGTCTCGGCGAGCAGCGCGTCAGCCGTGCGGTAGCCGTCCTCGCACGCGGCGAGGTTCTCGTCGGTCAGCTTGGGCGAGCGTTCGGCGAGCGTGCGCTCGAGCACCGCGAGCGGCGGCACGCCGATCGCGCGGGCGAGCGCGCCCAGGAGCGCCGAGTTCACGATCCGGCCGAGTCCGGCCCGGCGCGAGATCGCGATCGCGTCGATCGGGATCACCCGGTAGCCGGCGTGGGTGCGCGCGTAGTCGGCGACGCTGCGGCCCGAGTTGACGACGATCAGCGTGCGCTCGTTCGCGGTCGCGAGGAGCTTGCCTTCGAGCAGCGTCGAGTCGAAGCACAGGATCGCGTCGGCGCGCTCGATGTCGCAGCGCACGCGCACCGGCTTGTCGTCGACGCGGATGAACGAGGAAACCGGCGTGCCGCGCCGCGCGCCGCCGTAGGAGGCGAAGCTCTGAACATGCCGGCCTTCGGCGAAGAACGCGGCGGCCAGCAGGTTGCCCGCGGTCTGCGCGCCCTGCCCGCCCCGGCCCTGGATCACGATCTCCAGCATCGGCTCCTCCTCGCGGCCCCCGGGGCCGCGCTGGTGGCGGGCCCCGGCCCGGGCCGCTCCGGGCCCGTACGCCCGCGAATGTAGGCCGGCGTCCAACATTCGTCCAATCGATTGTTGGAATTCGTTGTATTCTTCCTGTGCATGGGTGCCGGCTTCCGCCAGCTCGACCTCAACCTGCTGCGGGTCCTCGCGGCGATCCACGCGACCGGGTCGGTCACCGCCGCCGGACGCCAGCTCGCGCTGTCCCAGCCGGCGGTGAGCCACGCGCTCGCGCGGCGGCGCGAGCATTTCGGCGACGTGCTCTACGTGCGCTCGCCGTCGGGACTGCACCCGACGCGGCTCGCCGGCCGGATCGTGCCGGCGGTGGTCGCGTACCTGCGGGCGCTGGAGACCGCGCGGGCGGAGGCCGGGACCTTCGACCCGGCGACCGACGCGGTCCACTGGCGGCTGTCGATGTCGGACCTGGGCGAGATGCTGTTCCTGCCGCCGCTCGCCGCGGCGCTGCGGCGGGAGGCGCCGCACGCGCGCGTCGACAACGCCGGCGTGCCCTCCCAATCGGTCGCCTCAGCGCTGGAGTCGCGCGACGTCGACCTCGCGATCGGCATCCTCGAATCCGGACACCGGGGCATCGAGGCGGAAATCCTGTTCCACGAGCGCTACGTCGCGGTCACCGCCCGCGGCTGGAAGCCCCGCGGCAGCGGCGCCGCGGGCGCGCTGACCGAGCGCCAGCTCGCGGCGGCGTCGCTCGCGGTCGCGGCGCCGACGGCGACCTACCACGAGAGCGTCCAGCGGATGCTCGACACGATGGGACTCGCCGAACGCACGGTCGTCCACGCGCGCCACTACGCGGCGCTGCCCGAACTCGTCACGCGCACCGACCTGCTCGCGATCGTGCCGCAGATGCACGCACGGGCGATCGCGGCGCGCTGGCCGGTGCGTGTCTGGAAGTTGCCGGGCGTCGCGCCGCAGTACGACGTGCAGATGCTCTGGCACGCGACCGCGGCGCGCGAGCCCTCGCACGCGTGGCTGCGCGCGCTGGTCAGGCGCCTGTTCGCCCGCGACGGCGAGGCGCCTGCGTCCGACCGGGGCCCGGCGGAGTCCGTCGGCGCCCGGCCCCGGCCGTCGCAACGCTGACCCGCGGCCCGCGCTCGCGTGCTATCGATGCGCGGTCCGCGCGATCGCGCGCGGGCACCGATCCCGGGAGGAATCGATGAACCTCGTCGTGTTCGCCGCCGTCTGGCTCGTGCTCGCGGCCGTCTCGCTGCCGCTCGCGCTGCTGCTGCTCGTGCTCGCGCCGATCCTGTGGCTGCTGGCGCTGCCGTTCAGGCTCGCCGCGCTGGTGGTCGAGGCGATCTTCGCGTTCGTGCGCGCGGTGCTCTTCCTGCCGGCGCGGCTGCTGGGCGAGCGGGCACGGCCCGGCACCTGACCGCGGGGAGCGGTCAGCCGATCGGCGGCGGTTCCTTCGCGCGCTTCTCGACCGGGAAGACGAAGAAATTGCGGATGACGCCGCCGGCCAGCACGACGATCAGGAACACGGTCGAAGCCGCCATGATGGTCAGGTACGCGGCCATGCCGGCGTGCCCCGCCTTGGCGACCACCGCGTCCGCGTACAGTGCGCGACCGACCGCGTAGGCGGCGAGCACGGCGATCACCAGCACGCCGGCGTTGTACAGCGCGAGCGTGCGCGCGGAGATCCCTTTCGGGTTCATCTGGAAGAACGCCCACACGGTCACGCCGAGCAGGAAGACCAGCAGCACCATCATGAAGGCCATGCGAGATCGCTCCGGGTTCGTCGAGCCGCGCATTCTCGTGGCCGGGAGGCGGCCCCGCCTTGATGCGCATCAGCGGCGGATGATCGCCGAATCAGGCTGCCACGGGAATAGGGTCGGGCGTTCCGGACACATCGGCCGCGGGACCCGGTGACCGGAACGCCCATACGAACGCCGCGATCGCATGCGGTCGCGGCCCGATCCCCCTACTCGCGGCGCATCACGCGGTCGTGCGCGTCCCCGGACGCGACATCGCCCGGCCGGACCGAAGGCTTGCGCCCGTGGATCATCGCACCCACGAGGGATTCGCGATGACGGATCGAAGCGAGGATCACGCCGGCCACGTGGAGCACGAACAGCGGCACGAGCGCATCGCCGAGCGCGCCGTGCAGCGCCTCGACCCACTCGACGCCCCAGTACGCGTCGGTCGTGTACAGCCAGCCGGACACGCTGGCGGCGATCGTGAACGCGAGCAGCGCGACGATCATCCAGCCGCCGAGCGGATTGTGTCCGAGATGTCGCGGCTCGCGGCGTGCGAGCACGAGCCGTGCGTACCCGAGCGTCGTCCGCCATCCGCGCACGAATCCGGCGAAGCGCCAGCCCGGCCCGCCGGCGAATCCCAGCGCGACGCGCAGCGCAGCCGCCGCGAGCGCGACGTAGCCCAGGATCTCGTGCGCACGCCCGCCTCCCTCGTGCGTGGCGAAGCTCGCGATCACCGTGCCGGCGATGGTCCAGTGCAGCAGCCGCAGCGCCGGGCTCCAGACCGGCACGGTCGCCTGCACAGGCGCGGGCGCGGACGCGGGCATCGGGGATCGGCGGGCAGGCGCGTCCCCGTCAGCGGGGCCTGGTCGGCACCGGCTCGAGCGTCACCGGGTGGAAATAGAACTCGCCGCGCTGGCCCTTCTCGTCGAGCGCGTAGACCTCGTAACAGCCGCCGTCCTCCTTGACGCGACGGATCGTCCAGCCCTTCTTCCTCAAAGCCTCCTCGAGTTTCTCGACCGGCTGCCAGGTCGACCGGGGACCCGAGTCGCAGGTCGCGAGACCGGTCGCGAAGGCCGGGGAGACGGTGATCGGACCGACGCAGAGGCCGACGAACAGGCCGGCGCAGGCGAGTACGGCGGGCGCGCCGCGGGAAGGAAGGGACATGGATTGGCTCCGAGCGATGGCAGGGGACTGGACGGTCGGTCAGGGAACGCCCCGACGGGCCGCCCGGTACGGCGGCCCCGACCGGACCGATCGCCCTGACGTTACCGCAGTTTTCGAGCGCCGCGATGGCCGAACGGTTCCCCGGACCCGGCACCGACCCGCCGCCGCCCGCCCGCCTGGCGCCCGGAATCCCTTGACATCGGGCGCGCCGCCGGCAAGATCGGCACGATGAATTCCTCCCCGCCCCGACCGGACTCCGGACCGGGCGTGCCGGCGAGACGGCGGCTCGCCGCCGCGCTCGCGCTCGTCGCCGCCGGCGTGCCGCTCGCGGCGCGCGCCGAGCGCTGGATCGTGCTCGGCCGGCGCGAAGTGAATCTCGGCGCCGACCACGACGAGATCCCGGTCACGTCCGAGCGGGGCAAGTTCCGCGCGATCAAGCTGCGCGTGCGCGAGCGCGGCGTGCAGTTCGCGCACATGACCGTGATCTTCGGCAACGGCCGCCGGTTCGAGGTGCTGTTGCGCGACTTCATTCCGGCGGGCGGCGAGTCGCGCATCGTCGACCTGCCCGGCAGCGACCGCACGGTCAACCGCGTGATCCTCCGCTACACGACACGGCCGGGATCCGCCGAACGCGCCGAGGTCGTGCTCTGGGGCCTGCAGGACTGAGCGCTCGACGCACGTTGCGCCGCGCGTTCCTCCGCCCCGCGTTCCGCCCGGGTTCCACCGCGCTCCCATTCCACGAACCTCTCCACGAAAGCGAAGCTCGATGACGCACTCCTCCCTGTTGCCGCGTTGCCTGGTCGTCCTCGCCTGCGCGCTCGCCTCCGGCATCGCCGCGGCGCAAGGCTACCCGTCGAAACCGATCAAGCTGCTCGTCCCGCTCGCGGCCGGCAGCACGGCGGACATCGTCTCGCGCTACGCGGGCAACGAACTCGGCAAGGCGCTCGGCCAGCCGGTCGTCGTCGAGAACAAGCCCGGCGCCGGCGGCACGATCGCGATGGCCGAGCTCGCGCGCAGCGCCCCGGACGGTTACACGATCGCGTTCGCCTCGCAGGGCACGCTGGTGTTCAACCAGGCGATCTACTCGAAGCCCGGCTACGACTCGATCAAGGACTTCGCGCCGGTCGGCTTCGTCGGCGGCGTGTCGAACGTGATGATCGTGCCGCCGGCGAGCGCGGCGAAGGCGCCGCTCGATGTCGTCGCGGCGGCGCGCGCGAAACCGGGCGAGCTCACGTTCTCGTCGGGCGGCGCGGGCACGAGCCACCACCTGTCGGGCGTGCTGTTCGGCAACGTCACCGGCACGCAGCTCACCCACGTGCCGTACAAGGGCGCGCCGCAAGGCGTGCAGGCGGTGATGTCCGGCGAGGTCGCGATGGGCTTTTTCAACACGCCGACCGTCATCAGCCAGATCAAGGGCGGACTCGTGCGCCCGCTCGGCGTCACGAGCTTGAAGCGCTCGCCGCTGCTGCCCAACGTGCCCACGCTCGACGAGCAGGGCATCAAGGGCTACGAGGTCAACACCTGGTTCGGCTTCGTCGCGCCGGCCGGCACGCCGTCCGACGTGGTGGCGAAACTCAACGCCGAGTTCAACCGGATTTTCCAGAGCGCGGAAGCGAAGGACAAGCTCGGCCCGCAGGGATTCGACCTCGCGCCGCCGATGACGCCGGCGGCGTTCGGCAAGGTCATCGCCGACGATCTCGCCTCCTGGGTTCCGATCGTCAAGGCGGCCGGCGCGAAGGTCGACTAGGGGAATTCGGGGTCAGAGCCCCGCGGCGTCCGCGACGAGCTTGCGCAACTCCTTGCGCAGCTTCTCGCGTACCGCCGCGTGCGCGCGACTCGCGTTCAGGTTCTCGAGCTCGTAGGGATCGCGTTCGAGATCGTAGAGCTCGTCAAGCTCGCCCGCGCGGCCGCGATTCACCCAGTGGATGAACTTGTGGCGGTCGGTGCGCACCGCCTTGTAGGTCATGCCGACCAGCCAGGGCATCGCCTGCTCGGCCCAGTATTCGATCAGGAACGACTTGCGCCGGTCGGCGCGCAGGCCCGCGCGCGAAGTCTTCGCGCCGCGCGCGAACAGCGGCAGGAGCGAGCGCCCCTGGATCTGCGGCCCGGGCTTGCCGCCGGCGAGCGAGATCAGCGTCGGTGCGATGTCCTGGCAGATCACGAGCTCGCGACGCCGCTGCCCCGCCTTCACCTTGCGCGGGTAGCGGACGAGGAACGGCGAGCGGATGCCGTCCTCGTACGCGAAGCGGCGCTCGGGCCCGAGCCCGTGCTCGCCGAAGAAGTAGCCGTTGTCGCCGAGGAACACGATGAAGGTGTCGTCGAGCCTGCCCTGGCGTTCGAGCAGATCGAGGATCGCGGCGAGGCCCTCGTCGACCGAGGCCATCATCCGCGCGCGCTGGCGGATCTCCTCCTGCGTGCCGGCCTGCAGCGCGTCGAGCACCGCGCGCGCCTTCTCGGTCGACTTCATGTCGAAGCACTCGGCCCAGGCCGGCTTGGAGCGGACGACTTCGGCCAGCGAGAGCATGTTCGGCGTGCGCGGGAAGACGGCGTCGCGGTAGAGGTCGCGGTGGCGCTCGGCGACGACGTAGCCGCCCTGCGCCGAGATCCTGAGCGTGCCGTCGGCCGCCTGCTCGGCGTCGGGGTGCACGGCCTTGTGCGCGAACACGAGCGAGAACGGGCGATCGGACTCGCGTCGGCGGCCGAGGAATTCGAGCGCCAGCGTGTTCATGATGTCGGTGATGTAGCCCTGGTGCTCGACGTATTTCCCGCCGTGGTTCAACCGCGGGTTCACGAGCTTGCCGTGGCCGTCGTAGCTAACCCAGGTGTCGGAGCCGGGTCGCGGCATGCCGTCGTTGCCCATGTGCCACTTGCCGATGTGCGCGGTCTCGTAGCCCAGCTTCTGCAATTCGAGGTGGTAGTTGGGCAGCCGGTGGCTCATCGCGTCGCGCGCGACGTTGTCGATGATGCCGTGGCGGCTCGCGTACTGGCCGGTCCAGATCGACGCGCGGTTGGGCGAGCAGATCGGCGTCGTGTGGAACGCCCGCTCGAACAGCGCGCCCTCGGCGGCGAGCCGGTCGACCGCCGGAGTCCGCAGGTACGGATGGCCGCCGGCGCCGAATTCGTCGTGGCGCAGGTCGTCGATCAGCACGACGAGGAAATTGGGGCGCTTCGCAGCGGATCGCTTCGCGGGCATGGTCTTGGCGTCGGACGAGGGGATGGAACCAGACGCAAGGATACCCGCCCCGCGCGCGCTTGATCCGGATCGTGGCGCGGCGTGACGCCGCCGGCGCAACATCGCCTGTCCCCGCCCGCCGAGTTGCGGCGCGCACCCACGACGGAGCCCCGCGATGCGACACCCCGCCTTCTTCGACCAGGTCCGCCCGATCGTCCTGTACGACGCCCTCGCGCGGACGCTGGGTGCCGCCGACGACGGCGTCGTCGAATTCCGCTACGTCGACGCGGTGAAGTTCGCCGGCCACTCGTGCCCGACGGTCGCCGGCGCGTACCTGATGACCGCGAACGCGCTCGCGGCGCTCTACGGGGAGGCGTTGCCCCGGCGCGGCGAGATCCGCGTCGAGGTCCGCCAGCCGCAGGGCGACGGCGTCGCCGGCGTCGTCGGCGCGGTGGTGGGCTACCTGACCGGGGCCGCCGGCGACGGCGGCTTCAAGGGGCTGGCCGGCCGGCACGCGCGACGCAACCTGCTCACCTACGGCGCGCGGATCGACGGCGATCTGCGTTTCACGCGCACCGACACCGGAGCGGCGGTCGTTGCGACCTATCGATCCGACGTCGCCGCGAAGCCGACGGAGCTGCCCGCGCTGATGGCGGCCGCCCTGCGCCCCGATGCCGACGACGCGCAGCGCCGTGCGTTCGCGTCGGCCTGGCAGGAATGGGTGCGCCGGATCGTGATCGACCACGCCGGCGATCCGGCGTTGGTCACGCTCGCCGCGACGCCGGGTTCGCGCTGATCGTCGCGTCCCTCCGCGGCGGCCGGTCGCGTCCCCCCGCCACGCGTCCGCCGCTCCGCCTCAGGCACCCGGCCGGAAATCTTCCGATCGCGGCTCGGACCGCACACCGCCTCATCAACTCTCGTGATACGTTTCGATAAGTTTTTATCGCTTGTGTTGATGTAATTCGCCTTGCCATACTCGCTCCGGATAGCGCCGGGCCACGGTTGCGCCGTGGGCGCCGGCGCGTTTGCGCGGGAGGCGAGGCATGCTGCGGGAAGACATCCAGATCGCCGAGGCGGCGTGGCGCAACGCGCACGCCCGGGAACTCGACGAGGCCAACGCGAAGGCACCCGCCTGCGAGGACGGCCTGCCGCTCAAGGTGGTCTATTCAGCGCTCGACGTCGCGGCCGAAACGGCGTCCGCGCCGGAATTCCCCGGCGAGTTCCCCTACACGCGCGGCAACGACGCCTCCGGCTACCGCAGGAAGCCGTGGACGATCAGCCATTACGCGGGATTCGGAAGTCCGCGCGAGACCAACGTCCTGTTCCGCAAGATGATCGACCACGG
>JADZDA010000098.1 GCA_020851255.1 Burkholderiales bacterium | reverse complement strand
TCTTTAAGTTCCTGTTCTACAACAGATTTATCTGCCTCCACATGGGCGGCGTCGAGGATCAGCATGCGCACCTGGGTCATGTGCATGGCGTAGCCGTTCTCGCGGGCCAGCTGCCCGACGGCCGGGGTCAGCTCGGTGACGAGGTCGTCCTCGCTGTGCCCTTGGCCCTGCCAAGCCGCGAGCTGGTCGCGCACGCGGGTCAAGGTGCCGCACCAGAGGCTGCGGGCGCCGGCATTACCGTCCTTGGAGTCCTTGGCGATCTGGCTGTAGATCAGGACCGAGCCGACGGCGATCACGCCCTGGCCGCCGCCGCCGCCACCGCCCGTCACACAGCCCGGCGCGAGCAACAGCGCGGCCGATAGCGCCGAGAGCAGCCCTTGTTGGCAACGTCGTAGCATGACGATTCCTCTCGTGGCTGGCATCATGACGGGAGCCGAGGCGGCTCAGGCAGCCTCAGACCACGATCATACGCCATGAGTCGGCGACGTCCCATCCGCGAACGCGTCGGCTGGATCGTGTCGGAGGAAGGAGACGCTACCCGTGCTGATACGCGAGGCGACGCCGGACGATCTGCCGGTCATCGTGGAGTTCAACCGGGCGCTCGCCGCCGAATCCGAGGACCTCACGCTCGACCTCGACGTCCTGCGCCGCGGCGTCGCGCGAGCGCTCGCGAGTCCGACGCTCTGCCGCTACTACGTCGCCGTCCTCGCGGGACGGGTCGTCGGACAGACCATGGTGACCTACGAGCTGAGCGACTGGCGCGACGGACTCGTGCATTGGATCCAGAGCGTCTACGTCGAGCGGGACGCGCGCGGGCGCGGCGTGTTCCGTGCGCTCTATGAGCACGTCCATGCGCAGGCGCACCGTACGGGCAGCCGACTCGTGCGGCTCTACGTCGAGCGGGACAATGCTCCGGCGATCGGCGTCTACGAGCGGCTCGGGATGCAGCGCTCGGCCTATCACCTCTACGAAGCAGCCGTGGCGGGCGCTCCGGCGGAGACGCGGCGGTGAGCGACGCCGTCACGACATCGGTGTCGATCTGGGCCGAGATCGTCGCCGTCGCCCACGTCCTGACGGCTCTCGCGGCGTCGATCCATTGCGTGTTGACCAAGGAGGAGCCGCGCGCGACGATCGGCTGGGTCGGACTCATCTGGCTCTCGCCCATCATCGGCACCGTCCTCTACTACCTGCTCGGCATCAACCGCATCCGACGCAAAGCCGTGCACCTCATGCGCACCGAGGGGGCGCGCGAGCTGCCGGCTACTCCTGGCGCCAGCCTCGTCGGCGACGCGCTGCCGCCCGGCACCGAGCTCGGTCGGCTCGCCAAGCTCGGCGACTGGACCTCGGGCACGCGCCTCACCGCCGGCAACGTCGTGACGCCGCTCGTCAACGGCGACGAGGCCTACCCGGCGATGCTCGCGGCGATCGGCGCGGCGCGCACCTCGGTGGCGCTGTCGACCTATATCTTCGACTACGACGACGCCGGCCGCGAGTTTCTCGAGGCGCTGCAGGCGGCGGTGCGTCGCGGCGTCGCGGTGCGCGTGCTGGTCGACGCCACCGGCGCGCGCTATTCCGTCCCGTCGATCGTCAAGCCGCTCAAGCAGGCCGGCGTGCCGGTGGCGCGGTTTCTGCCCGGCCTCGGCCCGCGCCGCATCGCGGCGCTCAACCTGCGCAGTCACCGCAAGATCCTCGTCGTCGATGGACGGATCGGCTTCACGGGCGGCATGAACATCCGCCAGGAGAATTATCTCGCGCGCGCCTATCCGCGGCCCATCCAGGATCTGCACTTTCGCGTCGAGGGACCGGTCGTCGGGCATCTCCGGCAGGCCTTCGTCGAGGATTGGGTGTTCACGACGCGCGAGGTGCTCTCGGGCGACGCCTGGCTGCCGCCGCTGGCGCCGATCCCCGACGGCGACGTGCTGGCGCGCGGCGTCCTCGACGGGCCGGACCGGGACTTCGAGAAGATCCTCTGGACGATCTTCGGGGCGATCAGCGCGGCCCGCGCGTCGATACGCATCGTGACGCCGTATTTTCTGCCCGAGGCGACGACGCTCAAGTTTCTCGCGGTGGCGGCGCTCGCCGGCGTGCGCGTCGAGATCATCCTGCCCGAGCGCAACAACGTCCGCCTCGTCGAGTGGGCGGCGATGGCGGTACTGCCCGAGGTGCTGCGGCGCAACTGCATCGTGTATCTCGCCAAGCCGCCCTTTGATCACACCAAGATGATGATCATCGACGACGCCTGGGCCTTCATCGGCTCGGCCAACTGGGACGCGCGCAGCCTGCGGCTCAACTTCGAGCTCAACGTCGAATGCTACGGCAAGGCGTTGGCCGGCCGACTCGGCGAGATCTTCGACGCCAAGCTCAAGGCGGCGCGCCGCCTGCGACTCGTCGAGGTCGAACGCCGCAGCTACCCCGTCAAGCTACGGGACGGAGTGGTGCGGCTGCTGGCACCGTACCTCTAGACTAGATCACTTCAAACAAATCGGCATGTCCTGGCCGCCGCCGATGCGCACGCGGGCGATCTGCAGGGTGGCCTCGGCCTCGCCGACCAGGAACTTCGACTCGCGCAGCGCCGCCTGCGACAGCGCCAGGGCGAGCTGGGCACGCCGCAGCTCTTCTTTGGAGGCGGCGTTGCGATCCGCCAGGTACTGGGTCATCGTGAGCTGGTCGGTGTCGAAGCGCACCTGTGCTTCTTGCTTTTCGACCTGCACCTTGGCGACGTCGACGCGCCGCGCGTAGAGCTGGACGTAGGGGTTGGCGTCGACAGCAAAGGGATCGTCCTGGGACAGAGCGGGCGTCGCCGCGGCGAGCGTCAGGGCGGCGGCGAGGATCTTGGAGAACATGCGAGACTCCTGTGAAGTTGCGGACCGGTCGTCGGTCTCTCGGGTGATGGACGTGGCTCAGGGCGCGGCGAAATA